>CAMDUN010000011.1:0-62881 GCA_945878665.1 uncultured Clostridia bacterium | reverse complement strand
TCGGCGGCAAAAGTACCCAAAAACGCCGTTCAAACCTGCGGTTTGAAAATCCCTTACGCGCCTTCACCCGCCACTTATCCTGCTTATCCCTACCACGCGAACGCTGTGCCATGCAAATTTCACCTAAATATTGCATTGTCTATGCTTCTCTTTCCGCTGCCGCTTTTGCCCTGAAATGCAAAGCCGCACATTTCTCTACGGTTCACGGCAAGGATATTATCAAATGGCGGCCCTTGGCCGCCACCTACCTTTGCCGCTTCGCGGCAAAGGCGCGATTTGATAATCGCCTAAACCCCCGGGGTGAGGTTTCCAAAGGGAGGGGTCGCGACCCCTCCCTTTTGGTCGTTTCAAGGTTGGGGGATTTTCAAGGGGGAAGGGAAATTGAAATCCCTTCCCCCTTGAATGGCGCTTTTGGTTACTTTTGTCGCTATTGACAAAAGTAACCCGCCGGAGGCATAAAAAGAAAAACCATCGCAGGTGTGAAAAAACAGACCGCCCTGCGGTCTGTTTTTTTACGCCTGCGCTTATTTCACATTTGGCAGTATCCCCAGCAGCACCAGCGGCCCGTCCCCGGTGTTGTCGATGCCGTGGGTGTGCCCCTCCGGGCAGTAATGGGTCATTCCCGCCTCCAGCGCCACCTCCGTGCCGTCGTCGTGGCATACGCCCCGCCCGGCCAGCACGTGGATGACCTCGCAGTTCCCTGTATGGGTGTGCAGCCCGATGGACGACCCCGCCGGCAGCTCCAGCGTCAGGATCTTCCCCATCCCGTCCTCCACCGCCTTGCGGACGACGGCCTGTCCCTCGCCGCCCTTAAAGTGCGGCACAACGGCGGCCTCCGCCGCCTGAAAGTCCAGCATCATGTCCAGTGCCTCCTCTCAGCTGCCCTTACGCATCTTCTCCTGGATGTTCAGCCCCGTGGGCGTGGCGGCCAGGCCGCCCAGCGCCGTCTCCCGGAACTCCACCGGCATCCTCCGGCCCACCTCGCCCATGGCGTCGATGACCTCGTCCACCGGGATCTGACTGGTGATGCCCGCCATGGCCATGTCCGCCACGCTGACGGCGTTCACCGCGCCGATCACGTTCCGCTTCACGCAGGGCACTTCCACCAGCCCCGCCACCGGGTCGCAGATCAGCCCCATCAGGTTCTTCAGCGCCATGGCCACCGCGTGGCCGATCTGCTGTCCGTCGCCGCCCCGCAGGGCCACCAGCGCGCCCGCCGCCATGGCCGATGCCGTGCCGATCTCCGCCTGACACCCGCCGGACGCTCCGGCGATGCACGCCCGATAGGCGATCACCGCGCCGATGCCGCTGGCCACATACAGCGCCTCTAAAAGCTGATGCTGGCTCAATTCCTCGTACTTGCACAGCGGCAGCAGCACTGCCGGCAGCACGCCGCACGCCCCCGCCGTAGGCGCGGCCACGATGCGCCCCATGCAGGCGTTGCTCTCCGCCATGCTCAGCGCCTCGGCGATGACCTCGCTGACGTACCCGCCGGTCATGGCCTCGCCCCGGAAGTTGTACTGCCGCATCTTCATGCCGTCGCCGCCCACCAGACCGCTGACAGACCGCCGCCGCCCGGTGTAGTTGTCCGCCGCGTCGACCATCGCCTGCCACATGGTCAGCATCTTGGCCATGGACTGACTGCGCGACACCTGCCGCTCCTCCATGTCCGTCTCCAGCACGATCTCCCAAAAGGGCTTGCCCTCCTCGGCCATGCGGTCAAATATTTCCTTCATCGAATCCAGCGCCATCGTCATCCACCTCCTTGTCGTAGTACGTCAGGGACACGATCCCCGGCAGCTGCCCGATAAACGCCACCTGCTCCGGGCTTATGTGCTGATCCACCTCAATGATCATCAGCGACTCGCCGCCCCGCTTGTGGCGGTACATACTCATGTTGGCGATGTTGATGCGGAACTGGCTCAGTATGGTCGTCACTGCCGCCTCCGAGGAGTAGTAGTCCAGATTGCGTATCACCAGCGTGTTGTACGTGCCGTTGAAATTCACCTCGATGCCGTCCAGCTTGTTCACCATGATGCGCCCGCCGCCGATGGACGAGGCCTGCATCACCAGCTTCTTGCCGTCCGCGCTCTCCGCCTCGATCACCGCCGTGTTGGGGTGCGCGTCCCGCAGCTTGATCTCGTCGATGGTGTACGTCAGCCCCACCTTTTTCGCCTCCTCAAAGGCGCAGGGCAGCCGCGCATCGTCCGGCTTCATCCCCAGCAGACCGCCCACCAGCGCCCTGTCCGTGCCGTGACCCGCGCCCGTCTCCGCGAACGAGCCGTATAGATGTATCGCCGCCTTCACCGGCATCTTGCCCAGCAGCGCCCGGGCCATCGCGCCGATCCGCGCCGCCCCGGCGGTGTGTGAGCTGGACGGCCCGATCATCACCGGCCCGAGTATGTCAAAGATATCCAACATAGAGGAAACTCCTTTCCCGGTATTCCTTGCCGCCATTGTACCACGTCCCCCGCCAAAAAGCGATACCCAAATTCCTGTTTTACACCGCACCCCTTGTGACCGTCCGCAGGGGCGGACGACCCTGTCCGCCCCGCACACCGCGCAGCGGTGTCATTCCGAGCCAGTCCGCAGACTGGCGTGGGAATCCGCATCCCCGCGCCCGCAGGCGCGCCTCCCCGGAGGGTGTTTCCAAAGAGGGAGGGCCGCACAGACCGAAAGCCGTCGAAAAGGAAGATAGTGTGAAAGAAACCCATCAGGGGTTTCTTTCGCGTTCAGTCGAAAAACCGATTTTTGCTTTGCAAAAATCGTAGGCCGAACGCGCAGGGCGCGTTCGGGGGAAATCGAAATCCCTCTCCCCTTAAACCGTTCTTTGGTTACTTTCTTTCGGGAAAGAAAGTAACCCGCCGGAGGCAAAAAAAGAAGAAAGAAAGAGTAACCCGCCGGAGGCAAAAAGAAAAAGAAAAAAGAGACCGCCGAAGCGGTCTCTTTTTTTGGTTTAGAGAAAAGCTCTAATTAGAACTCCTTCTTCTTGCCGATCACAACAGCGGAGCCAGCAACGGAGGTCAGAGCCATGCCAACGTACATAGCGATACCAGCGTCGAAGGTCTTGGGGGAAGAAGTGGTGGTAGTGGTGGCAGCGGTAGTGCCAGCGGTGTAGGTGTAGCCGATGACATAGCCAGCGAAGGTGTCAACAGTGCCAGCACCAGCGGCCTTGGCAGCGTCAGCGGTCTTGTAGACGGTGGCGACAGTGCCGCAGTCAGCGCACTTGTAGGTGGCGACGGTGTTGTCCTTGTTGTAGGAAGCGGCCTTCCAGTCGTGGGCGTTCAGGGTCTTCACGGTCGTGGGCTTGACAGTGATCAGCTCGTTGTTGAACAGAACGCTCATGCCAGTCTCGGAAGCCTCATAGTAGGTGGTCACGCCGGAGACAGTGTGGGAGTAGTAGGTGCCGGTGGCATCCACGTCCAGCTGCTCGCACTTCTCACCGATAGCGGTGAAAGCGGTAACCTTGAAGCTGTAACTCAGAGAGCCGTTGGGAGCTTTCTTCAGATACAGGTCAGCGCGGCCATCAGCGGTCAGCTTCAGGTCGTAGTCGGCAGCGGTGGCAGCGACATACTTCAAGCCAGCAGCGATGTTGACGTTTTCTGCCTTGTCGGCATAGGCGACGGTGTAACCCTTGACAGAGCCATTCTCAGCGGGAGAGACGGGCTTCACAGCGGCATCGGTCTGAACCTCGTAAACCTGCTTGTTGGTGATCTCCTTGCCCTTCTCGTCGTAGGCCTTGGTATACACGGGGTTGGCGGCGAACGCGGTAGCGCACAGAGCCAAAGCCATGACCATAGCCAACACAGTTGCGATGATCTTCTTCATGTTTGTTTCCTCCATAAAATTTTGTTTGTCTCCGGCTCGATTTCGCCCCCGCCGCCCTCAGGCCGCCACATAAACATCATTATGTTGTACGGCGGGATACCTTATATTATAATACGGCCATCACAAACGAACAGGAGGCCCTCCCTATGACCACGACCACGAATATGACCACAAACATGACCATCACCCAGGAGCAGCTGGACGCCTTCCGCGCCGCGCTGGAAAATGAAGAAAAATCCGCGGCCACACTGGATAAGTATGGCCGCGATGCGCGATATTTCGCCCAATGGCTGGGCAGCCAGCCGCTGACCCATCAGGCGGCGCTGCAATACAAGAACGATCTGCTCACCCGGTTCGCCGCCTCCAGCGTCAACTCCATTTTGGCCGCCCTCAACAGCTTTTTCCGCTTCATCGGGCGGGAGGATTGCCGCGTCCGGCAGGTGCGCGTCCAGTATCAGACCTACTGCCCCGAGGATCGGGAGCTGTCCGTGCAGGAGTACGCCGCGCTGGTGCGTACCGCCCGCCAGCAGGGCCGCGTCCGCATCGCTCTGCTGCTGCAAACCATCTGCGCCACCGGCATCCGTGTCAGCGAGCTGTCCGCCATCACCGTGGAGGCCGCCCGCAAGGGTGTGGCCGTGGTGCGGTGCAAGGGCAAGCTGCGCCGCGTGCTGCTGCCCTCCCGCCTGCAAAGCAAGCTCCTGCGCTACGCCCGCCGCCGCCGTATCGCCTATGGCCCGGTGTTCGTCACCCGCACCGGCCAGCCGCTGGACCGCAGCAACATTTGGCGGGAGATGAAATCCCTGTGCCGCGACGCCGGGGTGGAGAGCGGGAAGGTGTTCCCCCACAACCTGCGCCACCTGTTCGCCCGATCGTTTTACCGGCTGGAGCGGGATTTGGCCAAGCTGGCCGACCTGCTGGGCCACAGCAGCATCAACACCACCCGCATTTACGTCCGCACCACCAGCGCCGAGCACCGAAAGTATTTGGAGCAGATGCAGCTGGTGCTGTGAGGGTGAAAGCGGGCGGGGCAGCGCCGTCCGCCCCGCACACCGCGCAGCGGTGTCATTGCGAGCCAGTCCGCAGACTGGCGTGGCAATCCGTTTCCCCGCGCCCGCAGGCGCGCCTCCTCGGGGGGGTGTTTCCAAAGAGGGAGGGCGCGCACGCCCTCCCTCTTTGGTCGTTTCAAGGAGAGGGGATTTTTAAGGGGAGAGGGAAATCGAAATCCCTCTCCCCTTAAACCGTTCTTTGGGTACTTTCTTTCGGGAAAGAAAGTACCCCGCCGGAGGCAAAAATTATGAAGCTGAAAAGCAGAAACCGCCACCCTGGCCGGTGACGGTTTCTATACCATAGAAACTCATTAACCTAAAGGGCTGACCGCTTGTCGCAGCGTCCCCTTATCTTTATTATACCCATTCTCCCCGCGTTGTCAAGTGTTTCGGGCGGGCAGAACTGTCCGCCCCTACAAATGTTTACCGGCGCGTGCGTCATTCCGACATGGAAAATCGTCCTTTCGCGGCGCACAAATCCCTTGCAAATGTCCGTGCGGCGCGTGTGAAAATCGGCTCATTTCCCCGCCGCGCCCGGTGGAATTTACGCTATACCACTCGGATTTGTTACAATAATTCATTATATCGCGTAAAATCTGCCGTCACGCCCGCTTTTTGGCCTTTCAAACCTTGCCCGCAAACCGGCTAAAAAGTTTCGAAATCCTCCAAAACTAGGCAAATATGCAACATTTCTGAAAATTTAATGGTTTTTTAATATTTTTTTACGAGTTTTTTTGCAAATCAGGGCCTCAAAAGCCTTGATTTATCCGCCGGATATGGTATACTTAGCATCGTCAAAGGCGAGGTCGAGCTGCCGACGTCCGCTGGCCACAACATAATGATGTTTATGTGGTAGCCTGAGGGCGGCGGGGGCGAAATCGAGCCGGAGACAAACAAAATTTTATGGAGGAAACAAACATGAAGAAGATTATCGCAACTGTCTTGGCGATGGTCATGGCTCTGGCTCTGTGCAGCACCGCTTTCGCTGCTACCGACGTCACCGTCAAGGCCGAGGCCATCATGAAGACTGACGATGCCAAGCTGTATTACAGCGTGACTGGCGATGTCGTCAACAAGATCACCCTGACTTACACCCCCGCCAAGGCTGCCACGCTGAACAGCGATGGTGAGCAGACCAAGGTTGCTAACGTGGCTTACTATACGCTGACCGGTTTCACCAGCACTTCCGGTGCTGTGGTGACTGGCGGCAAGTATGTTGTCGTTGCTTCTAAGGCCGAGGCCGACCTGGTTGTCTACAACAACTGCACCAAGACTGGTGATGCTTCCAACGTTCTGATGTATTTGGCTGAGACCAAGGGCGAGTACAAGGGCACTGGTACTGTGTTCGCTAACTTCGGCTCTAAGTGCGGCCAGGTCAACATGGACATTGAGAAGGACAAGACCTACTACACCTCCAACGAGAAGGGCAACGAGACCATCTATGTCACTGCTACCACCGATGCTACCGAGGCTCTGATGGTCGGCGGCAAGCTGGTCAACGTCAAGGCTTTCACCGTGACCTCCAATGTCGTTCCTCACGTTGTTGTTCCCACCTATGACAAGGAGAGCAGCAAGGTCGTTGGTTACACCTGCGCTAACTGCAAGCTGGCTGCTATTGAGGCTCCCAACTATGCTTCCATCCCCGCCGATAACAGTGGTATCGTTTCTGGCACCAACTATTACTTCCCCGCTATTGCTGCCAGCACCACCACTACCACCACTTCTTCCCCCAAGACCTTCGACGCTGGTATCGCTATGTACGTTGGCATGGCTCTGACCTCCGTTGCTGGCTCCGCTGTTGTGATCGGCAAGAAGAAGGAGTTCTAATTAGAGCTTTTCTCTAAAACACGAGAGAACCGCCGCAAGGCGGTTCTCTTTTTTTGCTCAAAACGGTATCCCCATCGCCGCCTGAAACATCGCCCCTACCGGCCTGACGATGGTCAGCAGGATGTACGCCGCCGCCAGCAATATCACCGCCGCGTACCACCCCAGCCCCTCCTTCATCCACCGCAGCACCCCGCCGTACAACGCCACCGCCGCCGTGATGGCCGCTGCCGCCGCCACCGCCGGCGCGACCCCCGCCAGCGTCAACCCCATGGCCGCTGCGCCGCCCGCCAGCGCCATGGCGCACAGCCCGCCCCGGCTGCCGCCCTTGCTCAAGCTCCATATCACCGGCGCTGCCGCCAGCAGTGGGAAAAACGCCGCCTTGCCCTGCTCCCACGGGCTGCCTTGCGCGGGGCACAGCGCCGCCGTCAGCGGATCGCCGAACCGCACGTGCAATGCCCACAGCAGCGCCGCCGCGGCCAGCGCTGCGTGCAGCCCCATCAAACACGCGAATATCGGAACGCGCTTCATACCATCACCTCATTGTAATACCTATGCCCCGCCGCACCTTCAAATGTCCGCCCTCAAAGCCCCCTTGCATGGCGCTTTTGGTTACTTTTGCCGCTGCTGACAAAAGTGACCCGCCGGAGGCAAAAGAAAAAAGAAAGCCCCCCCCAAAATTTTCTCCCGAAAAAAAGAGGGATTTCCCGACTTTTTTGGTATAGTAAAATGTAACCGCAAAATTCGCAGAAAGGAGGGCCATCATGCGCTTCACCCAGAGCTTTTTAGAGGAGCTCACCGCCCGCAGCGACATCGTGGACGTGGTCTCCGGCTACGTCACCCTCACCCGCCACGGCGGCAACCTCTTCGGCCTGTGCCCCTTCCACAATGAAAAAACGCCCTCCTTCTCCGTCGCGCCGGACAAGCAGATCTACCACTGCTTCGGCTGCAAAAAGGGCGGCGACGTCATCAATTTCATCATGGACATCGAGGGCCTCAGCTTTACCGAGGCCGTCCAATTTCTCGCCAAGCGCGCCAATATGCCCCTGCCGGAGGAGGACGAGGGCGCGTCCTCGGCGGACAAGCTCCGCCGCCGTGTGCTGGAGCTGAACCGCGCCGCCGCCCGCTGGTACTACGACCAGCTCCAAGGGCCGCAGGGCCAGCCGGTGCAGGCGTACCTGAACAAGCGTCAGATACACCGGGGCATCGCCGTTCGCTTCGGCATGGGCGCATCTCTCGACCAGTGGGACGCGCTGCTCCGCGCCATGACCGCCCAGGGCTTCACCAAGGAGGAGCTGCTGGCCGCCGGACTGGTGGTGCGCGGCAAAAACGGCGGCCTGTACGACAAGTTCCGCAACCGCCTCATGCTCCCCGTCATCGACGTGCGGGGCGATGTGGTGGGCTTCGGCAGCCGCGTCATCGACAACTCCGAGCCCAAGTACATGAACACCACCGAAACCGTGGCGTACAGCAAGCGGCGCGTGCTCTACGGCCTGAATTTGGCCAAGCGCACCAAGCGTCCCAACATCATCCTCTGCGAGGGCAATTTGGACGTGGTCACGCTCCATCAGGCCGGGTTCGACAACGCCGTGGCCTGTATGGGCACAGCCCTGACCCAGGAGCAGATACGGCTTCTCAGCCGCTTCACCAAGGAGATCATCCTCTGCTACGACAACGACAACGCCGGCACGATGGCCACCGACCGGGCGCTGGAGCTGCTGCGTAACACCGAGTTCACCGTCCGCGTCCTTCGCCTGCCCCAGCGGCTGGCGGATGGCAAATACGTCAAGCAGGATGCCGACGATTTCATCAAATATCAGGGCCGCGATGCCTTCGAGCGCCTGCTCTCCGGCAGCGCCAACGGCGTGGAGTTCAGCATCTCCGAGGTGGCCGCCAAGCACGACCTGAAAAGCGACCAGGGCCGCATCGCCTATGCCCAGGAGATCAGTCAGGTGCTTTGTAAGCTGGAAAACGCCGTGGAGCGTGAGGTCTATACCACCCGTGCCGCCGAGCTGGCCGGCCTGCCGCCGGACGCGCTGCGGCAGGAGGTGCAGCGCGCCGCCAAAGCCGTCGCCGCCAAGGCCCGCAGCAAGCAGCTGCGTCAGGACCTGAACCCGGTGTCCACCCTCCAGCCCGGCGACCGCGCCATGCGCTACACCGACCTTCGCAGCGCCATGGCGGAGGAGGGCGTTCTGCGCCTGCTGGTGCAGGACGACACCCTGTTTTCCGACCAGCCGCCCCTCCGGCAGGAGGAGTTCTCCTCGCCGCTGCTGGGCCGTATATACAGTGAGCTGTGGCAGCGCCGCGGCAGCGGCGGACTGACGGCTCTCTCCGCCGTGCTCACGCCGGAGGAGATGAGCCACCTGACCACCATCCTGCAAAAGCCGGTGTCCGTGTCCAACGGGCCGCAGGAGCTGGCCAGCTACGTCCGCGTCATTCGTGATGAGTACGCAAAGCGCAGCGGCTTCGGCGGGCAAGACCCGCTGGCCGCCGCGCAGGAACGCAATAAAGATAAAAAACAATACGGAGGAAAGCGAACATGAGTGAAGAGAAATACACCCCGGAGCAGCTGGAGCAGATGGCCGATCAACTGCTGGCCGGGGATAATGCCCCTGCCGGGGCGGACAAGCCCGCGTCCCAGGACAAGGCCGCCAATAAGAGCGTGCTGGATGAAAAGAAGCTGGCGTCCCTGCCCGCCGCCGCGCTGGTGGCCAAGAACGAGAAGCTGAAGGAGCTGCTCATCAAGGGCAAGAAGAAGGGCAAGCTGGATGCCGGCGAGCTGTCCGAGGTGCTGGACGCCATAGACCTGGAGAGCGAGCAGATGGACTCCATCTACGACTCCCTGGAGGCGCTGGGCATCGAGGTGGACGCGGAGGACTTCCTGGCCGACCTGCCCGATGAGGACGGCGAGCCCGCCATGGAGGAGATCGCCGAGATCGAGGAGGAGGAGCTGGTCGATCCCAACACGCTGGTGGACAGCTTCAACATCGACGACCCGGTGCGTATGTACCTCAAGGAGATCGGCAAAGTGCCCCTGCTCACCGCCGATCAGGAGGTAGAGCTGGCCACCGTCATGTCCGCCGGGCGCGAGGCCCAGGAGCGGCTGGCCCAGGCGGCGGAGGAGGGCGCAGAGCCCATCCCGGAGGACGAGCTGGCGTCGCTGAAGAAGCAGGTCAAGGCCGGTGAAAAAGCCAAGCAGCAGCTGGCCGAGGCCAACCTTCGCCTGGTGGTGTCCATCGCCAAGCGCTACGTGGGCCGCGGTATGCTGTTCCTGGACCTGATCCAGGAGGGCAACCTGGGCCTCATCAAGGCTGTGGAGAAGTTCGACTATACCAAGGGCTATAAATTCTCCACCTATGCCACCTGGTGGATACGTCAGGCCATCACCCGCGCCATCGCCGACCAGGCCCGCACCATCCGCATCCCCGTCCACATGGTAGAGACCATCAACAAGGTCATCCGCGTCTCCCGCCAGCTGTTGCAGGAGCTGGGCCACGACCCCAGCCCCGAGGAGATCAGCGAGGAGATGAATATGCCCGTGGACAAGGTGCGTGAGATCCTGAAGATCGCACAGGAGCCGGTGTCCCTGGAGACGCCCATCGGCGAGGAGGAGGACTCCCATCTGGGCGACTTCATCCCCGACGAGGCCGCCAGCGAGCCCAGCGAGGCCGCCAGCTTCACCCTGCTGAAGGAGCAGCTGGTGGACGTGCTCTCCACCCTGACCCCCCGCGAGGAGAAGGTGCTGAAGCTGCGCTTTGGCATCGAGGATGGCCGCACCCGCACTCTGGAGGAGGTGGGCAAGGAGTTCAACGTCACCCGTGAGCGTATCCGTCAGATCGAGGCCAAGGCCCTGCGTAAGCTCCGCCACCCCTCCCGCTCCAAGAAGCTGAAGGACTTCCTCAGCTGACCGTCCCGCGCCGGGCGCTATCCGCGCTTTTACAGGTTTTTATAAAAAAATCCCGGCTTCTTTTCAAGTTTTTCCCGGTTCTTTTTCAAGGTTCTTCAAGGTTATTTATAAGTAAATACAAGCAAAAAGCGAGGCAAAATGCCTCGCTTTTTGCTTGTGCAAAATCACAACAAACTTAAAAACCAAAGATACGGAACGTTCCTGGAACGACCCGGAAAAGTGACAAAAGATTTTTTGCCGTTTTCTGCTGATTCGTTTTGGTTTTTTGACAGAAAAGTTGCGAGAAAAAATTTTCGCGGCAATAAAACGAAACAAAAAGCGGGCGAAAAATTTATTCTAAACGTATGGTACAAATTTTTACCCGGAGGAAAAACGGACAAAAATCATAAGAAAAGCGGGTCTTTTGTTCCGAAATTGTTTCGGTCAAAATGACGTGAAAAAATTGAAACTTTGTATGCCCTTCCCAAAAAAAGTCAGAAAATTTGACGGCCCGTCCGAATTTCCCTATAATGAATCCCGGAGCAAAAAGACCCCGAAATAGGGAAAGAAAGAGGAAAAACACATGGAAAAGTACCTGGTTCTGGCAACTCTGGTGGGAGCTGTCATCGCGCTGGCCTTCGCCTTCACCATGGGCAAGCGCGTTCTCAGCTTCTCCGAGGGCACCCCCCTCATGAGCAAAATTTCTAAGTCCATCCGCCAAGGCGCCAACGCATATCTGAGGCGGCAATACACCGTTGTAGGTGTGTTTTTTGCCTGTATGATCGTAGTTTTGTGCATTATGGCGGCCTGTAAGTTACTAACTTGGTTCGTGCCCTTCGCGTTCCTGACCGGCGGTTTCTTCTCCGGCCTCAGCGGTTTCGTGGGTATGCGTATCGCCACCAAGGCCAACTGCCGCACCGCCAACGCCTGCCGCGACGGCCTGAACAAGGGTCTGCGTGTGGCGTTCTCCGCCGGCAGCGTCATGGGCTTCACCGTGGTGGGCCTGGGCCTTCTGGACATCTCCGTCTGGTTCTTGCTTCTTCGCTTTGTTTTTAAACTTGATGCTGCAAATATCACGAGCGCGATGCTTACTTTTGGTATGGGTGCCAGCTCCATGGCGCTGTTTGCCCGCGTGGGCGGCGGCATCTTCACCAAGGCGGCTGACGTGGGCGCTGACCTGGTGGGCAAGGTGGAAGCCGGCATCCCCGAGGACGACCCCCGCAACCCCGCCGTTATCGCCGACAACGTGGGCGATAACGTAGGCGATGTGGCCGGCATGGGCGCTGACCTGTACGAGTCCTATGTGGGCTCTATCATCTCCGCCTCCGCGCTGGGCGTGGCCGCGTTCTCCGACCAGGCGTTCAAGGCTATGGCCATCCCCATGGTCATGGCGGCGGTGGGCATCATCTGCTCCATCATCGGCTCATTCTTCGTCAAGACCGAGGAAAACGCCGACCAGCGCACGCTGCTGAAGGCGCTGTCCCGGGGCACGAACCTGTCCGCGATCCTGATCGCCATCATCTCCTTCTTCCTGGTGCGCGGCCTGCTGGGCATGGAGCACTGGGGACTGTATGTGGCCATCCTGTCCGGCCTGGTGGCCGGCGTGCTCATAGGCAAGGCCACCGAGTACTACACCTCCGACACCTATAAGCCCACCCAGGAGTTGAGTGGCAAGAGCCAGACCGGCTCTGCCACCATCATCATCGGCGGCCTGGGCCTGGGCATGCTGTCCACCGCGCTGCCCATCGTCATCGTGGCGGTGTGCATCCTGCTGGCGTTCTTCCTGTCCGGCGGCGCGTCCAGCACCGGCATGGGCCTGTACGGCATCGCGCTGGCTGCCGTGGGTATGCTGTCCACCTTGGGCATCACCCTGGCCACTGATGCTTACGGCCCTGTGGCCGACAACGCCGGCGGCATCGCCGAGATGGCCGGTCTTGAGCCGGAGGTCCGCAAGCGCACAGACGCGCTGGACTCCCTGGGCAACACCACCGCTGCCACCGGCAAGGGCTTTGCTATCGGCTCTGCCGCCCTGACCGCCCTGGCCCTGATGGCCTCCTACATCGAGAAGGTGAAGGAAGTGGGCGCGGACGTGACCTTTGAGGACTTCTCCCTGATGAACCCCGTGGTGCTGGTGGGCTTGTTCATCGGTGCGTGCCTGCCCTTCGTGTTCGCCGCGCTGACCATGAACTCCGTGGGCCGTGCGGCCCAGAGCGTGGTGCTGGAGGTGCGCCGCCAGTTCCGCGAGATCGCCGGCCTGATGGAGGGCAAGGCAGATCCCGACTACGCACGGTGCGTGGATCTATGCACCAAGGCCAGCCTGAAGGAAATGGTGCTGCCCACCGTTATCGCGGTGGTCACGCCCATCGTGGTGGGTATGATCCTGGGCTTCAAGGGCGTTGTGGGCCTGTTGGCCGGCGCTACCGTCACCGGCTTCCTGATGGCTATTTACATGGCCAACGCCGGCGGCGCGTGGGATAACGCCAAGAAGTACATCGAGGCGGGCAACTTCGGCGGCAAGGGCAGCGACTGCCACAAGGCCGGCGTGGTGGGCGACACCGTGGGCGATCCGTTCAAGGATACCGCCGGCCCGGCTATCAACATCCTCATCAAGCTGTTGAGCATGGTGTCCATCGTGTTCGCGGGCCTGATCGTGAATTTCTCACTGCTGTAAAGAAAAGCAGAGCGCAAAAAAGAACCGCCGGATGGCGGTTCTTTTTTGTGTGTCAACATATGAGTGCCTGTCACGGCTGCTTTCTTCGAGGGTAAGGAGCTTTTGCGTCGGCGCGGTATACAAGATAATCCAAACTGACACCGTACAGGTCGGCCAGCTTGACAGCGTAGGCTAAGGGCAGCTCCCGCTCCTCGCGTTCATATTTTGAGTAAAGCGACTGGTCGCACATCAGATAATCGGCGACCTTTTGCTGGGTGTAATCCGCATCCTCGCGCAGGTCGCGTATTCTTGTTTTCATTATCATCACCGAAGTTCATTATAGGGAAACAGAATTTTCCTATTGCAATTTTGGACTATATGTCCTAAACTATGCATATAAGGGGGTGAGACGATGGCTGATTACAAAAAGATGTATGTAATCATGGTTGATGCGGCGGAGAAGGCGATGGAATTGCTGATCGAGGCGCAGCGTCAATGTGAGGCGCTTTACATCGAGACGGAAGAGCCTTCCGACAGGGAGGACGCATAAAAAAGAACCGCCGGATGGCGGTTCTTTTTCATTCTTATTGTTAGGGCTCGGCGGGGTGCTTTTGGCAATTTACACCTTTGCTTATGTCTCCGATGGCCTCTTTTCTTTCAACAGCGAAAGAAAAGAGGAAAAGAAACGCCGCCAAAAACTACGTTTTTGGATTTCCTTGCGCGGCTTCACTTATTCGTTATCTTGCTGGAATAAGCCACGCGAACGCTGTGCCGCATAGACTTCTCCTAAATGTTGCATTGTCTCTGCTTCTTGGAGCGCTGCCGCTTTTGCTCTGAAATGCAGGCGCAATCTGTTCTACCGTGGCTGGGGTCAGCGGCAGCGGCGCAGACGCAGAGACAGTCCTTTTATCCGCACAACAAAATGAAATCTCCGCGACCGTGCGGTACAAGCTGCTGATAAGCTCAGAGCATAGCGCGCAGGAAGTCTTGAAACCTTTGGTTTCAAGCAGCCCTTTTGGTCACTTTTGGGGCTGCGGCCAAAAGTGACCCGCGCCGGAGCGCGGAACATCCTTTGCTGCTACTGATACAGCGACAGGGTGGTGCGGCAGTGGGCGGCGAACTCCTGGCGGACATCCTCCGGGGACAGCAGCTCCGCCTGCGGGCCGAACTGGGCCAGCCAGCCGAAAAACGTAGGCCCGACCTCCACCGGGGCGGTGACGACCACGCTGCCGCCGTCGGGGCGGATATGGGCGTCTGCGCCGAAACGGTCGATGACCACGTTGGTCAGGGCGCGGTCGAACCGCAGGCGCACCGTCTCTGTGCGTCCGTTATACATATCGAAAATGGTCTTGACGTAGCGGCCCAGGTCAAAGCCCTCCGGCAGGGGGTCGCGGGGCGTATCGGTGACGGTGAGACCTTCCATGCGGTCTACCCGGTAGTGGCGGTAGTCCTCGATAGCCGGGTCGTAGGACACCAGATAGTAGTGCCGGTCCACGCACAGGGCCACGGGATCGACACGGTACAGCGCGCCATCGCGGCGATAGGCCTTGCTGCCGTCGGGCTGCCAGTCGAAGTAGCGGAACGTGACCTGGCGGTCATCGTTGATGGCGGTGTGGAGGCCGTCCACGGCATAGTAGAGCTGCTCGTTGTGGGTGCGGACGCGGCCCAGGACGTAGACCTGCCGCCGGAGCTGGCGGGCGTTGGGGCGGCTGGTCAGGTGCTCCAGCTTGTTGATGAGCTCCATGCTCTTGCTCTGGGTGAGGAACGGGGACGACTGCACCACGTCGATGAGCAGCTTCAGCTCCGGGAGCTGGAAGTCCCGCTGGCCGAGGAAATAGCCGTAGGTCTTGCCGCGGACGGACTGGACATCCATGCCGTACAGCGACAGCAGCTCCAGGTCGTCGTAGACGCTCTTGCGCTCAGCGGTGATGCCATGGGCTGCCAGGTAGGACAGCATATCCTGTAACGTTTTGGGGTGCTGCTCGTCCGTCTCCTCCTGCAAAAAACGGGCCAGGTACAGCAGCTTCAGCTTCTTGTTGGCCATGTTGCGCCTCCTTTCGGCTTCGTAAGACGATTATAGCAGGGACGGGCGGAAATGAAAACCATTTTTTCCCCGGCGGCGGCTTTACAGCGGGGAAATTATCGGATATAATAAAGTGCTATGCTATCGACGAAAGGGCGTGAAGCCGGTGCAGGTCAATCAAATACGGGCAGGCGCTACGCTGGGCTACGTGTCCATGGCACTGAGCACGGTCATCTCACTGGTGTATACGCCCATCATGCTCCGACAGCTGGGCGACAGCGAGTTCGGCGTGTATCAGGCGGTGCTGCCCATCATCTCCTATCTGAACCTGCTGAGCTTCGGACTGGGCAGCGCCTACGTGCGGTATTACTCCCGCTTCCGGGCCGCCGGAGACAGGGAGGGCTGCGCCAAGCTCAACGGGATGTTCCTTATCACATATCTGTTTTTGGGCGCGGTGGTGCTGGCCATCGGCTTTGGCCTTTCGTACTGCGACGTGATCTTCGGCACGAAGCTGACGGCGGAGGAGATCGATTTGGCGGAGCGGCTGCTGCGTATTCTGTCTGTCAACGCGGCGCTGACGTTCCCCATCAGCGTGTTTGAAAGCCATGTGACCATCAATGAGCAGTATCTGTTCCAGAAGCTCGTGGCCATGGGCAAGCAGGTGCTGAACCCGCTGATCATGATCCCGCTGCTGCTGATGGGCTACGGCTCGGTGATGCTGACCATCGTGTCGCTGGTCTTTACCGTCGTCAGCGGTATCATCAACATCTTCTACTGCCTGAAACGGCTGAAAATGCCCTTCGCGTTCCGGCGGTATGACTTCAAGCTGCTGCGGGAGATGTTCGGCTTTACGGTGTACGTGTTCATCGGCATCGTGGTGGATAACCTGAACTGGAGCATCGACCGGCAGCTATTGACGTGGTTTCACGGCTCGGGGGCGGTGACGGTGTATGTGATCGCCGCCCAGCTGAACAACTATTTCCTGCTGTTCGGCAACGCCATCTCCAACGTGATGACGCCCCGGGTACACCGGCTGGTGGCGGAGAACGCACCCATGCGGACGCTGGACGCGCTGTTCACCAAGGTGGGGCGGCTGCAATTTATCCTGCTGGGCTGCATCTTCCTGGGGTTCGTGGCCATCGGTCAGTCCTTCGTGGTGCTGTGGGGCGGCGGGGAGCAGTTCCGCATCGACTACTGGACGGCGCTGCTGCTGTTCTTCGCCTGCCTGTGGACGAATATACAGACGGTGGGCATCGAGATCCAGCGGGCCAAGAATATGCACAAGTACCGTTCGCTGGTGTATCTGGGCGTGCTGGTGGGCAACACGCTGCTGTCCATCCCCCTGTGTATCAAGTGGGAGGGACTGGGCGCGGCCATCGGTACGGCGGTGGCCACCATCGTGGGCAACGTGTTTTTGATGAACCGCTATTACTACAAGCATATCGGGCTGAACATCCCCGCCTTTTGGCGGCATATCAGTCACCTGCTGCCGGCTATGCTGCCGCCGGCGGTGACGGCGGTGCTGCTGGCGGTGTTCGTGCATCCCGCCAGCTACTGGGCGCTGATCCCGCCGGGACTGCTGGTGGTGGCGGTGTACGGTGCGTCCATGTGGCTGTTCGGCATGAACCGCTATGAGCGAAGCCTCATCACCGGGCCGCTGCGGCGTATTGTCCGGCGGTGACGGGGAAATCAGGGAAACGGAGGAACGGACTATGGGAAGAAAGATCGCTACCTTTTTCCGGCAGCTGAAGCATTTGAGCTTGGCGCGGCTGAAGCTCCACGTCAACGCCGTCCATGAGGAGACGGGGAAGAACCGCTTCCTCATCTTCTGCGACATGGTGTGGTGCGAGGTGCGCTACGGCATCGGGTATCTGGATTATCACGTGTTTGGCTTTGCCGAGAGGCACGGCGCGGTGCGGAAAACGTATATGACCGCCGTGCAGAACCAGGCGCTGACCCGGCAGATGAACGACCCGGCGTATTTCTATCAGCTCAACGACAAGATTGAGTTTGATACCATCTTTGCAGACCTGCTGAAGCGGCGGTTTCTCGACCTGCGTAAGACCGACGCGGCGGGGCTGCGGGAGTTCTGCGCCGGGACGGAGGCCATCTTCTGCAAGCCGGCGGGGCTGTGCGGCGGCGAGGGCATCCAGCGCATCGTGACGGCGGACATTCAGGACTACGAGAAGCTGTACCGGCAGCTGGTGCAGGGCGGGCAGCTGCTCATTGAAGAGCCCATCCGCCAGCACCCGGATATGTGCAAACTGTGCCCTGACTCGGTGAACACCGTGCGTATCGTCACGCTGGTGACGGAGCAGGGCGCGCAGATGGTATACGCCCTGGTGCGGATGGGCATGGGCGGCGTGTGCGTGGACAACGTGTCCTCCGGCGGTATGTACGCCCCGGTGAACGAGCAGGGCCAGCTGTACCGCCCCGCGTTCTGCGACAAGACGGGCAAGTATTATGACCGCCACCCGGTGACGGGGACGGACATCGTGGGCTTCCAGATCCCGCTGTTCGACCAGGCGCTGGCGCTGTGCCGCACGGCGTCCAAGCGGGTGGAGGCGCACCTGAAGTATATCGGCTGGGATGTGGCCATCACGCCGGACGGCCCGGTGCTGGTGGAGGGAAACAACCTGCCCGGCTACGATATGTGCCAAAACGCCGGCCACGTGGACGAGGGGATGCTGCCCCGGTTCGAGAAGCTGCTGGGCCGGCCTATCATGTGAGGAGGACGGGATCATGCGGAGAAAGGAAAAGGAGCGGGACGCGGCGTTCGCGTGGCAGGTGCTGCGCTGTGCGCCATACGCCGTTATCGCCATGACGGCGGAGGACGGGACGCCCTACTGCGTGCCGGTGAACCAGGTGGCGGACGAGGCCGGGAACGCGGTGTATTTCCACTGTGCCGGGGCGGGCCGGAAGTGGGAGATCCTGGCGAAAGAGCCGAAGGTCTGCCTTACCGCCGTGTCCAAGGCGGAGATCGTCCCCGGCAAGCTGACCACGGCCTACGACTCCGCCGTGGTGCATGGACGCGCTTTGGTGGTGCGCGATGCGGAGGAGAAGTGGCACGCGCTGCGGCTGCTGGTGCAGACACTGGACCCGGTGTCCGTGGAGAAGGCCCACATGTGCTCACAGCAGAGCATGGAGCGCACCATGATCGTGAAGCTCGTGCCGGAGGAGATCACCGGCAAGCAGGGCAAGGGCGACGATTGAATGGGAAAACTGCCGATTCAGCTCGGTGTTTCCGCGCTATTTTTCATCCCTGTCATTCCGAGCCAGTGTGTACACTGGCGTGGAAATCCGCATTCCTGAACAGGGGAGAACGGATTGCCGAAACCAGTCTGCGGACTGGGTTCGCAATGACAGCGCGGAAACATGTGCCGAAATTGGAGAAAAGAACTGCTCAGGCCAAAGGGCCTGAGCGGTTTTCTTATATGACCGTCCACAGCAGCGGGTCGGTGACATCCACCCGGATCACATCCCCGGTGGGGGCGGTGATGCCGCCGGCATGATACGCATCGGGGAAGTCCAGCGTGTAGAGCGCGGCGTGATAGCGCTCCTCCTCCGACAGCAGGGACAGGTCGTAGGTAAAGGGGTACTCCGCGTCAAAGCAGGGGATGGTGATCGTCGAATTGTCATCCAGCGTGACCACCAGATCGGGGGCAATGGCGTCGTCAGGGAAGTACCGGACGGTGGCGATGAGAACATCGTCCTCCACCGACAGGCTGCTGACATAGGGCCACATACCCATCAGCTCGAACCGCTGGCCGGGCCAGCAGTAGCCGCTGCCGTCGTAGTCCGGCCAGTCGTCGCTGCCGTATTCATACGTCAGGACGCTGTCGGCTTCGGCCTCGTATGCGGGATAGACCTGCTCGTGGGTGGGGTAGTCCGGCTCTGGTTGGCGAGGGGTGAAGTCGATGTTGTAGATGAGAATGAGCGCGGCGACCAGCACCGCGATGACAATGGCTAGATCTCTGCCGAGCTTCTTGCCGGTCGCTTTGGGGAAAAACGTGGCCACAAGGTTCTCTACATCCTGAAAAGAGGGCTTTTTCGTCTGCTCCTCATAGCAGACCTTCTTTTCGTAGCACACCTTATCCCGGGGGTGGTTCGGCACAGCGCCGGTGATGGCGCTGCGGTCATCCAAATAGTGGATGCTGCCGTCGGGATCGATGCGCTCCCGGCGGGGCGGGCGGTTGTACGCGCCGCACTTGGGGCACATACCCTGCTTCTCGTAGCTGTACGTGCGGCCACAGGTCTTGCAGCGAATGATGGGCATGGGCGGACCTCCTCTCTGTCTTTGGCCCTATTATACAGGCAGACGGGGGGATTTGTCCATCAACTTCAGGTTGCGGCGGGAAAATTTCTTGAAAGGGGAGGGCTACTTCAGGTTGCAGAGGAAAAAGGGCCGCCGGAGGGCGGCCCTTCTTTGTTTGCCCTCTCCGTCCTCGCTGCGCTCGGCCACCTCTCCCAAAGGGAGAGGCAAGGGACGGGGGATGCGGATTCCCGCGCCAGTGTGAGCACAGGCTCGGAATGACAGGGGAAGGACAATGAGTGGCAGAGGGTCGTAGGGGCGGACGGGTCTGCCCGCCCGTCTCTCCCTCCGTCAAAACCTGCGGTTTTGACACCTCAGCTACGCTTCGCCACACAACCCAGTGTGCACCCCAAGGGTACTTGCTTCGCGGCGAGCACTGGGCCGCCTCACAGAGGGAGGCGGGGGGAGCTGTGCATCTTTCAGCGCCAGGTGGGGCTGTAAAAGTACATGGCCAGCATACCTGGGCCGACGTGAGCGCCGGTGACGGGCTCGTGGCACACGGTCAGGATCGGGCCGGTGCAGCCGCTCTGCCGCAGCAGGGTGGTCAGGTGCAGCGCCTCCGCCGGGGCGGCGGCGTGGGAGAGGCCCACCGGGGCGGACTTGTCCTCCACCAGCTCGTTATACAGGGCCACGAGGGTATCCATGGCCTTTTTCCGGCCACGCTCCTTAGTACGCACCACGATCTTGCCGTTCTCGTCGCCTTGCAGGATGGGCTTGATTTGCAGCAGCGTGCCGGCCAGGGCCGCCGCGCCGGAGAGCCGTCCGCCCTTGCGGAGGAATTTCAGATCGTCCACCATGAAGTGCTGCCGCATCTTGCCGCACAGCGTCTCCGCACGGGCGATGATGGTATCCATGTCCGCGCCCTGTTGGGCCATTTGCGCCGCCTCCAGCACCACCAGGCCCTCGCCCAGGGACGCGCCCCGGGTGTCCAGCACCTGCACGCGGCGGCCCGGGTACTCGGCGGTCAGCTCCTGGGCGATGAGGCCCACGCCCCAGCACGTGCCGCTGACACCGCCGGAGATGCCCAGGAACAGCACATCGTCCCCGGCGGCCAGCGCCGGCTCGATGGCGTCCCGTGCGGCGGCGGGGCTGATCATGGAGGTTTTGACCTCCGCGCCCCGGCGCATGGCCTCGTAGAAGTCGTGGCCGTCGAAGGGGGCGCTGCCGTCTATCAGCCTGCCGTCCACGGTGTAGGTCAGGCGCAGCTCCCGGATATTGTACTGCTCCCGCAGCTCCGGCGGCAGGTTGGCGGCGTTGTCAGTCATAATACGAACCATAGCTTTTGCTCCTTTTCGCCCGTTAGGGCAGTTGTTCCCGCACCCAGGCGGCCAGCGTGTCGAAAAGACGGCGGTAGCCGGGCATGGTCAGATGGATGCCGTCGGCTGCGATGAGCCGGGGCAGGTCGCGCAGCGGCAGGAATTGCCGCCGCACGTCGATAAGCGGCAGGCCCTCGCTCATGGCCAGGGCTGCCACGGTATCGGAATATAGCTCCTGATGGCGGTAGATGCGCCCCACATCGCCCAGCCAGGTCAGGATGCGCTGGCCGTCGCTGCGGCGGGAGATGAAGTCGAAATAGCGGGCGCTGTCGATGGGCGGCAGCGTCATCAGCACCGGCTGCACGCCCGCGTCACGCAGCATGTTGGCGGCGCAGCGGAGCTTCTCCACAAACTCCGGCAGCGCGGTGCGGGGCAGGTGCTCCTGATTCGGCGCATCGGCGATGGCGGGCCAGTCGAAGTCGCTGTCGTTGCCGCCGTAGGCCACCAGCGCCCAGCGGGCATCTATGCCACGGGCCGCGTCATGCGCCACAAGGGACAGACCCTTGGTCACGGTGGCGCCCATTTTGGCGCGGTTCACCACCTCCAGCCGGTCGCTGGGGTACTGGGCCATCACCTCCGGCAGGTGGAAGTGGTAGTGCATCTCCTCGTCGGGTACGGTGGCCTTCAGCAGAGAGTCGCCGTAAATATACGCACGTTCCATGGAAACGCCTCCTTGTCGCTTTTGACCTAATATAGCATATTAGATTTGCTGCGTCAACATATTTCCAAGGAACTTTTGTTGCAACCGCTTGTATTTTCTGATATAATCAGCGGCAGGAATGATATGGGGGCGTGAAGATGCAATATGACAAGGGGCTTATCTCCCACAAGCTGGCCCGGTGGGACAAGTTTATCACGGAGTATCACCTGCCGGACTGGGACGCTATCCCGGATCTAGGGTTATATATGGATCAGGTCATCGTCCTGCTGGAGCAGTATCTCACGTTTATCCCCGCGCCCACAGGCAGCAAGGAGCGCTTTGTGACCTCGTCCACCATCAACAACTACGTGCGGCTGAAGATCATGCCCGCGCCGGTGAAGCGGAAATACCACCGCATCCACATCGCGTATCTGATCATGATCCTGACCATGAAGCAGAGCTTGAGCATCAGCGACGTGCAGAAGATCCTGCCCCAGGACAGCAGCGAGGCCAACGTCCGGGCGGTGTATGAGGATTACTCCCTGAAGTTCCGGCGGGTGGGGCTGTTTTTCAACCAGCAGGTGCAGTCCGGCGCGGAGGGCATCCGCACCGCCACGGAGCAGAGCTGCGACAACGCGGTGGAGCTGCTGGTCATCGAGAGCGCGCTCATCGCCGGGTTCTCCAAGATCCTGGCGGAGAAGCTGATACGTTTGTGCGGCGCGGACACGGAGGACGTGCTGGCCGCCGAAGCGCCCCGTCAGCAGGAATAGTATATACGCTTTGAGAGTAAAGTGTGTGAACGAAGTATAAAGAAAACCGCGGCGTGCCGCGGTTTTCTTACATTTTACCTTACAGCGGCTGGGTCACATCGTTGAGCCAGCGGCGCTCCTCCGCGCTCAGATGCGGCGAAAGGGCTTCGCGCACCCGGCGGTGGTAGTCGTTGAGCCAGCGGCGCTCCTCATCGGACAGCAGGGAGACATCCAGCGCGTCCCGGTCGAAGGGGGCGAGGGTCAGCACCTCGAAGCAGAGGAAGTCATCGCCGTCCGGCTGCACCAGCAGCAAGCTCTCGTGGCGGATGCCGTACTGTCCGGCCTCGTAATAGCCCGGCTCGTCGGAGATGACCATGCCTGTCTCCAGCGCGGGGTGGGGCGTGTTTTCCACAATGCGCCAGCGGAAGGAGGGAGGCGACTCGTGGACACTGAGCACACAGCCTACGCCGTGGCCCGTGCCGTGGTTGTAGTCCAGTCCCTGCTGCCACAGGGGCATCCGTGCCAGCACGTCCAGGTTTTCACCGGTCACGCCCTTGGGGAAGCGGGCCATGGCCAGCCGGATGTGGCCTTGCAGCACCAGGGTACACATCCGCCGCTCCGCATCGGACACCGGGCCCAGGGCCACGGTGCGGGTCACGTCCGTCGTGCCGCCCCGGTAATGGCCGCCGCTGTCGCACAGCAGCAGGCTGCGGGCCTCCAGCGGCACGTCCGTCTCTGCCGTGGGCTCGTAGTGTACCACCGCGCCGTGCGGGCCGTAGGCCGCGATGGTGTCGAAGCTGTCCTCCAAAAACTCCTCGCTCTCCGCACGCAGCTCATGGAGCAGCGCGGCGGCTGATACCTCCGTCAGCCCCATGGGGGCGGTCTTGAGCCGGTACAGGAAACGGGTCAGAGCCACGCCGTCCAGCAGATGGGCGCGGCGGAAGCCGTCCTGCTCGCCGGGGGATTTCACCGCCTTCAGCGCGGCGGCGGGGGAGGGGACGTCCACGGTGCGGGCGTGGGCCAGCGCACGGGTGATTTGGGAGTTGGCGGTGGCGCTGTCCAGCAGCACGCAGTCCTCCGCCGGGAGAGCGGACAGGCGGTCGTAGATGTCCCCGTAGGGCCGCAGCGTCACGCCGTCAGCGGCCAGCGCATCGGCGATGGCGGGGGAGACGGCCTGGGGCTGGACGAACAGCACCGCGTCCACCTCGCTCAGCAGCAGGAACGCCAAAAATACCGGCGTGCAGGCCACGTCGCCGCCCCGCAGGTTCAGCGTCCAGGCGATGTCGGTCAGGTCGGTGAGCAGCAGGTGGCCGGCGTTTTTCTCCGCCATTTTCTCCCGCAGCAGAGACAGCTTCTCCCGGCGGGATACGTCGCTCTCCAGCGGCCACAGGGGCTGGGCGGACAGGGCGGGCCGGTCGGGCCACACCTCCTCCGCCAGGTCGTGCGCGCCGTCCAGCCGGATGTGCTTGGCCGACAGGGCCCCCTCCAGTGTGCGGTACAGCCGGGTGCTGACGGTGCGCCCGTCAAAGCCCAGTACGCCGCCCTCCGGCAGGTGCTGTGCCAAAAAAGCGGACAGGGTGGGCACGTCCGGCTGCCCGGCGCGCATCAGCTCGATACCGCTGCCCTCCAGCTGGCGTTCCGCCTGAAGGAAGTAGCGCCCGTCTGTCCACAGGGCGGCACGGTCCGGCAGGACGGCCAGCGTTCCGGCAGAGCCGGTGAACCCGGACAGGTACTCCCGGGCTTTGAAATGGTCGCCCACATACTCCGAGCCGTGAAAATCGTCGGTGACGACCACACAGGCGGTCAGGCCGCGATGGGCCATACAGCGGCGCAGCAGGGCAATACGGTCTTGGATGGTCATGGTTCATCACACCTTTCTTTGTTGGGGTCAGTATAGCATACTTTTCCCCGTCAGGCTACGCTTTTTTTGCGGAGGCTTTGTATACAGCCGGGACAAGGCGCGTATACTGATACGAAGCATGAAAGGGAGGGCGAACCATGAAGCGGGAACAGAATTGGCGCACGTGGGAGACGGCGGGGATGCTGGTCACGCTGCTGCTGGGCAACGGGCTGCATTTCCTCTACGACTGGACGGGGCAGGCGGGCTGGGCCGCGTATATCTCTGCGGTGAACGAATCCACCTGGGAGCACATGAAGCTGCTGGCCGTGCCGTGGATACTGTGGACGGCGGTCACGTGCATCGTCCGGCGCGGGCTGACCTGCGCCGGGCCGAGGGCCGCCGGGCTGCTGGCGGGACTGGCGCTGATCCCGGCGGTGTTCTACACCTACACCGGCATTCTGGGCCGGAGCATCGATGTGGTGAACGTGCTGTTGTTCCAGGCGGCGGTACTGCTGGCCTATTGGGTGAGCCGAACGTTGCAGAAGCGGGGCGCGCTGACCACCCCGGCGTGGCAGGCGGCAGGCGCGGCGGTGCAGATCGCCATAGCGGCGCTGTTCGCGGTGTGGACCGCGTCGCCGCCGGCGCTGCCGCTGTTTGTCGATCCCACCAACGGCACGCGGGGCATTCCCGGCGCGGAATAGGGAAAAAAGACCGCCTATGCGGTCTTTTTTCATGTCGTGACCTCGAATGAAACCACCTTGACCGGGGGGATGGTGTATAGTATAATACAATATTATCACACTGTACGAACAAATTCGGACGGGAGGCGACAGGATTGAAAACAAAGACCATCGTCCACAAATCGGCTGCGCCCATCTACGCGGCGGCGGTGATGTGGCTGCTGTACGGGCTGCTGTTTCCGCTGTATCAGGTGGGCCATTTCCTGCTGGCGGCGGCGGCCAGCGCCGTGGTGGCCATCGTTGCGCGGCTGTTTTGCCGGGATGTGACGGAGGAGGTGGAGATCCCGGAAGAGCCGGTGACCACCGGCAACCCGGAGCTGGACAAGATGATCGCCGACGGCAACGGCGCGATCAAGACCATGCGCGCCCTGAACGACAGTATTCAGGACGAGACGGTGTCCGGCCAGATCGACCGGCTGGAGGAGGTCAGTGGGCGTATCTTCGCCTATGTGAAGGAGAACCCGGAGAAGCTGCCCCAAATACGCAAGTTTATGTCCTACTACCTGCCCACCACCATCAAGCTGCTGCGGAGCTATGACGAGCTGAGCCGTCAGGGCGTCAGCGGTGAGAACATCACCGGCACGATGGAGAAGGTGGAGGGGATGCTGGGCACGATCGTGCTGGCCTTTGAAAAGCAGCTGGACGGCCTGTTCGGCGATCAGGCGCTGGATATTTCCACCGACATCACCGTACTGGAGAACATGATGGCACGGGAGGGATTGACGGAGGACGCGCTGCATAAGTCCGCCCAGGAGCAGCCCGCCCCGGCGCAGACCGAACCGCCCCAGGACGACGAGGGCGGCATCACATTGGAGCTGTAACGAGAGAATTACAAGAAAGGAATAGATGACCATGACTGACAACAAGATGCCCGAGCTGACGCTGACACCTGACGATACCGCCGCCGCTGTGGCGGAAGTGCCCACCCTGACCCTGACGCCGGAAGCGCCGGAAGTGCCCCAGGAGGAGGAGAAGAAGGTCGAGCCGGTGAACATGGATGAGAACCTGCTCACCGAGGAGGAGAAGAAGGCCGTGGAGGACTTCTCCCACAAGATCGACATCCGCGACACCAACCAGGTGCTGCAGTACGGCGCGGCAGCGCAGAAGAGCGTGGCGGCCTTCTCCGAAAACGCGCTGAACAACGTCCGCACCAAGGACATGGGGCAGATCGGTGACGACCTGAGCCAGCTGGTGGTGGAGCTGAAGGGCTTCGGCGAGGACGAGGACCGCAAGGGCCTGAAGGGCCTGTTCAAGAAGGCCGGCAACAAGCTGGAGACTATGAAGGCCCAGTACAACAAAGTAGAGGCCAACGTGGACAAGATCGCTCAGAACCTGGAGAAGCATCAGATCGCCCTGCTGAAGGACGTGGCCATGTTCGACCAGATGTACGAGCTGAACCTGAAGTATTACAAGGAGCTGACCATGTATATCCTGGCCGGCAAGAAGCGGTTGGCGGAGGTTCGCGCCACCGAGGTGGAGGAGCTGCGGAAGAAGGCGGAGGCCAGCGGCCTGGCGGAGGACGCCCAGGCGTACAACGATTTGGTGAGCCTGTGCGACCGCTTTGAGAAGAAGCTCCACGATTTGGAGCTGACCCGCATAGTGTCCATTCAGATGGGCCCGCAGACCCGGCTTTTGCAGAACAACGACACGCTGATGATCGAGAAGATCCAGTCCTCGCTGGTGAACACCATCCCCCTGTGGAAGAGCCAGATGGTGCTGGCGCTGGGCATGGAGCACAGCCGTCAGGCCACCGCTGCGCAGAACGCGGTGACGGAGATGACCAACCAGCTGCTGAAGAAGAACGCCGACACGCTGAAGATGGGCACGATCGCCACCGCCAAGGAGGCGGAGCGCTCCATCGTGGACATCGAGACGTTGCAGCACACCAACCAGCAGCTGATCTCCACCCTGGACGAGGTGGCCCGCATCCAAAAGGAGGGCGCGGCCAAGCGGAAAGAGGCGGAGGTCGAGCTGGGCCGCATCGAGGGCGAGCTGAAGCAGAAGCTGATGGAGCTGCGGAGCTGAGAGGACAGAAAGAACCACAAACCCAGCTCGACCGGCGGCGAAGCCGCCTCGCGCCCAGGCGCGTACAAGCGTTTTGCGGAGCAAAACCTTGCCGCAGGGCGGATTCATTTCGCCCGAGGATGTGGGATAAATGGGGTCCCCGTTTTGCGCGGGCGCAAAATGGGGCGCTGGGCCGCATCGAGGGCGAGCTGAAGCAGAAGCTGATGGAGCTGCGGAGCTGAGGCACTTATAGTCTTATATCTCCTTCAGAAAGGGGAATACGTATGAAGTTTTTTGAAAAACGGGGCGTAGCGCTGGTGGTGCTGGTTATCTCCATCGCCGCCGCCGTGTTCATCGGGCAGAGCCGGAAGGACACTTTCATCGCCAAAACGCCCACGGCACTGCTGGACGTGCAGTACCGGCAGTGGGTCTGCGATGACGCCGGTCTGCTCAGTGACAAGACGGAGCAGCTGATCCGGGACTATAACGGCAGCTGGGACGGCAAGTATTACGCCGTGGTGGCCGTGGCCACCGTTGACAAGCTGGTTGGCTGGGAGGGCCAGGACTACGCCGCCAAATTGGGCGAGGCGTGGGGACTGGGCCGGAACGATATGATCCTGGTGCTGGTGAAGGACGGCGACTGGCAGGTCTACTGCGGCGACGATGTGGGCTACGCCATGACTGACACCCAGCAGAGCCAGCTGAGCCGGGCCATCGAGACTACCTATTATGACGGCGATTTTGACAGCGCGGTGACCGCCTTCTTCCGTCAGGCCGATGTGTTCTACGGCCAGGCGCAGCTGAGCGGCGGTGACAGCGGCGGCAGCGATGGCGGCTGGTACGCTCCGTCCGCGCCCTCCGGCGGTACGTCTGTCGCGGGCGTGGTGGTGCTCATTTTGGCGCTCTTTGTGGTGTGGGCCGCGCTGGACGCCGTGCGGTACAGCCGCTACCGGCGGCGGTACGGCCCGAACGTGATCGGCGTTGTCCGCCCCGCGTATTACTATCCCATCTTTTGGGGGCGGCCTCACCGTCCCCGCCCGCCCCGGCCTCCCCGTCCGCCTCACGGCGGCGGCCCGCGCCCTCCCATGGGCGGCGGACCGCGTCCCAGCGGGCCGAGACCCGGTCCGCGTCCCGGCGCGTCCCGTCCCAGCGGCCCAAGGCCCAGTGCGCCCCGGCCCAGCCGGCCCAGCCGTCCCTCCGGCGGTTTCGGCGGCGGTGGCTTCGGCGGAGGAAGCCGCGGCGGCGGAAGCCGCGGCGGTGGCTTCGGAGGCGGCGGCTTCGGCGGTGGCAAACGGAGATAAAGAGACGAGCAGCACCCGACATATTCTGTCGGGTGCTGCTTTTCCTATTCCATGCGGGCCATGAACTCCTCCAGCCCGGTGCGGAGGAGTTGGGCGGCGGCTGCGCCGTCCCCGGCGGCGATGTGCTCCGTGAACTGTGTCAGCCGCTCCAAGCAGCGGGCCACGCCCTCGGAGCGGATGTAGCCCTTCCAAAACTCCAAATTGACCCGGGTGAAGGCGTTGAACAGCAGAGGCGTGATGGTGTTGCCGCTGAGAAAGGTGACGCCCCGGTGGTAGCGGAACAGCGCCTCGGCCAGGGACTGCACGTCCCGGGTGGAGGCCTCCTCCGCCTGCCGCTGCAAGGCCCGCAGGGCGGCAATATCCGACGGGCTTCGGCGGGCGGCCAGCTCCTCCATGGCGGGCGCTTCCAGATAGTAACGGAGTTGGAGGATGCTGCGGGCGGTCTTTCCGTCCGGCAGACCGCCGTGAAAGTCCATGATGGCCGTCAGCGTCTCCAGACTGCCGGTTTGGGCGTAGTCCGCCACGGTGACGCCCCGGCGGGACGCGATGTCCAAAAAGCCCAGCCGGTGCAGCTCCCGCAAGCCCTCGTGGACTACGGTCTTGCTGATCTTCATCTCGTCGGCCAGCTCCCGCTCGGTGGGCAGCCGGTCGCCGGGGCGCAGCTCGCCGGACAGGATCATGCCTTCGATCTGCTGGATAAACAGCGCCTTGACGGTGGGGGCGACGATCTCATGAAAGGCCATAACGACAGCTCCTGACTATTATTCTTGGTCTGACCACGACCATATAAAAATGTACCACACGTTTAGAAGAAAAGTCAATGGAAAAACGGCGAAAAAGTTGATAAAATGTGGACAATAGGGCAAAAACTACACCGTTGTTCCCACACGGCGGCCCAGGCGGCTGGTCGGAGCAGCAGAAAACGGAGGAGAGACGATGCGAGACATCAACGGCAGCAAGCCCACCAATTTCCCCCTGGACGGGGAGAAGATCCCGTTCCAGATCCCCAGCCCCGACAGGCATCCCCGGGAGAAGTTGCTGAAGCTGGGCGCGATGATCACCAACCGCATCGGCCTGAAGACCACGGTGGACGACCCGGAGTACTGGGGGCTGGACGGCGTGCTGACGGACGAGATGGTGGACGTGGCGCTGAAAATGGGCGTGCGGAAGCCCAAGACCCTGGCCCAGATGGTGAAGCTGACGGGCATGGAGGAGGACAAGCTGGAAAAGCTGCTGGGCGAGATGTCCTGGCTGGGCCTCATCGAATACAACTGGGAGAACCTGGACGGCAAGAACCCCAATCACGAGAAGCGGTATATCCTGCCGCTGTTCGTGCCCGGCAGCGCGGAGTTTTTGAACATGCGCCGCAGTCAGATCGACGAGCACCCGGAGGTGGCGGCATTCTTCGAGCGTATGACCATGCTGCCTTTGGAGAAGATCACCCCCATGGTGCCTCCCGGAGGTGCGGGCATCGGTATGCACGTTATCCCGGTGGAGAAGGCCATCGAGACGGAGCAGTCCGCCATCGGGCTGGAGAAGATCTCCTACTGGCTGGATAAGTACGACGGCAAGTACGCCAAGAGTATGTGCTCCTGCCGCGCCAGCCGGGACAAGCTGGGCGAGGGCTGCGGCGACGACGTGGAGAACTGGTGCATCGGTGTGGGCGACATGGCCGACTACATCGTGGAGACACAGCGCGGCACGTATATCACCCGCGACGAGGCGCTGGAGATCTTCAAAAAGGCGGAGGACAACGGCTTCGTCCATCAGATCACCAACATCGACGGCGAGGAGAAGATCTTCGGCATCTGCAACTGCAACGTGAACGTGTGCAACGCCCTGCGTACCAGCCAGCTGTTCAACACGCCCAACCTGTCCCGCAGCGCCTATGTGGCCGCCGTGGAGAGCGAGAAGTGCGTGGCCTGCGGGCGCTGCGTGGAGCACTGTCCTGCCGGTGCGGTGAAGCTGGGCCAAAAACTGTGTACCAAGGACGGGTATATCCAGTATCCCCGGCAGGAGCTGCCGGACGAGGTGAAGTGGGGGCCGGAGAAGTGGGCTACCGACTACCGGGACAAGAACCGCATCAACTGCTACGACACCGGCACTGCCCCCTGCAAGACCGCCTGTCCCGCCCACATCGCCGTGCAGGGCTACCTGAAGCTGGCGGCCCAGGGCAAGTACCGGGAGGCTTTGCAGCTCATCAAGCGGGAGAACCCGTTTCCCGCCGTGTGCGGACGCATCTGCAACCGCCGGTGTGAGGACGCCTGCACCCGCGGCACGGTGGATCAGGCCGTGGCCATCGACGAGGTGAAGCGGTTTATCGCCCAGCAGGATCTGGACGCGGCCACCCGCTTCGTGCCGGAGAAGGTCATCCCCAAGGTGGACGGCGAGTTCTCGGAGAAGATCGCCATCATCGGCGGCGGCCCGGCGGGTCTGAGCTGCGCCTACTATCTGGCGGAGAAGGGCTATCGCCCCACCGTGTTTGAAAAGGAACACCGCCCCGGCGGTATGCTCATGAACGCCATCCCCTCCTTCCGCCTGGAGAAGGACGTGGTGGAGGCGGAGATCGACGTGCTGCGTCAGCTGGGCGTGGAGCTTCGCTGCGGCGTGGAGGTTGGCAAGGACGTGACCATCCCCCAGCTCCGTGAGCAGGGCTACAAGGGCTTCTATTTGGCCATCGGCTTACAGCACGGCGGCGCGCTGACCATCCCCGGCGGCGACGCGGAGGGCGTGCGCTCCGGCGTGGACTTCATGCGGGACGTGAACCTGCGGGAGGAAAAGACCCTCTCGGGCCGGGTGGTGGTCATCGGCGGCGGCAACATCGCCGCGGACGTGGCCCGCACGGCGGTGCGCTGCGGCGCGGAGAAGGTGAGCCTGTACTGCCTGGAGGGGTATGACGAGATGCCCATGGGCGAGGAGGATCGCTCCGAGTGCGAGCGGGACGGCGTGGCCATCTACGCCGGCTTCGGCCCGAAGGAGATCAACGTGGAGGGCGGCAAGACCGCCGGCATGGCCTTTGTCAAGTGCCTGCGCGTCAAGGACGAGAATGGCCGGTTCGCCCCGGTGTACGACGAGAACACCGTGCAGGTCACGCCCTGCGAGACGGTGCTGTACTGCATCGGCCAGAAGCCGGACTGGAGCACGCTGCTCACCGGCACGGCGGTGGAGCTGGATGGCCGGGGACTGGTGCAGGCCGACCCGGTGACGTATCAGACGGCGGAGAAGGACATCTTCGCAGGCGGCGACGTATACACCGGGCAGAAGTTCGCCATCGACGCCATCGCCGCCGGTAAGGAGGGCGCGGTGTCCCTGCACCGCTATGTCCAGGGCGCGACGCTGACCATTGGCCGCAACCGCCGCCAGTTCATCGAGCTGGACAAGAAAAACGCCCTCATCGCCGTGGACAGCTACGACAATACGCCCCGCCAGCGTATCGGCTACAACGACGCGCTGCGCCGGACGTTCAAGGACGAGCGGGTGGCGTTCACCGAGGAGCAGGTCAAGGCGGAGACGGCCCGGTGCCTGGGCTGCGGCGCAAGCATCGTCGATCCCAACAAGTGTATCGGCTGCGGCGTGTGTACCACCAAGTGCGCCTTTGACGCCATCCACCTGCACCGGGAGCACCCGGAGTGCAGCACCATGTATCGGTGCGAGGACAAGATGAAGGCCATCCTGCCCTATATGGTCAAGCGGGAGATCAAGATCAAGAAGGCCGAGCGCCGGGCCAGGAAGAACAAGTGATATGCACGAATTAGGCATTGTATTCCACGCCATCAGGACGGTGGAGCGCGTGGGCGCGGACAACGGCCTGACGCGCATCGCCTCGGTGACGCTGGAGCTGGGGCAGGTGTCCGGCGCAGCCCCCCGGGAGTTGGTGAGCTGCTGGGACTGGGCCGTGCAGAAATCCGACCTGCTGCGGGGCGCGGCGCTGCATATCGAGACGCTGGAGGCTGTGACCCACTGCGGCGGCTGCGGGCGGGAGTATCCCACCGTGCCCCAGGGGCGTACCTGCCCCTACTGCGGCAGCGAGGACACCTGGCTGCTCCGGGGCGACGGGATCAGCATCAAGGAGATAGAGGGAGCGTGACCATGGACAAGCTGAAGATCATCGAAGTGAAGGAGAGCGTGTTCGCCGACAACGACCGGGAGGCATCCCGGCTGCGGGAGGGATTGAAGCGGGAGAAAACGTTCCTGCTGAACCTGATGTCCTCCCCCGGCAGCGGCAAGACCACCACGCTGGTGCGTACCATCGAAGGGCTGAAGGACGACCTGCGGATCGGCGTGATGGAGGCGGACATCGACAGCGATGTGGACGCCCGCACCATCGCCGGGACGGGTGTGCGGTCTATCCAGCTCCACACAGGTGGGATGTGCCACCTGGACGCGGGGATGACGGAGCAGGGGCTGCGGGAGCTCGGCACGGAGGATCTGGATCTTGTGGTGCTGGAAAACGTGGGCAATCTGGTGTGCCCGGCGGAGTTCGACACCGGCGCGGTGAAGAATGCCATGATCCTCTCCGTGCCGGAGGGCCACGACAAGCCCCTGAAATACCCCCTCATTTTTACCGTGTGCGACGTGCTGCTCATCAACAAGGTGGATGTGCTGCCCTACTTCGACTTCGACATGGACAAGGTGGTGGAGTACGCCCACCGGCGCAATCCGAACCTGAAGATATTCCCCATCTCCGCCAAGACCGGCGAGGGCATGGACGCATGGTGCGGCTGGCTGCGGCAGCAGGTGCGGGACTGGCAAGTGTAAAGAGAACAGCGGAAATACGCGGCAGCGGCAGATTTCAGTCGGATCTCGCCATGCGGAAGGGCGGTGAGGTGTACCACTGCGGTGACGGCAGCGCGGACGTGGATATGAAGACCGCCTCCGGCAGCATCGACCTCTGCCGCGGCGCGTGAGGCTTTTTGAAAATCGGGAGAAAGACCGCTGTCCGGCCCTTTGGGCCGGACAGCGGTCTTTGTATGCGGGGTGTTATGCACGGGGGAGGGTGATGTCGGCGCGGAACAGGTCGCCGTCGATGGACAGGTCGAACGTGCCGCCCATGAGCTGCACCAGGCTGCCCGCGATGGACAGGCCCAGACCGCTGCCCTCGGTGTGGCGGGAGGCGTCGCCCCGGACGAAGCGCTCCATCAGCTCATCTGGGGAGATGTTCAGCTCGGCGCGGGAGACGTTCTTCAGGCTGATGGTGACGGTTTTCTCGTCGCAGGAGGCCACGGCGTAGACACGGGTGTCCTCCAGAGCGTATTTGCAGATGTTGCTCATCAGGTTATCCATGACGCGGCTGAGGAGCTTGCCGTCGGCGCAGACGGTCAGAGGCTGCTCCGACGGGCGGGCCACCAGCGTCAGGCGGCAGTCGGCCAGCCGTTCCTGATACTCGCCCACGATCTGATCGAACAGGACGGACACGTCCGTGGGCTGCAGATCCACCGGCAGCGCGCCGGAGGACGCCTTGGACGCCTCCACCAGATCCTCCGTCAGCTTTTTCAGCCGGCGGCTCTGCCGGTCCAGCACGGCGATATACTCCCGGGCGGCCTCGGACTGCACGTCCTCCTTTTGCAGCAGGTCCACGTAGTTGACGATGGAGGTCAGGGGGGTCTTGATGTCGTGGGACACGTTGGTGATGAGCTCGGTCTTCATGCGCTCGGCCTTGGTCTGCTCCTGCACGGCCTGCTCTATGCCGGAGCGCAGGTCGTTCATGCGCTGGCCGTAGCGCTTGAAGTCGCCGATGAGCAGCCTGGTGTCGATGTTTTGGGAGAAGTCGCCGTCGGCCATGGCTTCGCCGCCCTTTTGCAGAGTACGCAGGCTCAGGGCGATATACAGGATGGCCAGCAGCTCCAGGAGCTTCAGCAGCAGGAACGGTGCTGCGAGAGTGCCGTAGTAATCCTGCATAAAGAGGATAAATTCAATAAATACCAGCACCAGCGTTACCAGCGCAGTCTTCCACATCAGGGGAAGGCTCTTGGCGATGCGGTACAGGCCGCGGCCCGTGGCCTTCATGATGCGCCATACCAGACGGATGAACCGGGCGATGAGCGTGCCGCGGAGCACCGTGCCGGCCTTGCACTGGGCGGAAAAGACGCACAGAAACAGCAGAAGAAGCGGTGTCAGCGCCGCGCAGAAAAAGATCCGACCCCACTCGTAATAGAAAGCCTCCCAACCCATGTAGAACAGGCACAGCAGGACGATCAGCCACACGTCGGCGGGTATCCTGTCCAGCCACGTCAGGTGGATGCCGTCTCTGCCTTGCCAATGGCCGCAGGAGGCCATAAGGAAGCAGAAGCAAAACAGCGTCAGCACCGCAAAAAGCACGGTGAGAAAGACGGTCAGGCCGGTGTGCTCCAAAAGCCACGAGCAGAACAGGTAGGAGTAGCTGGGGGCTTGGTAGTCCTTCTCCAGCAGGGTGGCGGAGACGGTGATGGGGTCATTGAACGGGTATGCTCCGCTGTCCACCAGGTGATAGGTGTAGGTGCTCTGTGTGGTATAGAGGATCTTTTCGCCGCCTGTCAGATCGAAGTTGGAGAACCACACCTCGCCGCTGTCGGGGTCAAAGACGTTGAGCTGGCAGGCGGAGGACTCTGGGGGGAACTCCTCGGCGAACAGCCGGGGCAGGTCGTCCAGCAGCCGCTGGGCGGCCTCCGGGTCGTAGGCGACGGTAGCGACGGTGGTGGTGTCCATGTCATCGGGGTAGTAGTACGAGTGATCCATCAGGCCCATGCTGTCCAGCTGGCCACAGAGGAAGCTGTTGGCCGTGTCGATGGCGCTGTAGCACTGCTCCTGATACAGCCCCTGACGGAGGGACTCGCCCTTGTCCAAAAATACGTTGTTGTAGGCCAATATGGCGATGCCTATGCCGCCCAGGACGGTGGCCAGGCCGAAAAGCAGCGTCAGGAAAAAGGCGGCCAGCTTGGCCCAGGTGATGTTCAGCCATGCTCTCATGTCAGTCGTTCCTCCATCTTATAGCCCTTGCCCCACACGACCTTGATATACCGGGGGTCGGAGGGGTCGATCTCCAGCTTTTCCCGCAGGTGGCGGATGTGCACGGCGATAGCGCCGGAGGCGTTGAGGGGCATATCGTCCCACACCCGGCGGTAGATCTCGCTGGGGGAGAACACCGTGCCGGCGTTCTGCATGAGGAAGCGGAGAATGTCGTACTCCTTGGGGGTGAGGGACACCGTGTCGCCGTCCACGGTGACGATCTTGGCGTTGTCGTCCAGGCGGATGCCGCCGATGACCAGGGTGGAGGGCTGCACCTGCCCGCCGCCCAGCTGCAAATAGCGCCGCAGCTGGGAGCGCACCCGGGCCAGCATCTCCACCGGGTTGAAGGGCTTGGTGATATAGTCGTCCGCGCCTACGTTCAGGCCCAGCACCTTGTCGGTGTCCTCGCTCTTGGCCGTCAGCAGTATGACGGGGACGTTGCTGGTCTGCCGCAGCTGGGCCATGGCGGTAAGTCCGTCCATCACGGGCATCATGATGTCCATGAGGATGAGGTGTACGTCCTCCCGTGCGGCCACGGACAGCGCCTCCCGGCCATTATAGGCGGTGAGGACGCGGTAGCCCTCGGCCTTGAGATAGATCTCCAGGGCGGAGACAATATCTTTTTCGTCGTCAACGACAAGAATGGTATACATGGCGGCCTCCTGTGGTTGAGTATATATTCAACAACATCATACCTCTTTTATTCATACAGGGCAAGCCCTCAGTTTTTCAGCATGGGTGTGGGGACGGCGGCAAGGCGGACGGAGTGGTGGATAGGCTTCCACTCCACCTTCATAAAGAGCGCCGCCAAGGAGATGGGCAGGTATGTCAGCATGAACAGGGGGAAGGTGAGGGTATAGACCAGCTTCTGCGCGGTGGTGGCGTGGATGCGATGCCACTCGGTGGCGGTGGTGATGCCGCCCAGCACCAGCAGCGTGGCGAGAATGCTGCCCAGGCACTCCAGCAGGGAGCGGATGGCGAACCACACGCCTGCGCCCTGCATCAGCCCCAGTACCGTCAGCGTGATGTTGGCCAGCAGACACAGAGAGGTGAGGATGAAGGCCGGCAGGATGGACATGGACATATCAAAGCAGCTCCAGCTGCCCTTGGCCGCGCCCCGGAGCAGTTGGCCGCCGTAGCGCAGGAACACCTGCACATAGCCCTTGGCCCAGCGCAGACGCTGGCGGCAGGACTGGCGGAAATCGGTGGGCTGCTCGTCATAGAGCACAGCGCTTTCGCAGATGGCGATCTTCTCGCCCCGGAGGATGTGGTACACGGAGAACTCGATGTCCTCGGTGAGTAAGTAGAAGCGCCAGCCGTGGCTCTCGTCCAGAATGCGCTGAGAGAACAGGAAGCCCGTGCCGCCCACGGCGGCGCTGCTGCCCAGCCGGGTGCGCGCACCGTTGAGGTAGCGGCTCTCCCGCAGAAACCACAGGGCGTATCCGGCGCTGATCCAGTTGCCGCCGAAGTTCTTGCTGTTGCGGTAGCTGGTGACGATCTCGTGGCCGTTGGAGAACATCTCGTTCATCCGCTCTATGTAATCCGGGGCGAGGATGTTGTCCGCGTCGAACACGAAGTAGCCGTCAAAGCCCGCCGGGTAGTCCGCGCCGATGTGCTGGAGCAGGAAGTCCAGAGCGTAGCCCTTGCCTACGTTCAGATGGTTGAAGCGCTCGTATACCACCGCGCCGTGACCGCGGGCGATGGCGGCGGTGCGGTCGGTGCAGTTGTCCGCCGCCACGAACACCGTGACCTGCGACATATCGTAGGTCTGCGAGCGCAGGCTGTCCAGCAGGCCGGAGATGACGTTCTCCTCGTTCCGGGCGGCGATGAGCACCGCGTAGCGGTGCGCCTTGGCCGGGGTGGACAGCGCCTTGGGCTTTTTGGCCAGCACCAGGGGGATGTAGAGGAACTGGTAGGTGTAGCAGATGAAAAACAGCGCCGAGATGACGGCGTTGATGGTACGCAGCGTGGTCTCCATAGAGGCACATCCTTTCCTTTCTTTCTGCCTCTATGGTAGTAAAATCGGGATTAAGAAACAAGCAGGGGGCGGATTAAGAAATGCTTAAGACGGTGCGCCGCGAAAAAAGAGGTATCCGGGGACGATCCTCGGATACCTCTTTTGCAGTCAGGTCAGTTATTTCAATTTAGGGAGCGGGAAACGGATGGCGTTGCTGACGTTTTCGGCCCACTCGATCAGCGCGTTCACGCCGTCGCGGGTGATCTCCGCGTCCTCATCCAGCTTGTCCAGCCGGGTGTCTATGCTGTTCAGCCGGGCGCGCACACCGACAAGCTGGGCGTCTATGCCGTCAAACCTGGCATCCATGCCGTCCAGCCGGGCGCCCATTCTGTCAAACCGGGCGTCCATGCCATCCAGCCGGACGCCCATTTTGTCAAACCGGGCATCCATGCCATCCAGCCGGGCGTCCATTCTGTCAAACCGGGCATCCATGCCATCCAGCCGGACATTGATTTGGCGAAGCTCTCCTTGCTGGGCTTCCAGTAATTCTAAAATTCTCTCCTCGTTGGTCATCCGCGCATCACCTCACCTGCCCATTATACGATGCCGGTATTCGGTTGTCAAGGCAAGCTCCACCGCGGCAGTCGAAAAAGACAAGGGGGCGGCGCTTCGCGCCGCCCCCTTGGGGATAAGACTCAGTTGTAGAGATAGCCGTACTTGTCGCGGATGGTGACGATGAGCTTCTCCAGATCGGCGGGCAGCTCGTTCTTCCCGCTGAGGTCGTAGTCCTTGGGCTCGCCGAAGGTGCGGACGCGGACCTTGTCGCCGCCCAGGAACAGCACGCCGGCATTGTGGGAATCCACCATGTCCTCCGCGGTCTGGAACAGGGTAAACTTGTCGTGGCAGGGCTCGGAGGCGTAGGGGCAGAACTGGGTGCAGTTGCCGCACTCGTTGCACATCTTGTCCACGTGGACGATCTGATGGCTGCCGTCGGCCATACGGATGGCCACATTGGCCCGGTTGGGGCAGGAGTCCACGCAGTTTTCGCACACGGTGGCGCACTGCAGGCAGCGCTCGCCCTCGCAGCAGATGCACTGGCTCATGGCCAGGATGCCCTTCTTGGCCTCGGCGTCCGCCTTGGTGACGTAGGCCTGCTCCGGGATGTCATAGGTGTGGGCTGCGCCGATAACGGCCTCGGCAAAGGCGGCGGCATCGGCGATGCCCTCCACCACGGTGGCCGGGCCGCGTTTGGCGTCACCGGCGGCGTACACACCGGCCACGTTGGTCTGGAAGGCGGGACGGCCCTTCTTGTCCAGCTCGATGCCGTTGGCGGCCATCAGCGCATCGTCCACCTGCTCACCCACGGCGGAGATCACCAGGTCGCAGGGAATGGTGAAGAACTCACCGCTGCCCACGGGGCTGCGGCGGCCAGAGGCATCGGCCTCGCCCAGCACCATCTTCTCGCACTTCAGCACGCCGTCGCCTTGCGCCACAGGGGCGGCCAGCTCGGCAAATTCCACGCCGTCGGCCAGGGCTAGGGCCAGCTCGTGCTCATCGGCGGGCATATACTTGCGGGTGCGGCGGTAGACCAGCGTCACATGCTCCGCGCCGCTGCGCTTGGCAAGGCGCGCCGCGTCCATGGCGGTGTTGCCGCCGCCGATGACGGCGATATTGCCGGCCACGGCGATGTTGCCGGCCTTCACGCCCTTCATCCACTGGATCGCGCCGGCCACATCGCCGGCGATGTCCAGCTTGCCGGGCTTCCATGCGCCCACGGCCAGCAGGATGTGGGTGTAGCCCTGCTTTTTCAGCTCGTCCACAGAGGGGGCGGGCGCGCCGCACTTGACCTCCACGCCGTACTTCTCCATCAGGGCCACATCCTTTTCGATGGCCTCGTTGGCGATGCGGAAGGAGGGGATCACGTGGCGGGGCACGCCGCCCAGGCAGTTCTCCCGCTCAAAGATGGTGGTCTCGATGCCGGCGCGGCCACAGAAGTAGGCGGCAGCGATGCCGGTGGGGCCGCCGCCGATGATGGCGACCTTCTTGCCGGACACCTTGGCGGGGGTCTTGATGGAGGCCATCAGGGCGTTGTAGCCCTTCTTGGCGGCCAGCAGCTTGGTGTCGCGGATGCGGACGGACTCGTCATAGAAGTTGCGGCTGCACTTGGTCTGGCAGCGGTGGGCACAGATCGTGCCGGTGATGAACGGCAGGGGGTTCTTCTCGGTGATGAGCTTCAGCGCCGGGCCATACAGGCCCTTATTGCACAGCTCCATGTACTCGGGGATGTCCTGGGCGATGGGGCAGCCGCCCTTGCAGGGAGCGGTGAAGCAGTCGATCCAGGGCACGTTCTTTTCGCTCTTGCGGCTGGGCAGGGGCTTGATGGGCTTGACGTGGTGTACGTCGGTGTGGCTGGCGGTGCTCATGTCGCAGATGGCCTGGGTGTCCGTGCCGTCAAAGGGCTTGTAGGGCATATCCTCCACCTTTTCCACCATTTGCAGCAGGCGGTTGTAGCCGCCGGGCTTGAGGATGGTGGTGGCCACGGTGATGGGCCAGATGCCCGCCGCGAACAGCTTGTCGCAGTTGAAGAACTCCGCGCCGCCGGCGAAGGAGATACGCATCTTGCCCTTGAACTGGCGGGAGATGCGGTGGCACATCTCGATGGTCAGCGGGAACAGGCTGCGGCCCGACATATACATCTCGTTGTTGGGCAGCTCGCCCCGGGTGGTGTCCACGGGGAAGGTGTTGCTCAGCTTCAGACCGAACTCCAGCCCCTTGCTGTCGGCCAGCGCCTGGAGACGCTCGAACATGGGCACGGCATCGGCCCACTGCAGATCCTCTCGGAAGTGGTGGTCGTCGAACACGATATAGTCGTAGCCCATGCCGTCCAGCACGCGGCGGGCCGTCTCATAGCCCAAAATGGTGGGGTTGCACTTGACGAAGGTGTGCAGGTGCTTCTCGGAGATCAAATAGCTGGCGATGCGCTCGATCTCGTCCGGGGGACAGCCGTGCAGGGTGGACACGGTGACGCTGCGGCTGACGCGGGGGTCGATGGCGTCGATGTAGTCGCTCTCCTCCGGGAACAGCTCCTTCAGAACGGCCTTGCACTCGCCGAAGATGGCGGTCTTGGTGGCGTCCTTCATGCCCTCGATGTAGGTGTTGACCTTCTCGCCCTTGATGCCCTCCAGGTCGTAGCCCACGGACATATTGAACACGAAGCCGTTGGGATCGCCGAAGCCGTAGACCTTGCTCAGTACCTTCAGGGCGCACCACGCCTTGATGTACTCGTCCATGGCCTGAGGCACGGTCAACTCGGTGGACCACTCCTGGTTATAGCCCTCGTCGTTGGCCAGGATGCAGGGACGGGGCACACAGGCCGCCAGGTCCGCGCCGTCCATCTTCTGCACGGTCTTCACCTCGAAGAACCGCGCACCGGCCATGTAGGCGGCGATGATGTTCTGCGCCAGCTGGCTGTTCGGGCCGGCGGCAGGGCCGAAGGGGGTCTCGATGCGCTCACCGAAGATGGGCAGGCTCTTGCCGGTGGCGTGATAGGCCTTACGCACGCCGAAGATCTCGCCGGAGGCGGCGTATTCCGCCACCACCCAGTTCATCAGGGATTTGAAGGGAATGGGATACATTTTTTCAGACATAAGTATTCCTCCTTGTCGCGTTATACAAAATCAATACACCCGGTGGTTCAGGTCGCCCCACAGCTTCTTGGCGGCTTCCAGGATGTGGGCGTTCTCCGCCTCCTCGTCGATGTTCACCAGCACGCGGTCCTGCATCAGCACCTTGCCGGCGGCAATGGTGGTCTGGCACTGGCGGCCCGTCATGCCGAAGATCATGTGGCCGTCGATGTTCTCGTCGGAGAACGGGGTGAACGGCTTATAATCCATCACGATGATGTCCGCCGCCGCGCCGGCCTTCAGCACGCCCAGTTGGTCGGGGAAGTACCGCGCACCGATCTTGGCGTTGTTCTTGAACAGCATATCCGTGACCTCGCACCAGCCCACATTGGGCAGGCAGTTCTGACTGCGCTGGGAGCACAGGGCCACCTTCAGGGATTCCAGCATATCGTTGGTATAGGCGTCCGTGCCCATGCCCAGCAGGATGCCCCGCTTATAGAGCTGCAGCACCGGGCAGATGCCGATGGCGTTGCCCATGTTGGACTCTGGGTTGTTCACCACCATGGTGTTCGTCTCGCGGATGATGTCCATCTCGGCGGTGTTCACGTGGATGCAGTGGCCCAGGATGGTCTTTTCGCCCAAAATGCCGTGATCCTGCAAACGCTGCACCGGGCGGCGTCCATAATTCTGCAAGCTGTCGTACACATCGTTCATGCCCTCGGACACGTGGATGTGATAGCCCGTGCGGCCATTGTTGGCCTCCACCATGCGGTCAAAGGTTTTGTCGCTGATGGTGAACAGCGCGTGGCCGCCGAACATGGCCGCCAGCATGGGGTCGTTCTGCTTCTCGCAATAGGTGATGAAGTCCGCGTTCTCCTTGATGGCCTGCAGGCACTTCTCCTCGCCGTCACGGTCGCTGACCTCATAGCACAAGCAGGAGCGCAGGCCCAGCCGACGGCTCTCCTCGCTGATGGTGAACAGCGTGCCGGGGATCTCGCCGTAGCTGGCGTGGTGGTCGAACACGGTGGTCACGCCCTGCTTGATGCTGTCTATATACAGCGCGGTGGCGCTGGCCCGCGTGCCGTCCATCATCAGGTGGCGGTCGATGGCCCACCACGTGCCGTCCAGCACCTCGTAGAAATTGGTGGGGTTGTTGCCCACGATGCTCAAGCCCCGTGCCAGGGCGGAGTAGATATGGGTGTGGGCGTTGATGAAGGCGGGCATGATCACGCCGCCCTTGGCGTCGATGATTTGCGCGTCGGCGTATTTGGCCCGCAGCGCGGCCTCCTCGCCCACCTCCACGATCTTCGTGCCCTCATAGGCCACGGCGCCGTGCTCGTAGTAGCCCTTGCCCTCGCTGTCGCGGGTGATGAGCCGTCCGTTTGTCACCAGTGTCATAGGTAGTTCCTCCTCTTTTTGTTGTTCACGGGGCGGTAAACAAAAAGTGCTCCAGGCCCTCTCGGGGTCTGAAACACTCAAGCGTGCGCCGAGTGATAGTTGCAGCCCGTGCGCGAAGCACTTCCTTACAGCTACCAATCTTGGATTGTACATCTATTTTACAGGAAACCGCACAAAAAATCAACCGTCCAAACGGATTTTTTTGCGCCTATTTACCTCGGTCACGCCAAAGCCTGGGCCAGGCCCACCATGACGGGCATGGTCAGGGCGGAGATAGCGGTCTGCACCGACACCAGGGACGATGCCAGCGATGTGTCGCAGCCGAACTTGGCGGAGAACATACTCAGCAGCGCCGCCGGAGGGGCGCTGGCGGCGATGAGCAGCACCAGCGTCAGGTCGTGGGGCACGTGGAGCAGCAGGCAGAGGCCCAACGACGCCAGGGGCAGCGCCACCAGCCGCAGCCCCATGGTCACCCAGGAGGACATGCCCTGGAGCGCCACGCGGAAGTCGGCGTGACTGAGCTGATAGCCCACCACCAGCATGGGGACGGGTGTGTTCAGGTCGGCCAGGTAGCCGATGGGCGTCATGAGGAACTGGGGCACTTCGATCTGGAGCAAGTAGAGGAGCATGGCGGCGGCGATGCTGAGCACGCCGGGGTTCAGCAGCAGCGGGCGCAGCTTCAGCTTCCGCCGGTCGCCGGTGAGGATATAGACGCCCCACGTCCAGGCCAGCACGTTGAACACGATGACGTAGGCCGAGCCGTAAAACACGCCGATGCTGCCCAGCAGCGCCGCCATGAGGGGATAGCCCATAAAGCCGGAGTTGGAGAACACCGTGGCAAACCGCAGGGCGCGCTGACGGGCGGGAACGCCGTCCCGCACAAGCAGATAGGACGCGGCGATGAACAGAGCGTGGAGCAGCAGCGCCACCAGTGCCGCCGTGCCGAAGGCGCGGAGCGTCTCCCGCTCCAGCGGGCGCTGGAACGCCACCACCATCATGCAGGGGGACACCACGTACATCACCAGGCTGCTCAGGGCCACAGAGCCGCGGTCATCCAGCAGCCTGACCTTGCCTAAAACAAAGCCCACCACCATGAGAAGGTACAGGGTGACGATCTGCTGGCCCACGGTCAGAAAGGATTGGAGCATGGGGCTCACCTCCGCGTAAAGGATACGTATTCCGACACAGTCTACCACAAATCCGGCGGATGTCAAGGGAGAACGCCATACACCCGCCGCGGCGGTGCTGGGGCACAAAATACATCCCACCCTCTTGGCATTCTCAAATTTGAGAATATAATGTTTATGCAAAATAATCCGAGGGGTGATATTGATAAATGGAAATTGCAGAGGTCGTTATGAATCCGATCCGCCAAAGGATCTTCCAGTATTTTTTGCTCCACGAAACAGGCACGGTAAAGGAGCTGAAAAAGGCATTTTCCGATATTCCGAACGCCAGCTTGTACCGGCATATCAAAATTCTTGCGGATCACTCTATTCTGATAGTTGTGGGCGAAAACCGCATCCGCGGCACGGTGGAAAGCGTGTATCGGCTGAACAAGGATGCCCTGGCCACAGAGGACGAGAGCGGAAATGCCGTGCAGATGTCCCTGCTCAGTATCTGCGCCTCGTTTGCAAGATACTTTGCCGGCGGTAAGGCTGATCCAAAAAGAGATATGCTGCTGCTGACGAATTGCACGCTGCTGCTGACGGACGAAGAATTTTCCGGCTTTCTCTCCGAGATCAATGAAATTGCGCTCAGGTATATGAAAGCAGAAACCACCGAAGGCAGCAAAACGCGGCAGATCACGCTCATCTCCGCCCCGACGAACGAGTAGGTGATATAAATGACAGAAGCCCTAAAGTCAAAAGCAGATTGGCTGCGCTGCCCGGAAAGCAGCGGGAAAACACCAATTTCTGATTTGCAATTATGGAGGCAACTATGAAAAACTTGAATCAACTTATCGGCTGCTGCGGGCTGGACTGCGGAAAATGCGATGCCCGCATCGCAACGCTCACCAACGACAACGCCCTGCGGGAGAAGACCGCCGCGCTGTGGACAAAGCTCAACGGCGTAGCCATCACGCCGGAGATGATAAACTGCACCGGCTGCCGTATGGACGGCGCGAAAACGCCGTTCTGCGACCTGCTCTGTCCCGTGCATAACTGCGTGAGGGAGAAGGGGCTGGATACCTGCGCCGACTGCGGGCAGATGGGCGGATGTCCCACACTGGGGCAGATCGCCGCCAACAGCCCGTTTGTGCTGGAAAACCTGAAGCGGCTGAAGCGGGACAATGCCTGACACACTGACGGTAAACGGCACGGGATACGCCGTGCTCCAGCTCCTCGGGAAAGGAAAAGGCGGCTATTCCTATCTTGTGACGGACGGCGCGGCGCAGTATGTCTTAAAGCAGATCCACCACGAGCCCTGTGATTACTACACCTTCGGCGATAAGCTGCGCTCTGAGCTGTGGGACTATGAAACGCTGCAAAAGCTCGGTATTCCCATGCCCCGGCTTCTCGCGGCGGACGCGCCGCAGGAACGTATTTTGAAGGAATACATCACTGGGCCGACATCGGAGGGGTAGGGACCCGGCAGAAGTGGTCGAGGCCGTCGTTCAGGCTGCCGGACTGCGGTAAGGAGGAAGTAAAGCCGGCGCGGGACGGTAGAGTGAGCTGAGAGAGCGCCCCTTTCCCCGGCACGCAAGAGAAACTGTTGTCTTACGGCGGAAAACGGCGTATAATATATATGTTATGCGATTTTGAGAAGTAGGAGGCGCTCTTATGAAACTTATGGTACTGGACGGCAACAGCCTCATCAACCGCGCCTACCACGGTGTTCGGCCTCTGACAACCCGGCAGGGGCTGCACACCAACGCCATCTTTGGCTTTCTGACCACCATGCAGCGGCTGGTGGACGAGGAGAAGCCCGACGCCCTGTGCGTCACCTTCGACCGCCGCGAGCCCACGTTCCGACACAAGGCGGACGCGGCGTACAAGGCCAAGCGCAAGCCCATGGACGAGGAGTTGGCCATGCAGCTCCAGCCCATGAAGGACGTGCTGGACGCCATGTCCATCCCCCGGTACGAGCTGGCGGGCTACGAGGCCGACGACCTGATCGGCACTATCAGCCGCCGGTGCGAGGCGGCGGACTGGGAGTGCGTCATCGTCACCGGCGACAAGGACAGCTTGCAGCTCATCACCGACCACACCCGGGTAAAGCTGGCCACCGGGATGCCGGGGAGGGAGTCCTATAAGGACATGACGCCGGACACGTTCCAGGAGGCCTACGGCTTCGATCCCATCCACATGATCGACCTGAAGGCGTTGATGGGCGACGCCTCGGACAACATTTCCGGCGTGCCGGGCATCGGCGAAAAGACGGCCATGGGGCTGATACAGACCTACGGCAGCATCGACGCGGTGTATGAGAACCTGGACAGCACGGGTCTGAAAGCCGGAATGTTATGTAAACTCAAGGACGGCGAGGCGGCGGCCCGTCACAGCTACTGGATGGCCACCATCGTCACCGATGTGCCCATGGTCTTCGACCCGGCGGACGCGCTGCGAAAGCCCTTCAAGCCGGAGCTGTACGATGTATTTCTGCGGCTGGAGTTTCAGAAGTTCATCGACAAGTACCACCTGACGCCGGGCCATCAGGCCGAGACCCACCGGGAGTACACCGCCGCGGCGGAGGTACTGACGGACGCGAACCGGGCGGAGGAGTGTTTGGCGCTGTGGCGGGCGGCGGAGCGCGTCACCGTGTACGGCCTGCCGGATCTGTCCGCCCTGGTGGTGGAATGTGAGACAGGGGAGGACAGCTCTCTGGCGGTGGAGCTTTATGTAAACCGCTACGCGGACGACTGGCACGGCCTGCTGGCGGCGCTGTTCGCCGCCGACATCAAAAAGGTGGGCCACAACGTCAAGGACATGATGCGTGCCCTGCTGGAGCAGGGGCTGCCTGCCGAGGGCTTCGTGTTTGACACGGCGCTGGCGGCCTATCTGCTGGACGCCACCGCCGGGAGCTACGACCTGCCCCGGCTGTTCGTGGCGTATTATAATGAAGAACTGCCCAAGCCGTCCCACCTCGCACCGGAGGCATTCACCTCGCTGCTGGGCGAGGACGCGGAGGCTTCCGCCGCGCTGCTCAGCTACACCGCCGCCGTGACCGCCCTCTATGAGACGCTGTCGCCCAAGCTGGCGGAGCTGAACATGGAGCGGCTGTATTACGACGTGGAGCTGCCCCTTTGCCGGGTGCTGGCGGACATGGAGACGGCGGGCTTTTTGGTGGACCGCAAAGCGCTGGCGGAGTTCGGCGAGATGCTGGGCCGCACCATGGACGAGACGGAGCGGGCCATCTACGACGCGGCGGGAGAGCGGTTCAACATCAACTCCCCCAAGCAGCTTGGGGCGCTGCTGTTCGACAAGCTGGGGCTGCCCCACGGGAAAAAGACCAAGACCGGCTGGTCCACCAACGCGGAGGTGCTGGAGAAGCTGCGGTATGACTATCCGCTGGTGGACAATATCCTGCGCTACCGGCAGTACGCCAAGCTGCGTTCCACCTATGTGGACGGCCTGCTGAAGGTCATCGGCCCGGATGGCCGGGTGCGTACCAGCTTCCAGATGACGGTAACGGCCACGGGGCGGCTGAGCTCCACCGAACCGAACTTGCAGAACATCCCCACCCGCACCGAGCTGGGAAGCCGCCTGCGGGCCATGTTCACCGCCGCGCCGGGCTGCGTGCTGGTGGACGCGGACTACTCTCAGATCGAGCTGCGGCTGCTGGCGGATATGGCCGGGGACATGGAGATGCGGGACGCGTTCCGCTCCGGCGCAGATTTCCACACCGTCACCGCCGCCAAGGTGTTCCACCTGCCCCCGGAGCAGGTGACGCCGGAGCTGCGCCGCCGGGCCAAGGCCGTGAATTTCGGCGTGGTGTACGGCATTTCCGCCTTCTCCCTGGCCCAGGACATCGGCGTGACGGTGCAGGAGGCCAAGGACTACATGGAGCGGTATTTTGCCACCTACGCCGGTGTGCGGCAGTACATGACCGACGTGGTGGCCCAGGCGGAGCGTGATGGCTTCGTGGAGACGCCCATGCACCGCCGCCGAGCGCTGCCGGAGCTGAAAAGCAGCAACCGCAACCTGCGGGAGTTCGGCAAGCGGGTGGCGCTGAATATGCCGGTGCAGGGCGCTGCCGCCGACATCATCAAGGTCGCCATGGTCCGAGTACACAGCCGCCTGCGGGACGAGGGACTGCAAGCCCGGCTGCTGATGCAGGTACACGATGAGCTGATCGTGGAGTGCCCCGTGTCGGAGCGGGAGCAGGTGGAACACCTGCTGACGGAGGAGATGTCCCGTGCCGCCTCGCTGTCCGTGCCCCTCATCGCCGAGGCCCATTCCGGCCAAAACTGGCTGCAAGCCAAGGAGTGACTATCATGAAAACGGTTAAGATCGTACCCATGTCCGCCGAGCATTTGGACGCGCTGGCGTCCCTGGAGCGGATCTGCTTCTCCCGTCCCTGGTCGCGGCAGATGCTGGCCGATGAGCTGGACAACCAGTGCGCCGCGTTTTTGGTGGCCCTTGAGCCGGACACGGACAAGGTCATCGGCTACGCCGGGCTGCTGGTGGCCGCCGACGAGGGCTATATCACCAACGTGGCCGTAGACCCCTCCCGCCGCCGTCAGGGCGTGGCCGCCCAGCTGCTGCGGGTGTTCGATGACTTTGCCCGCGCCAACCGCCTGGCGTTTCTGACGCTGGAGGTGCGGCCCTCCAACCAGGCCGCCATCGCCCTGTATCAGGGCTTCGGCTTCACTGAGGCGGGGCGGCGCAGGAACTACTACGACCTGCCCAAGGAGGATGCCCTCATCCTGACGAAATACTACAACGGGGAGACGTCACAATGAACATTCTAGCCTTTGAATCCTCCTGCGACGAGACGGCGGTGGCCGTGGTGCGGGACGGACGGCAGGTGCTGTCCGACGCCATTTTGTCCCAGGCGGATATGCACGCGCTGTACGGCGGCGTCGTGCCGGAGATCGCCTCCCGCAAGCACGTGGAGGCCATCGCAGCCCTGACGGACAAGGCGCTGTCCGACGCGGGCCTGACGAAGCAGGACATCGACGCGGTGGCCGTCACCTACGCGCCGGGGCTCATCGGCGCGGTGCTGGTGGGGGTCAGCTTTGCCAAGTCTGCCGCCTACGCCCTGAACGTGCCGCTGATCCCGGTACACCACGTCCGGGGGCACATCGCCGCCAACTATCTGGCCTTTCCGGAGCTGGAGCCGCCCTTTGTGGCCCTGGCCATCTCCGGCGGCAACACGCTGATCGTGGACGTGGCGGATTACACGGACATGACCATCCTGGGCGCGACACGGGACGACGCGGCGGGAGAGTGCTTCGACAAGGCCGCACGGGTGCTGGGACTGCCCTATCCCGGCGGCAGGCCCATGGACGAGCTGGCCCAGCGGTCACAGGGCGGCAAGTACGACCTGCCCAGCGCCCACGTGTCCGGCGCGGAGCTGGACATGAGCTTTTCCGGCCTCAAGACCGCCGTGGTGAACATGGCCCACAACGCCCAGCAGAAGGGCGAACCGCTGGACGCGGCGGCGCTGGCCCGCGATTTCACCCGCGCCGTGTCCAATGAGCTTGTGCCCCGGGCCATGCGGGCGCTGGAGCTGACGGGCCGCAAGGCGCTGGTGGCCGCCGGCGGCGTGGCTGCCAACTCCATCATCCGCGCCGATTTGCAGAATGCCTGTGAAAAGGCCGGGGTGAAGCTGTACCTGCCGCCGCTGCGGTGGTGCGGCGACAACGGCGCGATGATCGGCGCGCAGGGCTACTATGAGTATCAGGCCGGGAAGACCGCCGGACTGGAGCTGAACGCCTACGCCACCATGGACATGGCCGCGCCGGTGTTTTGAGGTATGACAAAAGCCGCCTGCGGGCGGCTTTTGTCATGCCCCGGTATCGTAAACGGGGATTATGGTAAACGACCGCGCCAAAACGCCCGGTTTTTCCGCACGGAATGACATTATGTAAAGCAAATACACCCTGTTTCGCGGGCAAAAGTGGCGTTTGCGGGCGTGGAATTTTCTGCCATGATACGCAAAAAGCGGCGTAAAATCAGGAAATACACCGCTGTGGAAAAGTCTGTGGAAACTGTGGATAACTTCTTGTAAAGATTATGCCGTGTAGAATTATGTCAAATAGCCGTAAAGGGGTTTCGGTTGCGGAACACCCCCGGAATAGTGGCAAAAACCGGCGGAAACAGGGCGGGCCGCTCACATTTCCCCGCCCCGTCTTTCGCCGTGCCCGCCGGTCACGCTGTGGGTTTGGGAACTTTTTCCCGGCCTTTTGTTCAGGAACGGCCCGGTGATTACGTTATGTATTTTATGGCGGAAACCGCGTGCCGTCCCAGCAAAATCGTGCTTGTGACGGGTATGCTTCTGTGGTATACTATATAGTTGATACATCGTGTTTTTCGCCGGGAAGGGAGGGCACTTCATGGGACTGCATGACGGACATCGCCAGCGCTGTAAGCAGAGGTTTCTCCGCGCCGGCGCGGAGGGCTTTGACGACCATCAGCTGCTGGAGCTGCTGCTGTTCTACGCCATCCCCCGGTGCGACACCAACGAGACGGCCCACCGGCTGCTGAAGCGGTTCGGCTCTTTGCAGGGCGTGCTGTACGCAGATCCGGGGGAGCTGGCCGCCGTGGAGGGCATCGGCGAGAGTGCGGCGGTGCTGCTGCGCCTCACCGGCGATCTGTCCCTCCGGGCGCGGAAGGCCGCGCTGCCGGAAAAGCTGCTGAACTCCCCGGACCGGGCGGGGGCGTACTTCGCCGAGCTGCTGCTGGGGCAGAAGCGGGAGCTGCTGTACGAGGCGTGCCTGGACGGAAAGGGTAAGCTCCTCAGCTGCCGCTGCATCACCAAGGGCACGGTAACGTCGTCGCCCCTACAGGTACGGCAGGTGGTGGAGAACGCCCTATACTCCGGGGCGGACAGCGTGCTGCTGGCCCACAACCACCCCAGCGGCGTGGCGCTGCCGTCCCAGGCGGACGTGGTGGTCACGCGGCAGGTGCGCGAGGCGTTAGCACCGCTGGGCATCGTGCTGCGGGATCACATCATCGTGGCCGACCGGGACTACGTATCCATGGCCGAAAGCGGCCTTTTAGCGGACTAAGGAGGCATCTATGCCGGATCTCAAAGTCGTATCGGAATACCGGCCTGCCGGCGACCAGCCCCAGGCCATCGACAAGCTGGCGCGGGGACTGGAGAACGGCCTGCGGCAGCAGGTGCTCAAGGGCGTCACCGGCTCAGGCAAGACGTACACCATGGCCAAGGTCATCGAGCGGGTGAACCGGCCCACGTTGGTGCTGGCCCACAACAAGACGCTGGCGGCCCAGCTGTGCGAGGAGTTCCGGGAGTTCTTCCCCAACAACGCCGTGGAGTATTTCGTCAGCTACTACGACTACTACCAGCCGGAGGCGTACATCGCCCACACGGATACCTATATTGAGAAGGACGCCTCCACCAACGAGGAGATCGACCGCCTGCGCCTGTCCGCCACCTGCGCCCTGCTGGAGCGGCGGGACGTGATCGTGGTGTCCTCCGTGAGCTGCATCTACGGTCTGGGCGAGCCGGACGACTTCGCCCACATGATGATCTCCCTGCGGACGGGAATGACCATGGAGCGGGACGAGCTGCTGCGGCGGCTGGTGGAGGATCGCTACGAGCGCAACGACATCGCCTTTCAGCGGAATATGTTCCGTGTCCGGGGCGACACGGTGGAGCTGTACCCGGCGTACTACAAGGACCGGGCCATCCGGGTGGAGTTCTTTGGTGACGAGATCGACCGCATCACCGAGTTCCACCCCGTCACCGGCGCGGCCACCAAATCGCTGAGCCACATCGCCATCTACCCCGCCAGCCACTACGTCACGCCCAAGGACAAGCTGGAGCGTGCGGCGGAGGAGATCGAGCGGGAGCTGGCGGAGCGGAAAAAGTGGTTCGAGGAGCAGGGCAAGCTGGTGGAGGCCCAGCGCATCGACCAGCGCACCCGCTACGATGTGGAGATGATGCGGACGCTGGGCTACTGCTCCGGCATCGAGAACTACTCCCGCGTCATCTCCCAGCGGCCCGCGGGGTCTGCGCCCATGACGCTGCTGGACTTCTTCCCCGATGATTTCGTGCTGTTCGTGGACGAGAGCCACGTGACGCTGCCCCAGGTGCGGGCCATGTATAACGGCGACCACGCCCGCAAGCAGAGCTTGGTGGACTACGGCTTCCGCCTGCCCTGCGCCTTCGATAACCGCCCCCTGAAATTCGAGGAGTTCGAGGAGAAGTTCTCCCAGGCTATCTACGTCTCCGCCACGCCGGGGGACTTTGAAAAGGAGCACGCCGATCAGGTGGTGGAGCAGGTCATCCGCCCCACGGGATTGCTTGACCCCCGGGTGGAGGTACGGCCCGTCACCGGGCAGATCGACGACCTGGTGGAGGAGATCCACACCCGTGAGCAGCGGAACGAGCGAGTGCTGGTCACCACGCTGACCAAGCGCATGGCAGAGGATCTCACCGCCCACCTCCGCGGCCTTGGCATCAAGGTGCGCTATATGCACGCCGACGTGTCGGCCCTGGAGCGGATGGAGATCATCCGCGACCTGCGGCTGGGCGAGTTCGACGTGTTGGTGGGCATCAACCTGCTGCGTGAGGGTCTGGATCTGCCGGAGGTGTCGCTGGTGGCCATTCTGGACGCGGACAAGGAGGGCTTCCTCCGCAGCGAGACCAGCCTCATCCAGACCATAGGCCGCGCCGCCCGCAACGCCGAGGGCCTGGTCATCCTCTACGCCGACACCGTCACGCCCTCCATGCGCGCCGCCATGGACGAGACGGAGCGCCGCCGGAAGATACAAGACGATTTCAACAAGGCCCACGGCATCGTGCCTCAGACCATCCGCAAGGGCGTGCGGGAGATGGTGGAGATCAGCCACAGCGCCGAGGAAGCGTCCAAGCTCAGTAAGAAGAAGCTGTCCGACCGGGAGCGGGCGGAGACCATCGCCCGGCTGGAGAAAGAGATGAAAGAGGCCAGCCGTATGCTGGAGTTTGAATACGCCGCCCTGCTCCGGGATCAGATCATCGAGCTGCGGGGCGAGAAATAGAGAACCGAGTGCGAACCAATGAAAAAGTATATCTCCTATATCTACGTCATCCTCAGCGCCGTGTGCTGGGGCTTCATCGGATTTTCCAACCGCCTGCTCACCGCCGCCGGGATAGAGCTGGGCAACCGGGTGTTCATCCGCAATTTCGGCACGCTGCTGGTGCTGACGGTGGTGTTCGGCCTGTTCCATCGTCAGGTGTTCCGCATCCAATGGAAGCACCTGCCCATCTTCCTGTGCTCCGGCCTCATCAGCATCCTGCTCTTGAGCACGGTGTACTTCCAGTGCCAGACCATGTGCTCCCTGTCGGTGGCGGCGGTGCTGCTGTACCTGGCGCCGTCCTTCGTGGTGCTGTTCAGCGCCGTGCTGTGGAAAACGCCGCTGACGAAGCGTAAGCTCATCGCCCTGGTGGTGTCGCTGCTGGGCTGCGTCATGGTCAGCGGCATCCTGGGCGGCGACATGACCGCCTCCTGGGCCGGCATCGGCCTGGGCGTGCTGTCCGGCCTGTGCTACGCCAGCTACACCGTGTTCGCCCACTACGGGCTGGCCCACTACGAGAGCTACACCATGATCTACTGGACGTTCCTGGTGGCCGGGCTGGGCTCTGTGGCCTTCGCGGACTTCAAGACGCTGCCCCTGGCCTTTGCCAGCACCCAGGGCATCGTGGGCGTGTGCGGCGTGGTCATCGTGGCCACGGTGCTGCCCTATATCTTCTACACCAAGGGCCTGGAGGGCGTGGAAAGCGGCAGAGCCTCCATCATCACCAACATCGAGCCGGTGGTGGAGACGCTGGTGGGCGTCTTCGTGTTCAAGGAGGCCCTCACCGTGTGGACGGTGCTGGGCGTGGCCTGTGTGTTCGGCTGCGTCATCCTGCTGGCCCGTGAGGGCGGCAAAGCCCCGGCGGCAAAGGAGGAAGCCCATGGCAAAGCATAAAGAGGAAAAGACCAACGTCATGCGGACGCTGGAGCAGAAGAAGATCCCCTACACCGCCCACAGCTACGACCCGGACGGCCCTATCGACGGCGTGTCCGTGGCCCAAACGCTGGGCCAGCCGGCGGAGCGCGTGTTCAAAACGCTGGTGACCAAGGCCGCCAGCGGGGCGTACTACGTGTTCGACATCCCCGTGGCGGAGAACCTCGATTTGAAAAAAGCCGCCAAGGCCGTGGGGGAGAAGTCCATCGCCATGCTGCCCCAAAAGGGGCTGCTGGGTCTGACGGGCTACGTCCACGGCGGCTGCTCCCCGGTGGGCATGAAAAAGCAGTTCCCCACCGTGTTCCACAAGACGGCGCTGGGGTATGACACCGTCTGCGTCAGCGCCGGAAAGATCGGCGCGCAGGTGGAGTGCGACCCCAAGGCGCTGATAGACCTGCTGCGGGCGAAAACGGCGGACATCATCGTATAAATTTAAGTATTATCTTGACATTAAAAATTGTTTTAACTACATTTTATCTGCGAAAAAGTTGCAGAAACGAGGAATACCATGCAAAAGGAAATTTTCATCAAGGGCGCACGGGAGAACAACCTGAAGAACATTGATGTGACCATCCCCAGGGACAAGCTGGTGGTGCTGACGGGTCTTTCCGGCAGCGGCAAAAGCTCCCTGGCCTTTGATACCATCTACGCCGAGGGCCAGCGCCGCTACGTGGAGAGCCTGTCCAGCTACGCCCGGATGTTCCTGGGTCAGATGGACAAGCCGGACGTGGACTATATCGACGGCCTGTCCCCGGCCATCTCCATCGACCAGAAGACCACCAGCAAGAACCCCCGCTCCACCGTGGGCACGGTGACGGAGATCTACGACTATCTGCGCCTTCTGTGGGCGCGTGTGGGCGTGCCCCACTGCCCCCACTGCGGCAAGGAGATCCGGCGGCAGACGGTGGATCAGATCATCGATCAGATCATGGCGCTGCCGGAGGGCACACGCATTCAGATCATGTCCCCGGTGGTGCGGGGACGCAAGGGCGAGCACGCCAAGGTGCTGGAGGACGCCCGCCGCGGCGGCTACGTCCGCGCCCGCGTGGACGGCAATCTGTACGAGCTCAGTGAGGACATCCCCCTGGAGAAGAACCTCAAGCACCACATCGACATCGTGGTGGACCGGCTCATCGTCCGGCCCGACATCGTGGGGCGGCTCACCGACTCGGTGGAGACGGCCTCCAACCTGGCCGGCGGCCTTGTCACCGTCAACCTGCTGCGGGAGGAAAAGGACATCACCTTCTCGCAGAACTACGCCTGTGACGACTGCGGCATCTCCATCGAGGAGCTGACGCCCCGTCTGTTCTCGTTCAACAGCCCCTTCGGCGCGTGCCCCACCTGCACAGGACTGGGCGTGCAGCTGAAGACCGATCCGGCCCTCATCATCCCCGATGGGTCAAAGTCCATTTTAGACGGCGCGATCACCGCCAGCGGCTGGGCCTCCATCCGCTCCGACGGCATCAGCCGGATGTATTTCGAGGCGCTGAGCAAGCGGTACAAATTCTCCCTGTCCCAGCCCTTCGATGAGCTGAGCGACGAGGTAAAGCACGTCATCCTCTACGGCACGGACGGCGAAAAGCTGGAGCTGCACTACGACCAGCCCCGGGGCAAGGGCGTGCTGTACCAGCCCTTTGAGGGCATCTGCCACAATTTGGAGCGCCGGTATCAGGAGACCCAGTCCGATGCCAGCAAGAAGGAGATCGAGAGCTGCATGACCCCCTGCCCCTGCCCGGATTGCCGGGGCAAGCGGCTGCGGCCCGAGGCGCTGGCCGTCACCGTGGGCGGCAAATCCATCTATGATGCCACCACCCTGCCGGTGAACGATGCGCTAGCCTTCTTCGATGGCCTGTCCCTGACGGGCAACCAGCAGCTCATCGCCGCGCAGATACTCAAGGAGATCCATGCCCGGCTGGGCTTTTTGCAGTCCGTGGGTTTGAGCTACCTCACCCTGTCCCGGGCCTCCGGCACGCTGTCCGGCGGCGAGAGCCAGCGTATCCGCCTGGCCACGCAGATCGGCAGCAGCCTCATGGGCGTGCTGTATATCCTGGACGAGCCGTCCATCGGATTGCACCAGCGTGACAACGACAAGCTGCTGGCCACCCTCCAGCGCCTCCGCGATCTGGGCAACACCCTCATCGTGGTGGAGCATGACGAGGACACCATGCGGGCCGCCGACTACCTTATCGACATCGGCCCGGGTGCGGGCGCGCTGGGCGGTCAGGTGGTGGCCTGCGGCACGCCGGAGGAGGTCATGGCCAACCCCAACAGCCTGACGGGCCAGTACCTCAGCGGCAAAAAGCACATCCCGCTGCCGCCCCACCGCCGTCAGGGCAACGGCCACCTCCTCACCGTCCGGGGTGCGCGGGAGAACAACCTGCAAAACATCGATGTCACGTTCCCCCTGGGAACGTTCACCTGCGTCACCGGCGTCAGCGGCAGCGGCAAAAGCTCGCTGGTGAACGAGGTGCTGTATAAGGCGCTGGGCGCGTCTCTCAACCGCATGAAGCTGCGCCCCGGCAAACACGATGCCATCGAGGGCATGGAGTACCTGGATAAGGTCATCGCCATCGACCAGAGCCCCATCGGGCGCACGCCCCGCTCCAACCCCGCCACGTATACCAACCTGTTCAACGCCATCCGCGACCTGTTCGCCTCCACCGCCGATGCCAAGACCCGGGGCTACGGCCCGGGCCGCTTCTCCTTCAACACCAAGGGCGGGCGCTGCGAGGCCTGCGGCGGCGACGGTATGCTGAAGATCGAGATGCACTTCCTGGCGGACGTGTACGTCCCCTGCGAGGTCTGCCGGGGCAAGCGCTACAACCGGGAGACGCTGGAGGTGCGCTACAAGGGCAAGAACATCGCCGATGTGTTGGATATGACCGTGGCCGAGGCGCTGGAGTTCTTCTCCGCCGTACCGGCCATCTGTGAAAAGCTGCAAACGCTGTACGACGTGGGCCTGGGCTACGTGAAGCTGGGCCAGCCGTCCACCACCCTGTCCGGCGGCGAGGCCCAGCGCGTGAAGCTGGCCACGGAGCTGAGCAAGCGCTCCACGGGCCGCACCATCTACATTTTGGACGAGCCCACCACCGGCCTCCACGCCGACGATGTGCGGAAGCTGCTGGAGGTTTTGCAGCGCCTCACCGATGCGGGCAACACGGTGCTGGTCATCGAGCACAACCTGGACGTGATCAAATGCGCCGACTACCTCATCGACCTTGGGCCGGAGGGCGGCGTAGGCGGCGGCACGGTGGTGGCCTGCGGCACGCCGGAACAGGTGGCCGCCTGCGAAGCGTCCTACACCGGCCAGTATCTGAAAAAGTATTTGAAGTGACACACCGCCCGCCCCGCCTCATACAATGGGGCAGGGAGGTGGTACTATGGAGCTGCTGCACGACGGCGTCATCGCCGCCTTGGCCGCCATCGGCCTGACGGCCATTCTGTGGCTGCTGGCCTCCGCCCTGTTCCGTCAGCCGCCGGTGCGTGACACGTGGTACATCGTGGCCCTGTCCGGCGATGGCGCGGGGCTGGACGTCACGCTGCGTGCGCTGGCGCAGAACCGGCGCTTGCCGGTGGTGCTGGTGGACTGCGGTCTGACGGAGGAGGGCCGCCGTGCCGCGTCACTGGCCGTGTCGGACACGGTGACGCTGGTAACGCCGTCAGAGCTTCCGAACCTATTTACACAGGAAACGAGAAAGGGGTGAACGCCATGGGTGAGCGTGTCACCGTAGAGGGCAGCGTAGACGCTGTCATCTTCCAAAACGAGGAAAACGGCTATACCGTCCTGCTGCTGCGTGTGGACGGGGAGGATGAGCCCATCACCGTGGTGGGCTGTATCCCCTGCGCCGCCGCCGGGGAGGGCATGACCGTCACCGGCGTGTGGGTGAATCACCCCGTCCACGGCCCGCAGCTCTCCGCCGAGAGTGTGGAGCGCCGATTGCCCCAGGAGGAAGAGGACATCGTCAGCTACCTGTCCTCCGGCATTCTGAAGGGCATCGGCCCGGCCACGGCCCAGCGGCTGGTGGAGCGCTTCGGCACGGACACCCTCCGGGTGCTGGAGGAAGAGCCGGAGCGCCTCAAGACCATCAAGGGCATCACCGCCAAAAAGGCCGTGGAGCTGTCGGAAGCCTTCCGCGCCCTGACAGGTCTGCGTCAGGTGATGGAATTTCTGGCCCGCTACGACCTGCCGGTGTACCTGGCCATGGCGGTGCAGCGCACCTACGGCGACAACGCCCTGCAAATGCTGCGGGACGACCCCTATATCCTCAGCCGCGCCCAGTTCGGCGTGGACTTCGCCGTGGCCGACGCCATCGCCATCAGCATGGGCTTTGGCGGCGACGACCCCTGCCGCCTGCGGGCGGCCATTGAGTACGAGCTGGCCCACAACGCCGGGAACGGCCACGTGTTCCTGCCCCGTGAGAAGCTGCTGGCCGCCACGGCCCAGCTGGTGGACGTGGACACGGACATGGTGGAGACGGCGCTGGACAAGCTCATCGACAGCTTCGCCGTGGTGGAAAAGCCCATCGCCAACGTCCGGGGCTGCTACCTGCCCCGTATGTACCAGGCGGAGACGTTCGTGGCCCAGCGCCTGCTGTCCATGCTCCGCACCCCGGTGGAGCAGCTCCGCCAGGTGGACAAGACCATCGATGCCATCGAAAAGGAGCAGGGCGTGTCCTACGCGCCCCTCCAGCGTCAGGCGGTACGCATGGCGGCGGAGGGCGGCGTGCTGCTGCTCACCGGCGGGCCGGGCACGGGCAAGACCACGTCCCTGCGAGGCATCGTGGCGCTGTACCGCCGCATGGGACTGGACGTGGCGCTGCTTGCGCCCACAGGCCGGGCGGCCAAGCGTTTGGGCGAGGTGACGGACTGCGATGCTCAGACCATCCACCGCGCCCTGGGCATGAGCTATAACGAGATGACCGGCCAGGTGGCCTTCAAAAAGAACGGCAGCGACCCGCTGGAGGCCCACGCCGTCATCGTGGACGAGATGAGCATGGTGGACCTGGAGCTGATGCAGGCGCTGCTGGAAGCGCTGCGTCCCGGCTGCCGGCTGGTGTTGGTGGGCGACCCGGATCAGCTCCCCTCCGTGGGTGCTGGCAACGTGCTGGGCGACCTGCTCCGCAGCACCGTTGTGCCCACCGTCTCCCTGACCCAGGTGTTCCGCCAGGCGGAGCAGTCCGCCATCATCCGCAACGCCCACGCCGTCAATCTGGGCCAGCCGCCCCAGTTGGACAGCAACCAGGGAGACTTCTTCTTCCTGTGCCGCCGCTCGCCGGACAGGCTGGTGCAGACGGTGGTGGAGCTGTGCCGCGACCGGCTGCCCAAAAACATGAACGTGCCCGCCGATCAGATCCAGGTGCTGTCCCCCACCCGAAAGGGCGCTTGCGGCACGGCGGCCCTGAACCGCGCCTTACAGGCGGCACTGAACCCGCCCGCCGCCGGAAAGCGGCAGAAGCAGTGGGGCGACGTGACGTTCCGGGTGGGCGACCGGGTCATGCAGACGAAGAACAACTACGATGTGCTGTGGGAGAAGGACGACGGCACGGCGGGCAGCGGCATCTTCAACGGCGACGTGGGCGTCATCCAGGACATCGACAGCTCCGGCGAGCTGATCGTCCTGCGCTTCGACGACCGCACCGCCACCTACACCGCCGACCTGCTTTCGCAGCTGGACATGGCCTACGCCATCACCGTACATAAATCCCAGGGCAGCGAGTACCCCGCCGTTATCCTGGTGTCCGCTCCCGCCGCGCCGTCGCTGATGGTGCGGGGCGTGCTGTACACCGCCATCACCCGCGCCCGTCGTATGCTCATCATGGTGGGTGACGACACCGTCCCCGCCAAGATGGCCGCCAATGACCGCCAGCAGCGCCGTTACAGCGGCCTGCGCCGCCGATTGAAGGAGGGTATGATATGAACCTGAACGAATCCCTGAATCAGATGTCCAAGAGTTTGCTGGACTTTTTCTTCCCCCGTCACTGCCCGTTCTGCGGGCGCGTCACCGGGAAAACGCTGCTGTGCGAGAAATGCGAAAAAACGCTGCCCCGCTGCACGGAGCTCCGCACCGGCACGTTCGGCGAGTGCGCCGCGCCGCTGTACTACGAGGACGCCGTCCGGGACGCCATTCTGACCTACAAGTTCCGGGGCAGGGTGGAGTACCTGAACTGCTTCGGCGCGCTGATGGCCGAGACGGCGGCCAGCGCCTTTGCCGACCGCTTCGATGCCGTCACCTGGGTGCCTGTCAGCGGGAAGCGGCTGAAAAAGCGTGGCTTTGACCAGTCCCGTATGCTCTGCGCCAGCCTGTGCGTGGACTGGCACATCCAGCCCCTGGAGACGCTGCGTAAGGTGCGGGACAACCCGCCCCAGTCCGGGCTGGAGGACGCGGCGGCGCGCCGTGCCAACGTGCTGGGCGTATACGAGCCCGTTGACCCGGCAGCCTTCCGGGGTAAGCGATTGCTGCTCATTGACGACATCCTCACCACCGGCGCGACGCTGACGGAGTGCGTCCGGGTGCTGAAGGATGCCGGGGCGGCGGATGTGGTGTGCCTGACGCTGGCCATGGTGCGGGATAAATAGGTATGGAACGCGGCCCAGCCGTGCAAAATACAGAAAATCGCAGGTTTTTCATTTCCACCGTTGCAAAATCCCTTCCCAGTCGGTATAATGTTGAAGCAGACAGAGAGTGGGCGCGTTGCGCCCTGCAACATAACGAAAGAGAAAACAGAGGTGCAGTCATTATGTGTTCTATTGCAAAAGACATCGGTATCGACCTGGGTACCGCTTCCGTGCTGGTCTATGTCAAGGGCAAGGGCGTGGTGCTGAACGAGCCGTCCGTGGTGGCCATTGACAAGAATACCGGCAAGCTGCTGAAGGTGGGCGCGGAGGCCCAGGCCATGCTGGGCCGTACCCCCGGCAACATCGTGGCCATCCGTCCCCTGCGCGAGGGCGTTATCTCCGACTACGACATGACCGAGCGTATGCTCCGCGAGTTCCTGCACAAGGTGGTGGGCGGCTTCCAGCTGTTCAAGCCTCGTGTCATCATCTGCGTGCCCTCCGGCATCACCGAGGTCGAGGAGCGTGCCGTGGTAGATGCCGGCATCCAGGCCGGCGCACGCCGCGTGTACCTCATCGAAGAGCCGGTGGCCGCCGCCATCGGCGCGGGCATCGACATTTCCAAGCCCGACGGCCACATGGTGGTGGACATCGGCGGCGGCACCAGCGACATCGCCGTCATCTCCCTGAGCGGCGTGGTGGAGAGCGCCTCCATCAAGGTCGCCGGCGACCAGTTCAACGAGTCCATCGTCAAGTATATGCGCCGCAAGCACAACGTGCTGGTGGGCGAGCGCACCGCCGAGCTGATGAAAATGGAGATCGGCTGCGTGTTCCCCAAGGAGCAGGAGACCTCCATCGAGATCAAGGGCCGCTGCCTGATGACGGGCCTGCCCAAGGTCATCAACGTCAGCTCCACGGAGATGCTGGAGGCGTTTGAAGAGCCGGTGGAGCGCATCCTGGAGGCCGTTCACGGCGTGCTGGAGCGCACCCCGCCGGAGCTGGTGGCCGACATCTCCAACAACGGCATCGTCATGACCGGCGGCGGCAGCCTGGTGGATGGCTTTGACAAGCTCATCGAGGCCCGCACCGGCATCCACACCATGGTGGCCGAGGGGGCGATCTCCTGCGTGGCCGAGGGCACGGGCAAGAGCCTGGACTCCCTGAACTCCATGACCGACGGCACGGTGAACCTGTCCCGCCGCCGTCAGATGAACTGAGCCTGAAAGGCCGCCTTTTGGCGGCCTTTTTGCAATTCACTATTGAAAATCAGCCGAAAAAGCGCTACTATAATGCCACAAAGAATGAAGGAGGATACCGTATGAAATTTTCCAGCAAGGTCCTGAAGTGCGGGCTTTCGCCCATGCGTAAGTTCCACCCCTACGCCGTGGCCGCCGAGGCCAAGGGCAAGAAGATCTACCACCTGAACATCGGCCAGCCGGACATCGAAACGCCCAAGGCGTACTTCGACGCCGTAAAGCATTTTGACCTGCCGGTGCTGGAGTACGCGCCGTCCCCTGGCATTCCCGCCCTCATCGATGCCATTCAGAAGTATTACGACGACCTGGATATGCACTTTGAAAAGGGCGACATCCTTATCACCAACGGCGGCAGTGAGGCCCTCCAGATCGCCATGAACTGCATCCTGGACGACGGTGACGAGATCCTGATCCCCGAGCCGTTTTATCCCAACTACAATACCATGGCCTACACCTGCGGCGCGAAGATCCATCCCATCCCCACCTCCCCCCACGATGGCTACCACTACGCCGACCGTGCCAAGGTAGAGGCCGAGATCAACGAGCACACCCGTGCCATCATGGTCACAAACCCCGGCAACCCCACCGGCTGCGTCCTTACCCCTGAGGAGATGCGTATGATGGTGGACATCGCCAAGGCCCACGACCTGTTCATCATCGGCGACGAGGCCTACCGCGAGTTCGTTTACGCCGGCGAGCCCCTGCAATCCATGGGCCAGTTCGACGATGCCGCCGAAAACGTCATCGTCATCGACACCGTGTCCAAGCGCTTCTCCGCCTGCGGCGCACGCATCGGCTGCCTCATCTCCCGCAACAAGGAGCTCATGGCCCAGGCCATGAAATACGCCCAGTGCCGCCTCTCCGTCCCCACCATCGACCAGGTGGCCTCCGCCGCCCTGTATACCGTCGGCCCGGACTACTTCGCCGCCGTCCGCGACGAGTACAAGCGCCGCCGCGACACCGTCATGCGTAAGCTCCACCAGATCCCCGGCGTGGTCTGCGAGTGCCCCAAGGGCGCGTTCTACGTCATGGCCGCCCTGCCCGTGGACGATGCCGACACGTTCCAGAAGTGGCTGCTGGAGGAGTTCGATGACAACGGCGACACCGTCATGTTCGCCCCCGGCGAACCGTTCTACGCCACCCCCGGCAAGGGCAAGAACGAGATCCGCATCGCCTACGTGCTCAAGCAGGAGGCCCTGGAGCGTGCCATGGATTTGCTGGCCAAGGGCATCGCCGCCTACAATGCAAGATAACGAAAAAAAGCAAACGAACAAAAGGGAGCGTCCACCGGGCGCTCCCTTCAGACTGTCGAAAAAGCCTTCGGCTCTTTCGACAGCCTGAAATAATGTCGTTATTTTTGTGCCGCCTTGCGGCACAAAAATAGTCGCTTCGCTCCACGCACGCCTTGCAGGGCAAGGCTTTGCGCGACATTTGATCTAATTCGAGGCGGGCTTTGCCCCCTCGAGCTCCCCTGCGTAAAAGAACCGCTGACCACATAGAGAGGGTTTATCGACAAGCTGAGGGCCGCCTTTGGCGGCCCTTTTTTGCCCTACCGATGCGCTGTACGTATCCGCACGGGCGGATGTGGGCATCCGCCCCTACGTACAATTTTCCGGCGGCCTTTTCGTAGGGGGCGATGCCCACATCGCCCCGCCGCGCCCACAGGCGCGGGACTCCCGCCCCCGCCAAATTGCTAATGACAGTTTTTTCCCTGGCATTGACAGTCTGACCGCGGGCAGATATAATCTAACCTGTATGCGTGTGTGCAAATTTGGCTGAAACGAGTCCTGCAAACAAAAGTCAATAGCCAAAAAGAAAAAAGTCCCGCAAAA
>CAMDUN010000010.1:0-63074 GCA_945878665.1 uncultured Clostridia bacterium | reverse complement strand
TATATCTGCCCCCTCCACGGCCCGGTGTGGCGGGAGAATCTGGGCTGGTTCATCGAAAAGTACGACACCTGGAGCCGCTATGCCCCTGAGACTCAGGGCGTGCTCATCGTCTACGCCTCCATGTACGGCAACACGGAGAACGCGGCGCAGGCGCTGGCGGCGTCGCTCTGCGATAAGGGCATGAGCAAGGTGGCGATGTACGATGTGTCCTCCACTCATGTCTCCCAGCTGATCTCCGAGGCGTTTAAGTACAGTCACATCGTCCTGGCCTCTGTGACCTACAACCTCGGCATCTACCCCGCCATGCATGACTTCCTCATGGATATGAAGGCGCTGAATCTGCAAAACCGCACTTTTGCCATCATTGAAAACGGCTCATGGGCGGTGAAGTCCGGTGACCTCATGCAGAAATTCGTCAACGATGAGCTTAAGAACATGACGGTGCTCAACGAGCGGCTCAGCCTCGCCTCGTCCATGGGCACGGACAAGCGCACTGAGCTGGAAGCACTGACGGACGCCATTCTGGAATCTATGAAGTGACTGGCAGGGAAGCCAAAACCAAGACAACAGACAACAAACAGCCCCGCCGCGTCGGCTGCAGAAAAACCGGCTTTCAAAACAGAGCGGGCAAGCGTGATACTGCGCTTGCCCGCTCTTTGCCCAAAAGGACATGAGAAGTTACCGGAGAAGATGAGAGGATCGAAATGGAGATCAGAAAACGAAACGGGGAGTCTGTTCCCTTTCAACAGGAGAAAATTTTCAACGCCATGAAAAAAGCGTTTGATGGACAGGGGATGGAGATCGGGAGCAGAGAGCTGAATGAGATCCTCGCCGCCGTTCTTGACAACCTCGCCGCCGCAGCGCCGCTCACCGTGGAGCGTGTGCAGGACGAGGTGGAGCGGACGCTCATGGAGCGCGGACACTATGAGGTGGCCAAGGCGTACATCCTCTATCGCGAAAAGCGGTCTGCGCTGCGCCGCGTCCGGCATACCATCGCGCAGACGGTGGGGGATAACTCGCTTGACGAGGTGCTGCGCCGTATCCAGATGGATTTTACCGAGGAAGTCTACTCCCTCGCGGCGCTTCAAATGAAGTTTGAGAGCTTCTGTCGCCCGGGCATGACGGAGGATGAGCGGGCTGAGGCACTGACCAAGGCAGCGGTAGAGCTGACTACGGCAGAGGCACCCAAGTGGGAGTTCATCGCGGCGCGGCTTCTGAACCACTCCTTTCGCTGTCGCAACGCACAGGAATGGGAGGGGCGCGGCGTCGGCGACCTCTATGGCAGGCTTCGCTATCTGACGGATAAGGGACTCTATGGTGACTATATCCTTGCCCACTATACCCACAAGGAGATCGCCATGGCGGAGGGCTTCCTCTGCCCGGAACGGGACGAGCTGTTCACCTACTCCGGCCTTGACCTGCTACTCAAACGCTATGTGATCCAGACACGGAGCCGCGTGCCGCTGGAAACACCGCAGGAGATGTTTTTGGGTATCGCGCTGCATCTTGCTATGAACGAAGGCTCTGACCGCATGGGGTGGGTAAAACGCTTTTACGATATGCTCAGCCGTATGGAGGTCACGATGGCGACACCTACCATGTCTAACGCGCGAAAGCCCTACCATCAGCTTTCAAGCTGCTTTGTGGACACTGTGCCGGACAGTCTGGACGGCATCTACCGCTCGCTGGACAACTTCGCAAAGGTCTCTAAATTCGGCGGTGGAATGGGGATGTACTTCGGTAAGGTGCGCGCTGCAGGCAGCACCATCCGCGGCTTTCAAGGGGCGGCGGGTGGTGTTATCCGCTGGATCCGGCTGGTCAACGACACCGCCGTGGCGGTGGATCAGTTGGGGATGCGGCAGGGCGCTGTGGCGGTTTACTTAGACGCATGGCACCGGGATCTGCCGGAATTCCTTCAACTGCGCACTAACAACGGCGACGACCGCATGAAGGCGCATGATGTGTTTCCCGCCGTGTGCTATCCGGATCTCTTCTGGCGACTGGCGGAGGAGAACATAGACGCGCCGTGGCATCTCATGTGTCCGCATGAGATCCTCACGGTCAAGGGCTACGCTCTGGAGGATTACTGGGGTTCGGAATGGGAGAATGACATCCTCTACCAATGGAAAACGGACGAGCATCTGCTGCGCCGCAACACCTTCATTGGGGACTGCTACAACGAGTTTCAGGAGCGGAAGGACGCTCCCACGCTGCTGCGCGTGATGATGGCGAACTATATTTTGGAGGGCATCTATTTTTACAGCGGCTTTATGTTCTTCTACAATCTCTCCCGAAACGGGAAGATGTCCGGCTCGGCGCAGGAGATCCGCTATATCAACCGCGACGAGAACACGCACTTGTGGCTGTTCCGCAATATCATCACGGAGCTGCAAAAGGAGCAGCCGGAGTTGTTCACCGCCGAGAGCGTACAAGCGCTGCGCGAGATGATGCGTGAGGGCGTGGAGCAGGAGATCGCATGGGGGCATTATGTGATCGGCGACGACATCCCGGGGTTGAACCGGCAGATGATCAGCGATTACATCCGCTATCTCGGCAATCTTCGCTGGACGAGCCTTGGCTATCCGGCATTGTATCCAGGCTTTGAGAGCGAACCGGAGAGCATGGAATGGGTCAGCCAGTACGCCGACGCCAACATGGTCAAGACCGATTTCTTTGAGGCACGCAGTACCGCCTACGCCAAGAGCACCGCACTGATAGACGATTTATAAGAAAACCAAAGACATCAGAATAGAAGATACACTACTATGAATTACAGCGCTATGATTCAAAATCGCAGATCCGTTCACGCATTCCGCGAAAAGGAAGTTCCGAGTGAGGCTATCGGCCAGCTCCGATCCTACTATGAAAAGACCTGTCTCCGTCTTGTCCCGGAGATTGCAACGGAGTTGATCGTCTTGGACAAGGATGCACAGCCGGCACTGGAGAGCTCAGCGGGCTATAAGCAATTTCTCATCGGAGCACCGCACTACCTGCTCCTTATGTCTGCCCCGCATTCCTATGCGGCCATCAACGCCGGCTACATGATGGAAGATCTCGTCCTCAAGCTGACTGAGTTGGACATTGACACCTGCTGGATGACCTTCACCGACAGCGACAAAATCAAAAAGGCACTTTCTCTCACCACCCCGTTAGAGGTGGCGGCAATCGTTGCCTTTGGCTACGGGGAAAAGACCGCAAAAAAGCTGCGGCTGAATATCCTAAGTATGTCTCAGATCGATGTGCGGGCCGAGCAGCAGTACTACGCGCCCAAAAAGGGCGTGCATGATTTGGTTCACATGGGGAGCTGGAGCAACAAGTCTGGGCTTGACGAGATGATGGACTTCTACGACGATATGCTCTGGCAGTCCTTCTACGCCGCTTCGCTCTCCCCCAGCTATCTCAACCGTCAGCCCTATGGCTTCCTTGTGCAGGATCACAGCATCTATTTGGTGCAGCAGGAGGATGCCTACACCGATAATTTGGATGCCGCATTGGATCTCGGTATTGTCATGCTCCACTTCTCCGCCGTCGCCTCCCAGTGGGCGGGGCAGGTGCGCTGGGAACTTTCACCTGCTGCGCCCGACGGCCTGCCGGAAGGACTTCGCTCCGCTGCGGTGTACCACATGTAACGACTCTGGGGGAAGCAAGACAACGGCAAAATGCGCGACCGTCGATCCGCGGTTGAGCGTATGTTCCGTTAGAAAAGAAGAACCTATCAATCAGAGTCTGAGTAAGGAAAATAGGAGGTATTTTTTATATGGCTATCTAAACGGTAACAGATGCCATCCGCTATGTAGGGGTGGATGATAACACATTGGCACTCTTTGAAAACCAGTACCCCGTCCAGCCTATGGGGGTGAGCTACAACTCCTATGTCATTTTGGATGAGAAGATCGCTGTGATGGACAGCGTGGACGCACGGGCGGCGGAGGAATGGCTTTCCAATGTGGCGCGGGTGTTGGAGGGGCGCAGCCCCGACTATCTTGTGGTCACACACATGGAGCCGGATCATTCCGGCAGCCTCATGCGGCTGGCACAAAAGTACCCGGAGATGAAGATCGTGGGAAACGCGAAAACATTTACCCTGATCAAGCAGTTCTTCGGCACAGGTGCATTGTCGGAAGACCGTATGCGGGAGGTTGGCGAAAGAGATACGCTTTCCTTGGGTTTGCACCGGCTGCGCTTTCTGCTGGCGCCGATGGTACACTGGCCGGAGGTGATGGCAGCGTATGAAGAGGAGGAAAAGATCCTGTTCTCGGCGGATGCCTTCGGCCGCTTCGGTTCACTGGAACGGACTGCCCGTGCCCCTTGGGCGCCGCAGGCCCGGCGGTATTATTACAACATCGTCGGAAAGTATGGCGCACAGGTGCAGGCGCTGCTGAAAAAAATCTCCGCGCTGGAGATCCAAATGATCTGCCCGCTCCATGGTCCCGTACTTACAGAAGGGCTGGAGGAGTGTCTGCGGCTCTATAACTCGATAGGAGATGTTTTGTTTGAACGCAGTTGATGTGAAATATAATAAGCCGTGGGAACTGGCTGCGGTAGTAAACGAAGCCTTTCAACCTTCAACAGAATACAGGGAGAACCCTGCTTCTTAGATGGGTTAACTCATAGGGGAAAACGGGAAGTGAGTCTGCGAAAAGCCTTGAAAGCACTGGGAAAAATGCAATAATACTGATTCAGTACGGTCTGAAGGCCGCCCGCCGCGCACCTCAGTTCTCCAAGCGCTGAGTTTACCCTTTCAGCAAGCACCCACTTCGGTGGGTGCTTGTTTTTTCTGCCCGCAGAGATACCGCGCCCGCGGGTGCGGCGGGCAAAACAGCGGCGGGTGCTGTGCGCCCGCCGCCGGTTTTTCTTATCGCATTGTCTCCAGCTGTGCCATGGTGGGCATGCCGCTGATCGCGCCCAGGTGGCCCACGCAGTACGCGCCCACCCGGTTGCCGAAAGCCAGGCAGTCCGCCAGCATCTCCGCCGACTGCGCCGCCATGGGATAACCCTGCCGGAGCAGGCGGTACAAAAAGCCGCCCCAAAACGCATCGCCCGCGCCGGTGGCGTCCACCGCCGCGGCGGGCACGCCCGGCGCTTGCACCAGCTGACCGCCGCTGAGAGCCATCGCGCCGTCCTTGCCCAGCGTCACCACCGCCGTTTTGACACCCCGTCCGGCCAGCACCTCCAGCGCGTCCTGAGGGTGCGCCTTGCCCGTGACCAGCGCCGTCTCCTCATCGGACAGCTTCACGTAGTCCGCCAGCGCCAGCAGACGCTCCGTCTGGCGGAGGAAGTCCCCCTCGCCGCGCCACAGGGAGGCGCGGTAGTTGGGGTCTAAGGCGATATACGCGCCGGCGGCCTTGGCGGCCTCGATGCAGCGGAGCTGGGTCGTCCGCATAGGCTCATCGGTCATGCCCAGCGTGCCCACAGCCAGCACCCGCGTGTCCGTCAGCAGGGGCTGGGGGACTTCCTCCCAGCGCAGGCCGGTGTCCGCCGCGTCGTGGCGGGCGAAGGAAAACGACCGTTCGCCGTTTTCCGCCAGCTTGACGAAGGCCAGGGTGGTGAACCGCTCCGCGTCTGTGGCCAGGCCGGACACGTCCACGCCGGCCTCTTGCAGTGTTTGGCGCAGGAACGCGCCGTGCATATCCGCGCCCACCTTGCCCACAAAGGCCGCACGGCCACCCAGCCGGGCCACCGCCGCGGCCACGTTGGCCACCGCGCCGCCGGGGTTTTGGGCAAACAGCCGTGTGCCGGCATCGGAAAAGCCCCACTCGGTGAAGTCGATCAGTATCTCACCCAGGGCGGTCACATCAAATCGTTTCTCTGTCATGTTTTTCTCCTCACTGGTCCGTCAGCAGCGTGACGCGGAACACGTGATCCGCCTCCGTGGTATAGTGGAACACCGCCTTATACCGCTCACAGAACGCCTGCACGCTTTGCAGGCCGAAGCCGTGCTTCTCGCCCTGGGTGGTCTGCGGCAATTCCGTCTGCGGTGAAATGGTGATCTCGCCGGCGTAGGTGTTGCGTACCTCCAGCCAGAGCTGACCTTTCACCGGCAGGATATGGACGCTGACCCAGTGCTCCCCCTCCGCCTTAGAGGCGGCGTTGATGGCGTTCTCCACCAAATTGGACAGCACCGCCGCCAGGGCAAATTCATTCGTTTGGCAGAGTTGGGCGGGCGCGTCCGCCTGACAGGTGTATTTTACGTTCTCACGCTGGGCGATGGCCGCGCAGCCGGACAGCACGCCGTTCAGCGTCACATTGTCGCAGTAGTGTACCGCACGGGTCTCCACGATCCGCTCGTCCATGTCCCGCAGCAGCTCCAGGCATTTCTCGCTTTCGCCCTCCCGGGCAAAGGCAGCAAGCAGGCGGAACATATGGCGCATATCGTGCCGCCAGTAGGCCGTGCGCTCCTCCGCCATGCGGACGGTCTCCATCTCGTGGCGCAGGCCCTGGGCGTAGGCATCCAGAAAGCGGTTGTCCTCGGCCAGCTTCTGCTCCTTGCGCCACATATCGAACAGCTGGAACAGCATGGCATAGCAGATCATCATCGTAAGGGAGGAGACAATGCAGGTGAAGGCGTTGCTGGGCGTTTCGATCAGATCGCTGGGCCAGGTCTGGGCGCTGTAATTGATGGCGAAGAAGGCCGAGGGGATGATCCACAGCACCTTCCAGTACCGGCCCGGCTGCTTCATCGTCTCCAAATAGGGCTTCCGCACCGCCAGCACCAGGCCCGCCATGATCAGGCACTGCACCAGCGCCACCACCGCCAGCCCTATGGCGGCATCGCGGGTATAGAGGAACGTCACCGTTCCCAGCGCCGTACCCAGCACGATGAAGCTGGACCCGGACACCGCGGTGAACACCGTGCGGAAATCCCGGTAGCTATCCAGCAGGAACGCCACACCCTGGATGAGCAGTATGCTGACGACGGTGAAAAACATCTGATGGCTCTTGCCGAAATCCGTGAAGTAGCACATATAGCCCAGCAGAAACTCGGACAGGTACGCAAACACCACCGTCAGAGCGGACATGAGCCAGTCGTAGCGCAGCTCCAAAAACAGCAGCAGGTACAGCATGATGAACGCGAAGGAGATGCGGTTGGACAAAAACTCGAACAGATAGCGGGACATCATCTCACCGGCCATACCCGCCGCCTTTCCCCTCTAAAAACGCCAAGTAGCGCCGCCGGGTCTCCAGTGCTTTGCCCCGGGCGATGGGTATATCCTTCCCATCGTCCATGACCACGTGGTCGCTGTATAGGGAGCGGATGTAGTGCATATTGATAAAGTAGGATTTGTGGGGCTGGAGGAAATCCTCGCTCTCGGCCACCTGCCCTACCGCTGACTCGAACGAGCCGCTGCGGCGGTGGTTGGTGATGTGCCGCCCGTCGCTGAGGGCATAGACCATGCTCCTCTCTCTGTTCTCCACGTACAGCAGCTCCTCCAGCGCCACCAGGGCGATCTGGATGCCGTCGCGGATGGAGATGATCTCCCGCTTGCGGGTGGTGTGGAGGCCATAGGCCCGCTGCATGGCGGAGAACAGCTCGCGCCGGTCCAGCGGCTTGGGGAGGTAGCCCACGGCGTGGATGCCGAAGGCGTCCAGCGCATACTCCGTGGAGGAGGTCACGTAGATCACCGGCACTTCGCTGTCGCCCCGGCGGATCATACGCCCCAGGGCGATGCCGTCCAACTCCGGCATGAGGATGTCCAGCAGGTATATATCAAAGCTGCCGCCCTGGCGCAGACGGTCACACAGCGCCGCCGGCGAGGCGAACTCCTGCACCCTGCCCCGCACACCCGGCATATCCGTCAGCCAGGCGTCGATGCCCGTATGCAGCAGCGCCAGGTCCTCGGGATGGTCGTCGCACACCGCGATCCGCAAAGCTCTGTCCATAATAAGCCCCCTGTATGGCATATAGTGATAGTAGGGTAATTATAGCGTTCCCCTACCGCTGTTGTCAATTCTATTCATTTCAGGCTGCCGAAACGGTGACGGCTTTTTCGGCGGAAAAACGCACCGCCGGAGCGGTGCGCTTTTCGTATATACCAATTTGTGAGGAAACACATTTTTCAGCCCTTGAGGTACTCCAGGGCGATGGCGCTCATGCCGGTGACACCGGACTTCATCACGTTCTCATCGAACACGATCTTCCCGTTGTGGAGGGACACCATGTCCGTGCCGCGGCCCGCGTCGATCATCATGAACGCCGAGGGCGTGCCGGTGAGCTTGCCGAAGAAGCTGAAGTCCTCGCTGCCGGAGAAGGGCCGCTCGATAAACTCCGTCCTGCCGCCGGACTCGGTGACGGCCTTGTTGACCAGGTCGATCATGGCCGGGTCGTTGTACTGAAGGGCGTAGCCCTCCTCCAGCCGCACCTCGATGTCGCAGTCGAAGGCGATGCCGATGCCCTTGCAGATGCGCTGTACCTCGCGGATGGCGGTGTCGCGGCCCGTGTCGCTGAAGGAGCGGAGCACCGCCACCATCTGCGCCTCGCCGGCGGTGATGTTCACCGCGTCGCCGCCGGACATAGTGCCCACCGTCAGCACGGCGGTATCCATGGGGTCGATGCGGCGGGAGACCACGGTTTGCAGCACGGTGATGAGATACCCGGCGCAGGCGATGGCATCCCGGGCGGTGTGGGGTGCAGCGCCGTGGCCGCTCTTGCCGTGAACGCTGATGTGGAACAAATCGACAGCGCTGGTGAAGTAACCCTTATAGAGCTGCATCCGGCCCACGGAGTCGTTCTCGGAGGGGCAGACGTGCTGGCCGAAGATGGCGTCCACGTGGGGGTTCTCCATGACCCCGGCGGCCACCAGTGCCCGTGCGCCGCCGGGCATCAGATCCTCGCTGGGCTCGAAAATGAACTTGACCGTACCGGCGAACGTGTCGCGCAGGTGGCACAGCGTTCTAGCAGTGCCCAGCAGCATGGTGGTGTGGAGGTCGTGGCCGCAGGCGTGCATCACGCCCTCGGTCTCGCTGGCAAAGGGCAGCCCCGTCTCCTCGTGGACGGGCAGGGCGTCGATGTCGGCGCGGAGCGCCACGCACTTGCCAGGGCCTTTGCCGCCGTGGAGCAGTCCCACCACCGCCGTGGGCAGAGGCTGCTGTATCTCGTCCATGCCCATCTTCTCCAGCTCACGGCGGATGAGGGCGCTGGTGCGGACCTCCTGCATACCCGTCTCCGGGTGGGCGTGGATGTCGCGGCGGATGGCCACCAGCTCATCGAAAATACTGTCAACGTAACTGCGAATATCAGACATTTGAAGGAACTCCTTTCAAAAACGCGAGGGCGGGTCTTACAGCCAGGCGCTCATGACGCCGGCCACCAGCACGGAGGTGATGGACACCGTGACCATACCGGCCACCAGCATCTTGGGCATGATCTGGGCATTGATGGTGGCCTTTTCCTCCGCCGTTGTGCCGGTGGACTCGGACACCTCGTTGGAAATGATGACCGTTCCGGGGAAGCCGAACAGGCAGGAGCTGCCGATGGCCACAGACATCTGCCAGCTGTAACCGAAGATCTTGCCCACCAGGATGGACACCAGGGCGAAGGCCACCGTGCCGATGAGCACGCAGACCAGCAGAGGCACGACCATATTGCCCACCATTTCAGGGGTGGCGGAGGCCAGGTTGGTGAAGATGGACAGAGTGATGATGGGCATCACGATGCCGGTGGCGTGGGCCTTGCCCAGGGCGTCCTCATCCAGGAAGCCCAGCTCCTTGCACAGCACGCCGAAGATCAGACACCACACCAGCTTGTTCACCGCGTCGTGGAACAGGCTGGACACCCACACGGACAGCAGGGCCACCAGAATGACCTTGGCCAGGATGGCGTTGGGGGTGTTGTACTTGTCAGGCAGGGCGGGGATCAGCTTTTTGCGGCCCGCGGCGGCGGCCTGTGCCGCACCGGCGGACACGTCCACCTTCAGCTCGCCGCTGTCCAGCTGGGCCTTGATGCGCTTGGCCTCGCTCTTGAGGCACAGGGAGGCCACGGGGTAGCCCACGAAGCCCTGGGCGCACATGACCAGCGTGGCGAACACCGCCAGCTCCGGCAAATTGGCCTTCTGTGCCATGTCCTGCATGGTCAGCGTGGCCACCACGCCGCCGGACAGGATGGGCGCGCCCACCAGGGCGAAGCCGCGGTCGATGAACAGCTGGCCCAGGAAGAACACGGCGGCGGAGATGGCGATGCACGCCACCGCCGAGATGATAACGGTGCGCCACTGTGCGCCGAAGTCACGGAGCTTGATGGTCGTGCCCAGGTGCACCAGCAGCATGGTCACCAGCAGGCCCGCCATACTCAGCAGCGTGGAGTCGGCAAACAGGGTGGTGGGGAAAATGCCGGCCCAGAACCCGGCCAGGAATACGACGGAGGCCACCAGCAGCATGGATACGATGGCCTTTGTTTTGGCGGAGATCATATCTCCGACGGCGAACACCACGAAGATGACAGCCGCTGAAATGATTGCAGTCATGATTATTTCTCCTCTCAGTCTTTTGTGGTACTTGGTGTGGATAGGAACAAAAAGGAAAGCGGCTCCGCCTGAAGGGCGAAACCGCTTTACACACGTCTAAAACGGGTAATACGGGTTCAACGCTTATCAGCCGGTTGACGGTATCGCTTGGTAAAATAGGCGTACCAATAAAAGCCCCAGAAGTTGGAGCTGCCGGCGTAATAGGAGACTGCGGCATGGTTTTCCGCCATGTCGTTGTGGAGCATATCGCGCTGCATCATGTGACGTGCCATGGGTGTCTCCTTTCCGCCGACCGGGTCGGCTGTGATTTTTGATGGTGTGATTGTAGAACTTTAAAGCTCGAAAGTCAATCGTCGGATTTCCACAAATACCGCCGAGATTTGCAGAAAACTTTATGATATTTTCCCATATTTGCTTTTCTTCTTTCTGCCAAAATGACGGCCTATGGAAAACTCTACCTTTTTGGTCTGTTTTCAGTTGACAAACGGCGCGGCGGACTATATAATAGTACGGTATGAATGCGAAAGGAACGATCCACATGACCATCCGCCGCGCCAACCGCACCTGTTGTTGTCTGCCCGCCTGTTGTGCGGGTACGCTGCGCTGCGCCCGGATGCGTCCTGTCTGTCCTTTCTGAGCGGCCTGCGGGCCGCCCCGTCCCGTATGAGCAGGACGGCAGAGGGTGCACGGCGCACCTTCTGCCGTCCTTTTGTATTTCCATTCTATCGGAGGAGATTATCATGACTTCCAACGCTGACATCGCCCGCTCCATGGCGGACAACATGACCCATTCCGCCGTGCCGCTGTACGGCAAGCGGCTGCGCCTGCCGGACCGGGGCGCGATCATCGGCATCATCAAGGAGCTGCGGCGGCTGTTCTTCCCCGCCTATTTCGGCGACCCACAGCTGATGGCTCTGCCGGCGGAGAACTACGCCGCGCTGCTGCTGGAGCGCATCGAGACGGCCCTCACCGCCCAGATCGCCCTGGCGCTGCCGGAGGATCAGTCCTTTGCCGCCGCTGCGCTGGCCCGTGAGATACTGGAGCAGCTGCCCGGTATCCAGCAGATGCTGATGACCGACATTGAGGCCACCTTTGACGGCGACCCTGCCGCCGCCGACAAGGAGGAGATCATCTTCGCCTACCCCGGCCTGTTCGCCATCTTCGTCTACCGCATCGCCCACGAGCTGTATCTGCGCCGCATCCCCATGATCCCCCGCATGATGACGGAGTACGCCCACAGCCGCACCGGCATCGACATCCACCCCGGCGCACAGATCGGGCCGTGGTTCTTCATCGACCACGGCACGGGCATCGTCATCGGCGAGACCACCGTCATCGGCAGCCATGTCAAGCTGTACCAGGGCGTGACGCTGGGGGCACTGTCCCCCCGGGCGGGCCACGCCAGCCTGCCGGGCAAGCGCCATCCCACCGTGTGCGACTATGTGACCATCTACTCCGGCGCGTCCATCCTGGGCGGCGAGACGGTCATCGGCGAGCACTCCGTGGTGGGCGGCAACGCCTTCCTCACCGGCTCGGTGGCCGACAATACCCGGGTGGTCATCACCGCCCCGGAGACGGTGTTCAAAAACGCATAACGCCTCCACAGAGGATGAGACGGACGCGAAAGCGTCCGTCTTTTTGTCTATTTTTCGCCCCGAAATTTCGTCATAATGCCATGTGTCGCGAAAAAAACTTTCCTTGCCACCGCTTCGCCGGTATACTATAATAAAGTCAACAACGCAAAGGAGGCGGCTCTATGGAACGCATCAGCAAGGAAAACTACTATCTGGACATCGCCGAGACGGTGCTGGAGCGGGCCACCTGCCTGCGCCGGGTGTACGGCGCGATCATCGTGAAAAACGACGAGATCATCTCCACCGGCTACAACGGTGCGCCCCGCGGACGGAAGAACTGCGTGGACATGGGCTTCTGCACCCGTGAGGCCATGCAGGTTCCCCGGGGACAGCGGTACGAGCTGTGCCGCAGCGTCCACGCCGAGGCCAACGCCATCATCTCCGCCAGCCGCCGGGACATGGTGGGCAGCACCCTGTATTTGGTGGGCCGTGACGGGCAGACCGGGGCGCTGCTGGGGGACGCCACCAGCTGCGCCATGTGCCGCCGCCAGGTCATCAACGCCGGCATCACCCGGGTCATCATCCGCCGGACGGAGACGGAGTTCGAGGTGGTGGACGTGAACGACTGGGTGCATCAGGAGGATGACGTGCCCGCCCTGTGAGACTGTCCGGCCTGCGGGCCTGATGGAATATAAAAAGTGAACAAAGGAGAATGTGTGATGCTGAACGACTCTAAGATCGCCGCCTACACGGCGATCCTGCAGGAGGAGCTCCTGCTGGCCACCGGGTGTACAGAGCCCATCGCCGTCGCGTACTGTGCCGCAAAACTGCGCGAGGTGTTGGGCGGAAAACCGGAGAAAATTCTCGCTGAGGTAAGCGGGAACATCCTGAAGAACGTGAAATCCGTGGTCGTCCCCAACACGGGCGGGCGGCGCGGGATCGACGCCGCCATCGCCGTGGGCATAGTGGCCGGTGACGCCGACGCGGAGCTTCAGGTTTTGGCCAAGGTAACGGAGGACGATGTGGCGGCCATCCAGGGCTATCTGGACGCCACGGACATCCGCGTCACCTGTCCCGAGACGCCCTGCCTGCTGGACATCAAGCTCACCGGCTGGCTGGGAGCGCACCACGCCTGCGTCCGGGTGGCCAACAACCACACGAACATCATCTACATCGAAAAGGACGGTCAGGTGCTGAAGGAGCTGCCCGTGACGGGCAACGCCGAGGACAATTTGCAGGACAAGTCCGTTCTCAACGTAAAGGACATCATCACATTCGCCGAAACTGTACCCATAGACGCCATCCTGCCCACGGTGGGACGGCAGATCGAAAAGAACGCCGCCATCGCCGCCGAGGGGCTGGAGCATAGCTGGGGCGCGAACATCGGCTCAACGCTGCTGCGAACCTCTCAGGACTGGGAGACCCAGGCCCGCGCCTGGGCCGCCGCCGGGTCTGACGCTCGGATGAACGGCTGCGAAATGCCGGTGGTCATCGTGTCCGGCTCGGGCAACCAGGGCATCACCGCCTCCGTGCCCGTGTGGAAGTACGGCAAGCTCATGGGCGCGGACGAGGAGACGATCCTGCGGGCCGTGTGCCTCAGCGACCTGATCACCATCCACCAAAAGACCGGCATCGGGCGGCTCAGTGCCTACTGCGGCGCGGTGTCCGCCGGTGTGGGCGCGGGCTGCGGCGTGGCATGGCTGCGGGGCGCTGACTACGAGACCATCTGCCACACGCTGGAAAACGCGGTGGCCATGATCTCCGGCTGCATCTGCGACGGTGCGAAGGCCAGCTGCGCCAGCAAGATCGCCATGGGCGTGGGCTGCGGTCTGCTGGGCTGCGACATGGCCTTTGACGGCAACAACTTCCAGCCCGGCCACGGCATTTTGGGCACGGACGTGGAGGACACCATCCGCCACGTAGGCGTGCTGGCCTCCCAGGGTATGCGGGAGACCGACCGCGTGATCCTGAAGATCATGACGGAGTGAAGAAAAAATACGGCAAGGGCGGGGCAAAGCCCTGCCCTTGCCGTATTCTGCTGTATAGGAGCGGACGGCCTGTCCGCCCTGCCGGTCTTAGGAAAACAGGCGGGTAATCATGGTGAATGGGATCTGGTCCGTGTCGTAGCCATACGTTTTCCCGTCAGGCCGTGTGAAGCGGAAGAACGGCCCTTCCGTCCAGCTGTTGGCCGGGTTTTCCAGCGGCACTTCCCAAATGTCCAGCACCATCCCGCTGCCGTAGTCAACGGTGATATACGGCGTTTCATCCGGCGCACGGCCCGGACGGCCCGCGCCGGCCTTGGTGATAAGGCGCAGCAGGTCGCTGAGGTCATTGGCGTCCGCCTCCGCCGACGCGCCCGCCGCGGTGACGGTGAACTCCCCTGTCCGGCGGGCGTAACGGGTGGCCTCCGTCAGGTCGGACACCCAGGCGCGGTACTGGAAAAAATAGCGGCAGCTCCAGGCGATGAGCGCGATGACGACGGCCAGGATGGCCGCCGCGATGAGCAAGGGTCTTCGCAGCGTCTTTTCCTTTTTGCGGCCCGCGCCGCCGCGGTCCACGGCATCGTACAGTCCCATGGCGCACCTCCTTTTTGATCTGTGCTCTCAGTGTATACCAAATCTACCACCCCTGTCCAGTCATTCTTTGCCGATAATGCACAAAAAACAAGACCTGCTTTCGCAGGTCTTGTTTTTGTGTCGTTCATTTACTCGGTCACGAAGGGCAGCAGAGCGATCTGACGGGCGCGCTTGATGGCCTCGGTCAGCTGACGCTGATGCATGGCGCAGGTGCCGGTGGTGCGGCGGGGCAGGATCTTGGAGCGCTCGGAGATAAAGCGGCGCAGCTTGGCGGCGTCCTTATAATCGATGCACTCGCACTTGTCAACACAGAACTGGCAAACCTTCTTACGACGCTTGCCGGCGCCGCGGACGGGTCTATTTTCGCGTTCCATAGCCATGGAAGTCTCCTCCTTTATAAAGTATCGTGTGCCAAGGGCACATCAGAACGGCAGGTCGCCGTCCTCCTCATCGATCTCGGCAAAGCCGGAAACACCGCCGCCCACAGCGGGCGCGTAGCCGCCTGCGGGAGCGCTGTAACCGCCGCCGTAGCTGCCGCCGTTGTCGCCGCCGTTATCCCGGCGGGAATCGCCGAAATACACATTGTCGGCCACGACCTCAGCGCTGCGGCGCTTGTTGCCGTCCCTGTCCTGCCAATCGCGGATCTGAAGCCGTCCTTCGACCACGGCCATACGGCCCTTGGTGAAATACTTTGCAACAAATTCAGCGGTGGCGCGCCAGGCGACCACATCGATGAAATCCGTCTCCTTCTCGCCGGACTGGGACTTATAATCGCGGTCCACAGCCAGGGAAAAGCTGGTGACGGGCGTACCGGACTGCGTTCTACGCAGCTCGGGATCGCGGGTCAAACGACCCATGATAAAGATCTTGTTCAGCATATTCGCTTACCTTACTCGCCCTTGCAGACGATCATGGAACGCATAACGCCCTCGGTAATGCCGAGGATACGATCCAGCTCCTTGGGGAACTCGGGAGCGCTGGTGAAGCTCATCAGCACGTAGTAACCCTCGGTCTTGTAGTCGATAGCGTAAGCAAGACGGCGCTTGCCCCACTCATCGACCACCACGTCAGTCGCGTTCTGCTCTGCCAGCGTCTGGAACTTGGCCACGGTGGCGGCCACAGCCTCCTCACCCTGGGCAGGGTCGATGATGAAAACGACCTCGTAGTTGGCGGAAATCTTAGCCATACTTTTGCACCTCCTTTTGGACAAATGGCCCTCATTCTTGATGAGAGCAAGGATATGCCCGCAATACGCGAGCGTATATTATTATATAGATGCGGCGGGAAAAGTCAAGATTTTTTTGATTTTTGGTCTTGAAAAATTTTGAAAAACCTTGAAAAGTGTGATGCATTTCCCCAGCAAAAAGTTAGAAAAAACCTGAAAAGCCTCAACGGCTTTTCAGGTAGCTCTGAAAGGGCTTGCTTTTCGCCAGTATTTGCAGCAGCAGCGCGCCCAGTCCGTAGCAGGCCACCGCCTCGCCCAGCCCCACCGTGAGGGCGTTGAAGCCGTAGGCGGGCCAGAAGGCGGCGGACGTGCCGGCCTGCTCGTAGGCCAGCACCAGTCCCACCAGCACCGTGTTGGTCAGCACCGGGGGCAGCGGGGCAAGCCAGCGGTTTCTGCACCGGGCGGTCAGCAGGGCGGCCAGCAGCGTGGCGGCGCTGCCCACCACGATGTCCAGAATGCCGTAGGGACTGAGCAGGTTGGTGATGAGGCAGCCCACGCCCAAGCCCCAGGCCGTCTCCGGCAGGAAGAAGGGCAGGACGCACAGCGCCTCGGCGAAGCGGCACTGGATCGGGCCGTAGGTGATGCCGAACACAGAGCCGAAGTAGCTCAGGACGGCGTAGGCCGCGCCGGTGAGGGCGGCGGCGGTGAGTTTTTTCGTGGTCAGGTTCACGGGGCGGTGTCCTCCGATGTCAGGATATACCAGCCGTCCGCGTAGGCGAAGCCGGCGGCGGTCATGGCATTATCCAGTATAGCACCGTTGTCAACCGGGTCGCCGTTGGAGTCCACCAGCCCGGCCTGCACGGCGTTTTCGGTGCGGGCGATGACATCCAGGGAATAGCCCTGGTAGTACAGCACCTCATCAGCATCGGACAGGGCGGCAGACAGTGCGTCCGCGCCCTCGGTCATGAGGCCCTGCTCCTTGCGGGACTCCACTGCCTTGTCCGTGTCGGCGGTGTTCAGCCCGTCGGGATCGCCCTCCGTGGGGGCGGTGGAGGTGTAATAGTTCGTATCGGGAGGGGCGGCGCAGTCGTTGGAGGCGGCGTCCTGCGGGGCGCTTTGGCTGTGCAGCACCATGGGCAGGGCCGCGCCCACGATGGCCAAACAGGCCGCGGCGGCCAGCCAGTTGAGGCGGCGCTTCCGCGCCGGGGCGGCCTTATGCTGGGGCGTTTCGGCCACGCGGGCCATGATGCGGTCGGTGAGGCCGGCGGGCGGCAGCGCGTCGCTTGCCAGCGCTTCCCGAAGCAATTTATCCATGGGGTCAAAGGGCTGCTGCGTCACGGCTGCTCCCTCCTTTCGGTTTCTTCTGTTGGTAAGACGAGGCCGGCATCGAAAAAGTTCCCGGCGGCCAGCACCTCCCGCAGCTTCGATTTGGCGCGGTTGATGCGGGATTTTACCGTGCCCTCGCTGACGTTCAGCGCACGAGCGATCTCGCCGTAGTCCAGCTCCTGCATGAAGCGCAGCAGCAGCACCTGACGGTGTTCCGGCGACAGCCTGTCCAGCGCCCGGCGCACCGCATCGCGGGTGTCGCTTCGCTCCGCCTGCTCCTGGGGCGACGGGCCGCCGTCCGGCAGCTCCAGATCATCCACATCGCCGGTGTCGCGGTGCTTCTTTTCCCGGCGGAGACAGTCGATGGCGGCGTTGCTCACCAGCCGGTAGAGCCAGGTGGAGAAGCGGCAGTCGCCCCGGAACTCCGGCAGCGCCCGCCATGCGGCCAAAAACGCCTCCTGGGTCACGTCCTCCGCGCTGTCCGGCCCGCACATACGGGCGGCCAGGCGGTAGGCCGGGGTCTGATACGCTTCCACCAGTTGGCGGAAGGCCTCCGCGTCGCCCCGTGCGGCGCGGCAGATCAGGTCTTTTTCCTCCATCATCGCAAATCCCTCTTGACGCCGTCCGACACGCGGTACAGCTCCTCCAGCGTGGTCAGGCGGACGATCTGCTCCTTATAGTAATTGGCGTGGCTGACGCCCTTGAGATACCAGCAAAGCTGCTTGCGGGCCTCCAGCAGGGCGATGTGCTCGCCCTTGTCGGCCACCGACAGCTCGATCTGCCGCACGGCGGTGTCCCAGCGCTCCGACAGGGGCGGCAGGGGCGGGATGGGTTCGCTCGCCAGGGCGGCCTGCGCCTGCTGAAAGAGCCAGGGGTTGCCGAAGCAGCCCCGGCCTATCATGGCCATGTCCGCGCCGGTGAAGTCCAGGATGCGGACGGCATCCTGGGGGGAGAACACGTCGCCGTTGGCGATGACGGGAACGGACACGGCCTGCTTCACCTGGCGGATGGTGGTCCAGTCCGCCTGGCCGGCGTACATCTGCGTCCGGGTGCGGCCATGGACGGCGATGGCGCTGACACCTGCCTGCTCCAGCATTTTGGCCAGCTCCACGGCGTTGATGCTGCCCTTGTCCCAGCCGCGGCGCATCTTCACCGTCACCGGCACGGGGCTGGCCTTCACCACCGCCTCGGCGAGACGGGCGGCCTTCTCCGGGTCTTTCATCAGGGCAGAGCCGTCGCCGTTGGCCACCACCTTGCCCACGGGGCAGCCCATGTTGATGTCGATGACCGCCGCGCCGGAGACCTCCGCCGCGATGACGGCGGCCTCGGCCATGCAGGTGATGTCGCTGCCGAAGATCTGTGCGGCGGCAGGGCGCTCGTTATCCGCCAGCTTCAAAAGGCCGCGGCTCTTTTTGTCCTGATAGCACAGGGCCTTGGCGCTGACCAGCTCGGTGCAGCTCATGTCCGCCCCCAGCTCGCGGCAGATCTGACGGAAGGCCAGGTCGGTGACGCCGGCCATAGGGGCGAGGTAGAGCTTGCCGGGGATGTTGACAGTTCCGATGTGCATAGGATGCTCCTTTGGTTTGATTTCTTTGCGGAGAGAGTGCCGCGCCTGCGGGCGCGGGGAACGTTCTTACTTTCGTCTCCGACGGCCTCTTTTCTTTCAGCTGCGGTAAAGGAAGTTCCGCGCCCCGGCGCGGGTCACGTTCTTGCTTTTGCCTCCGACGGCCTCTTTTCTTTCAGCAGCGAAAGAAAAGAGGAAAAGAAACGCCGCCAAAAACTACGTTTTTGGATTTCCTTACGCGGCTTCACCTGATTTCAGTCTTGTTGAAATAAGCCACGCGAACGGTGTGCCGTGGAAACTTCACCGAAATATTGCATTGTCTCTGCTTCTTGGAGCGCTGCCGCTTTTGCTCTGAAATGTAGGAGCAGCAGCTTCTACCGTGGCTGAAGTCAGCGGCAGCGGCGCAGACGCGGAGACGATCCTTTTGACCGCACGACAAAGTTAAATTCCCGTGACCGTGCGGTAAAAACTACCAATAACAACAGGACATAGCGCGCAGGAAGTCTTGAAACCTTTGGTTTCAAGCAGACCTTTTGGTCACTTTTGGGGCTGCGGCCAAAAGTGACTCGCGCCGGAGCGCGGAACTCCCCTTTCAGACAATCCCTCCGTCGCCCTGCGGGCGACACCTCAGCTACGCTTCGCCGCACAACCCAGTGTGCACCCCAAGGGTACTTGCTTCGCGGCGAGCACTGGGCCGCCTTTACACAAGAGAGGCTTTGGGATGTATTCTACCACAGAAAAACGGTATTGACAATCTGTTATAACTGTGTATACTGTGTATATACAGTTGAACTAAGGAGGCGCTTATGCAGCTTTATATCGACAACCGCAGCGGCGCGCCCATCTACGACCAAATCTACTCGCAGATCAAGGACGCTATCGTGTCCGGGCAGGTAGCCGCCGGAGAGGCGCTGCCCAGCATCCGGGCGCTGGCCAAGGATCTGCGGATCAGCGTCATCACCACGAAGCGAGCCTATGATGAGCTGGAACGGGAGGGGTTCATCGACACCCTGCCGGGCAAGGGCTGCTTTGTGGCGGAGCGCAGCGCGGAGCTGCTGCGGGAGGAACACCTGCGGAAAATCGAGGGCTGTATGCAGGAGATACGGCGGCTGGCCGCGGCCTGCGGGCTGACGGAGGGCGAATTGGCGGAAATGTGGCGCGTGCAGAAGGAGGAGACGGAATGAACGCACTGGAGATACACGGACTGACAAAGAAGCGGGGCGAGTTCGTCCTGCAGGGGCTGGAGCTGACGCTGCCCGCCGGGTGCATCATGGGATTGATCGGCGAGAACGGCGCGGGCAAGTCCACCACCATACGGCTGATCCTGAACAGCCTGGGCCGGGACGGCGGCACGATCGCCGTGTACGGGAAGGACAACCGGGCCTTGACGGCACTGGAGCGGGAGGACATCGGCGTGGTGCTGGACGAGGTGGGACTGCCGGAGTACATGAACGCAGCGCAGATCGGGCGGATGCTGGCGGGCATCTTCAGGCGCTGGCAGCCGGAGGTGTACGAGGGGTATCTGCGCCGGCTGGGACTGCCGGAGGATAAAGCCTTCAAGGACTACTCCCGGGGCATGAGGATGAAGCTGGGGCTGGCGGCGGCGCTGAGCCATCAGCCCAGGCTCTTGCTGCTGGACGAGGCCACCAGCGGGCTTGACCCGGTGGTGCGGGACGAGATACTGACCATCTTCGCCGACTTCACACGGGACGAGGATCACGCGGTGCTCATCTCCAGCCACATCGTCAGCGATCTGGAGAAGATATGCGACTATATCGCGTTTCTGCACAAGGGCCGGCTGCTGCTGTGCGAGGAGAAGGACCGGCTGGCGGAGGAGTACGGCATCCTGCGGGGCGGGATAGACGGTCTCGACCCGGAGGCGGTGTGCGGACGCAGGGCTACGCCCTACGGCACGGAGTATCTGGTGCGGCGAAGCCGCGTGCCGGCGGGGCTGGCGCTGGGCCAGGTGGGCATCGAGGAGCTGTTCGTATTCATGGCGAAGGAGGCGTGAGATGAAGGGATTGTTGTATAAGGAGAGCCGCTGCCTGTGGCAGTACGGGAAGTCGTATATCCTGATGGTGGTCATTTTCTTCGCGCTGAGCATGACCAACGGGACAGGGAGCGCCTCCGGCGTGATGTGGCTGCTGTACCCGGTGTTTTTGCTGGCGTCGCTGCCGGCATCGCTGCTGAACGCCGACGAGAAGGACGGGTGGATGATGTACTGCGATACACTGCCGGTGACGCGGCGGCAGATCGTGACGGTGAAATACATCGCCTGCGCCGTGCTGGCGGCGGCGGTGACGCTGCTGGCTATGGCGGCGGCGGTGCTGCGCGGTCAGACAGACCCGCTGTACCGGGAGCAGGTCGTCTCCGTGCTGCCGCTGATGCCGATGACGGGGCTGGCCGCGCCGGCGCTGATGTTCCCGGCCATGTTCAAGTATGGCGCGGTCAAGGGCCGGACGGTGTTTCTGACGGTGGTGGTGCTGGTGGGCGCGGCCTGCGCCGTGCTGATCAGCACCGGCGGGCCGGAGGGGCAGATGTGGTCGTTCCCGCTGGGGCTGGCCATCGGGCTGGTCATATTCGCCGCCAGCTGGGCGCTGTCGGTGAAGTGGTTCGAGCAGCGGGAGCTGTGAAATAGGCATCGGGCGGCAGGTCTTCCCTGCCGCCCCAAATCTTGCGAAAAAAAGTGAAAAAGGGTGTTGACATTCCAGGGTGGACTTGCTATAATAAACAGGCTTGAGTTCCACGACGAAAGCGCAGCACGGCCAAGTAGTTCAGTTGGTTAGAACGCCAGCCTGTCACGCTGGAGGTCGAGGGTTCGAGCCCCTTCTTGGTCGCCATATATGCTGCTGTAGCTCAGTAGGTAGAGCGCATCCTTGGTAAGGATGAGGTCGGCGGTTCGAATCCGCCCAGCAGCTCCACGCAAACCCTGTAACCGCAACGGTTACGGGGTTTGTTTTGTTTTATCGTTTCTTAGTTTCGTTGGACTTTCCAACAGATCTTCCAACAAGCTATTGCTGCGTCTGTTTTTGCAGCGTCGCAATGATCAATTTGGCAATGTCGGGATTTTCTTGCAGCAGACGGTATGCCTGTTCCGCTGTATTATCCAGCGGCTTTTCCTGCGGCACATCAGCCCGTTTCTGGAAGAAATCCGCCTCTACCTTCTCCGCCAACCGGCGGCGTTCCTCGTTGTTGGTATGGGCGTACAGATCTGTTACCATACGGGATTGTGCGTGGCCTGTATCGCCCTGCACCGCCTTGATGTTTCCGCCGCCGATTTGCAGCTTCAGCGAGGCACTGCAATGCCGCAGACTGTGAAAAACTACCGGCGGCAGTCCTGTGGCATCGGTCAGCTTGCGGAGCAGAAAGGCGATCTGCCTTTCCTCGTAGGGACGTCCGTCCTCATGGGCAATGACAAGATCGAAGTCCTGATAGCCTCTATCCAACATTCCCTTTATCTCCTGCTGCCGCCTTTTTGCCTCCACCAGTGCCAGTGCTACGGTTTTCGGCAGAAACACCTTTCGTATACTGCTTTCCGTTTTCGGTGCTTTCAGTACCAGAGATGTGGAGGAGCCGGTCCGCTTCCACTCGGGGAATGTCAGCAGGACGGTGGAGCGTCCACGCCGTTCCAGTGCCGTAAGACTGTCCTTCTGGCAGCGTTTCAGTTCCTTGGTGATCCGCACATGAGCAGTTCCGGCACAGATGGCATCCGCTGAAATGTCCACGCAGTCCCATGTCAGGCCAAGTATTTCCCCTACACGCATAGAACAGCCGAGAGCCAGCAGCATACACAGCTTCAACACGGGATCGGTGCAGGAGTCCAGAGCCTGCTGCGCTTCACTGGCAGACCATACGGCACGTTCCTGCGGCTGATACTTGGGCAGCGTCACACGGAGGGCGGGATTGCTGGGGATATACTCCCAGATAACCGCCTGATTCAGCGCGCTGCGCAGCAGGGCGTGTGTCTTTTCAATCACCGAGCGGGAAACGCAGGCATCTGTTTTCTTGTGGCCTTTTAGCACAACGGCAGGCTTGTCCTGAAGCGAATCGTAGAACAAGTCCAAATCGTGTGTGGTCAGGTCTTTCACCGCCACATTGCCCAAGTACGGCTTGATGTAATGCTCAATGCGATGGAGATTACAGGATAAAAAGGAATCTCCCCAGTGGTTCAGTCCATAGACCTGCACATATTCATCCAAAAGCTCGCTGACCGTGATAAACTTTTTCTGTGCGCGTTTGGTTTGTATGGGCGTTTGCTTTGGCGGGCGAAATTCGCCGATAGACTTCTCGTATTCGATTTGAGCTACCCGCAGATTTGCGGCTTCATAGGTGGGAAAGCGTTCATATATTGGTTTGGTATATCCGGGGCAGCGGTAGCAGATCTCATACTGCTGTCCCTTTTTACGGGGTCTCATAAGCTCGCACTCCTTGTATCGTGTACTTAGAGCCGCATGACCTCCTGACAGCGGTGCTAAGCGGAGTACCCATTCATGCGGTTCAGTATAGCATGGGCAGCCGATTCCGTCAAAAAAACTTTCCGTGACGAAGAACTTTACTTCCGCAGAAACTCCAGCAAAGCCTCTCTTGGAATACGAATCTGCCTTCCGACACGGACGCTTCGTATCTGACCGCTGCGGATCAGCTCATAGGCGGTGTTGCGTCCGATACCGAGAATGGGCATCAAGTCCTCCACCCGTAGCGTCATTGGGAGGTCGTGCAGATCACGGTACTTATTCTCCACGGGCAGTACCTCCTTTCACGGACGCCAGATAGATGTCCGTCACGTCGGGTCGCTCATGTCCCAACAGGCGGGACACAGTGAAGTGGGCGTCCAGGGGCGTCATGCCGCCATTGACGAGAGATGTATACTTTTCAGCGGCGTAGGTATGCCGCAGCCCATGGAAGGTAATGCGCCTGCCCGGTACGGTAGGGTCACAGATGGCATCACGGTGGCGGAGGATGAACTGCTGCATGCCATTGATGGCCCGGTCGGTGGGTACGCCATCCGGCACCAGCAGCTTGTGGCCGCGCTCCGTTTTCTCCAGCAGTCGTTGCAGCATCATCGTGATGCGGTCGTCCTCGATGGGAACGATACGGATTTTGCCGCCCTTGCCTTTCACGGTGAGGGCGTTTTCCCGCAGCGCACGCTCCGCCGCGGCGGTGTCCATACGGAAGCACTCGTGGATACGCAGACCGGCGTATCGAGCCAGATACAGGGCGAGGATGTAGTCCTCCCGCTCCTCCGCCATGGCGCGGCCAATCAGCTTGCCGAACTCCGGGTTCGTCCATGTACGATCCTGCTGCCCGAAGCGGCGGCGTTCCAAAGCAACGCCCAACTCTTCATTGCCCGGCAGCGTGTAGCGGGGCTGAGACATCTTATCGTGGAAAAAGCGAATGGCGGAGAGGTCGGTCTTGATGGTGCTGGCCGACTTGCCCTGCGCCTGCAAATAGAGAACGTAGCTCACCAGATGCTTGCCGCTGATGTTCTCCAGCTTTTGCAGATGGTAGTGGGCGGCGAGGTAGGCGCAGAAACGCTTGACCGCCTCGTAGTAGCGATCCTTCGTGCGGAAGCTGCCCTGTCGGTTGTGCCGCGCCAGCTTGTCCAACTGGGTAACGAGAGTAATGTAAATACCTCTTGTGGTCATATCAAAAATGCTCCTTGTAATCGTAGTCGTGTTCAGATGGGCGCACTTCACCTGTTAGCAAGGAGAGCCGTTTCCGGCGTATCTCCGCAGAAAGGACAGCCTGCCGCAGGCGGAAAGCCTTGGTGCTGCGTGCTTTTCGCGGCCTGCCTGTATGTCTGTCTCTCTTTACTTGTGCCAGGTCAGTACGCTGCGGTATGGAGGTCTTTGACCTCTGCTCGTGTGAGCAACCGCGGACACCATGCCGCTGAACTCGGCTGCGGAAGGCTCCGCCGGTGTCCTGTGATCCGCCCGGCGACGGATCTGAGAATATACGATACCCCGTACGACCGGCACCGCACTCTGACTGCGGCATACAGGGCGGGAGCTTGCCTCTCCCTTGACGATTTTCCTGCCGTATCGTCCCAACGGCTTTTACAAAGCTCCTTTTTCCTGATCTGCGCCGAATTGATTTCGGCACTCTTTCTTTTCCTGCGGTATCGCGGCGGTGGCAAGTACCGCGACAAAAACGGTAAGCAAAAACGCAGGAAGAATCCTCCTGCCGTTTCGGCTTCATACGATCCTTCCTGCGTTTGCAGTATTGTTCAATTCTGGTGGCCGCCCGGTTTTTCCGGGAGGACGCATTTTGACATACTTCGGGTTCTTAGTCAGAGCGAAAAGCTGTTGATAGCTTTCCACCCGTGCCTGCTCTGCTCCGACCTAAATGCTTGATGCCTTAAGTACAGGCACATCATAGCACGGCGGCAAAGCGGCGTACAGGTGGAAAATGCCGCGAGAAATCCTCCCGCAGCATAGTCATTGAATCACGCGGGCGCAATGACCCATAATTACGAACGAGAGCATGACGCTCTCAAGTACAAACTTAACAACGTGTGCGATGCAGATAATAGACCTGCGAACGGTGCACAAAGAACAATGATAATTCATATATACCACAATATATTGTGGTTGTCAATATAAAAATATCTAAATAAAGCACCCAAAAAGCCCCGTCAAAACGCAATACACATTATCTCCGTGTTAAATGCGTATTACAGGCGCATCACGAGAATAATGCGTATTGCGTGCGTATTAAAGGCGTATTGGGCAAATATGCTTCCGCTCATTTGCAGCAACCGGACGGGCTGATTCTACTGCTGACCCCTTGTATTCGTGCAGCCCATTCTTGTTTCCTCACTTCATGCGGCAACGCTTCTCTGGACGATGCCTTCATTGCCGGCTGACTTCATTCAGCAGGAGCCTGCAAACAATTTTGCGCATAATTCTTGACAGTACCTGTTGAAGGAGGTAACCTTTTATTCGTGGCTATGTTTTACACTTACACTCATGGCAAAGAGCCGCCGCAGGAATTCCCGCAGCGGCTCTTCGCCATGATTATCTGTCCGAGTTCAAGTCCCCAATTTATGCACATTATATCTGCGCCACACCGTTTATTACTGTGTAGGTACCCGGTGTTCCTACTTGTAAGGTTCCATCGTCATCATAATAGTAGCCACCAGCGTAGTCAACCTGACCGTTATAGCTCAGGTCGCGTACGCCTTTCTCCACATAGTACCAGTATCCGCCATCATACGCCAGTCCGGTAAAGTTCCAGTCCAGCATGCCGCAATAAATGTAGAAGTACATCCCCCCATGTTCAACCAAACCAATATAGTTCCAATCCAGTATCCCGCAGGTCACGCGGTAGTATGCACCATTATAGTACGATAAGCCAGTAAACGTCCAGTCTAGCACGCCACAGTTTACATAAAAATATGCGCCGCCATGCTCCACTAGTCCCGTGTAGCTCCAATCCAGCATTCCGCAGTTTACATAAAAATATGCGCCGCCATGCTCTACTAGTCCCGTGTAGCTCCAATCCAGCACGCCGCAGCTCACATAATACCAGTAGCCACCGTGCTGTACAAGTCCTGAGTAACTCCAATCCAGTACCCCGCCGTTTACATAGAAGAAAGCGCCGCCGTGCTCTACCAATCCCGCATAGCTCCAATCCAGCATTCCGCAGTTTACATAAAAATATGTGCCGCCATACTCCACTAGTCCCGTGTAGCTCCAATCCAGCACGCCGCAGCTCACATAATACCAGTAGCCACCGTGCTGTACAAGTCCTGAGTAACTCCAATCCAGTACCCCGCCGTTTACATAGAAGAAAGCGCCGCCGTGCTCTACCAACCCCGTATACTCAGTGGCAACCCTGCCGTCTACATAGTAATACCATGTACCGCCTTCTTCTATCAGCCCGTTTTTAACCGGTTCAGGTGTGGTGGTCGGCGTATACGCCTCTGTGGACATCACCAGGTCTGCTGCTGAGTAGAGCGTGTACATCTCCTTGTCAAGTGTATATGTCCAGCCAGCGGCACTATAAGGACTGGTTGAGCTGGACACGCCACATAGAAACAGATTCCACCCACTATCACAGTTGGTAATATCTGCCAAGTAGTTTCTGCTTTCAATTTTTACCACATTCCACATATGGCGACCAGTGGTGACTCCTGTCACCAAGATGCACTCCACAGGGTTATTCCAGCTGCTCAGATCGCAGAGGTATTTGAACGCCTTGGAATAGCCCTCGCAGACTACAGTTGTGTTTGGATCGCCGTCAAAAACATAAATCATCTGCCACGGATCACTTCCCAGATCCTGCATACCGCTTCCGGAAGCTGCCCCGTAGTTATAGTTTGTTAGGGCACAGATCTCATCCTTGTAGCTTGTCAGCTTGGCGAAGTCGATTTCCGCTGCATGGCTGGTTAAAACATTATTGGCGTTAGCCAGTGCCGTGTTAACTCTGGTCATTCTCTCTCCGTCAAGTGTTATGTAAACGGAAGAATCACCAATAGTCGTCGTTTTTTCCACACGGTAATCCTTGGCAGCCTGAAAGTACACCGTGTTTCCATAGAAACCTGCCCCCAGTGTTTTATCATGCCAATACAGATACTGCGGCACATTGAGCAGCAGAGCAGAGTAGATCGCGTTGAAGTTAGCGGACACTGCGCCTTGGTCGATACCGGACCAGTTAATCGTTACCGTGGCCGTATCATTGCCGCCGCTACGTCGTGCGATCGCTTCAACACCGGTCACCAGCTGATTGTAGAATTCTTGGCAGCCATCAGGCAGTACCGCGGCATAATAGGCATCCTGCTGTGCGGTGTTGTAAGGTACTGTTTCCGAATAAGAACCCCCGTTTTCCTGATAGAAATACTCCATCAAAAGGGTGTCGTTATCGGGCAAGGCTACAGATGAGGTGCAGGTGAGCACCAACGGGGCAACCTGATTCTCCTCGGCAACAGGTTCCTCCTCTACGGGATTTTCATCTGCGGGCATCGCCTCATCCGAAGGTTGTCCTTCCTCTGCCTGCGTTTCCCCCGTCACAGATTCCACTTCAGCGGAAAATTCCTCTGCGGGAGTTCCTTCCCCGGTAGGAGATTCTGCTACAGGGACTTCTTCCACCACAGGTACCTCTTCCTCCACAGGAGTCCCTTCCTCCGCAGAGGTCTGCTCAATGACGGTTTCCTCTGCGGCGTACGCGCTCTCCGCAGGTGCTTCTTCCGCAAACGCCTGTACCGGCAGCAGCGTCAGAAGCAGAGTGAGTGTTGCAAAAATGCTGATAAGCCTCTGTTTCATACGTTTTTCTCTCCTTTCCCATTATCCCGCAAGAAAACTCCCATTTACTCGTTGGCAGATACCTTCTCCCTAACAGACTTACCTCAATCCATCACCGCCAAGTATAAGTATAAATTTGGGAATTCCCGCTCGCTCTGCCGCTTGCTTGTCGCTCTCCTTATCGCCGTACATAATTGACTTAGTGAGATCAATGTTCCAGTCCTTTGCCGCACGGAAAAACATACCCGGCTTGGGTTTTCTGCAATCACATTCGCCCGTATAATCCGGATGATGTGGGCAGAAGTAAAAGGCGTCAATATGTGCGTTGTATTTCTCGCGTAAACAGCGGTTCATATAGCTGTTGAAACGGTGCATATCTGCTTCGGTATACATGCCCTTTGCAATACCAGCCTGATTGGTAACAACAATAACCGGAATATGTGCGTCGTTATATTTGCGGATCACTTCAGGTGTTCCTTCAACAAATGTCAGATCTGCCGGTTTGTACACATGCCCATAGTTCACGTTGATCGTTCCATCACGGTCAAAAAATGCAGCACTCCGCTTTCCCATCAATGTGAATTGCCTTTCTGCTCAAAATACTGCTGTGCCCTGTAGTAGTCCTCCGGCACACCGATGTCGATGAAATATCCGCGGCTCTCTAAGGCGTAAATCCCCCCCGCCTCCAAGAGCTGCGGGAAGCAGTCGTTTTCTAAGCTGAATTTTTCCGGATACTTATCTAGCGTGGATTTCTGCAAGCAATAAACACCACCGTTGATGAAGCCCTGCTCGCAGGGAGCCTTTTCCCGAAAAGCGGTCACTCTGCCGTCTGCGGCAATGTCAACCTGCCCATACCGGGAAAAGTTTTGCATTTTCTTTACTGCAATGACCACTTTTGCCGAAGCCTCTGCCTCAGACCGCATCTTTGCCAATGGGACCTCAAAATACGTATCTCCATTGATGATCCAGACAAAGTCATCCAGACAGAGCTCCTGCGCTTTTTTGATAGCTCCGCCGGTAAGCAGGGGCGTTTCCTCTACGGAATACAGAATCTCCGCGCCACGAAAGGCGTTACCAAAATACTCCATGATGCGCTCTTTCTTATAGTGTACAGCTATCACGATGCGTGTTACGCCTTGCCTGACCAAATCATCCAGAATGTACTCAAGAAATGGCTTTCCCGCCACCGGGGCCATCGGTTTTGGTACATCCTTGACTATATGACTCAGGCGAGTTCCAAAACCGCCTGCTAGAACGATTGCTTCCATGACAATGTCTCCTTGCTGGCAGATAATTTCCTGCGATTGATATTTGTTAAAACCATCTGTGCATCCTCTATCATGCAAAAATCTCCGCCTCTATCGCCAAACAAAGTGCGTGATATACTGGCAAGTGCAGCTCTTGGATTTGATATGTAACTTGCGAAGGAACCGCCAGCAGGATGTCGGACAAATCTCTCAGCTTTCCGCCACCCTCACCGGTCAACGAGATGACGTGGATGCCCATGCATCTGGCAACCTTTGCCGCATGAAGCACATTGGCAGAATTGCCGGAAGTGGAAATAGCAATGAGCACATCCCCCGGTTTGCCGTAGCCCAATACCTGCTGTGCAAAAACCAGTTCCGAGGACTTATCGTTTCCAAACGCCGTCATTAGGCTCACTTCATTTACCAACGAGATCGCAGGAACGGCTCCTTGCAGGTTACGCAAATAGAATTCGGCATCCTCCGGAAATCTTTCTGCAAGCTCTTTTGCTACTTCCGATGGGATGCTGCGCTTTGCTACAAAGCTTTTCATCAGCTCGCCCACAATATGCAGGCTATCTGCCGCGCTTCCGCCATTCCCGCAGGTAAGGATCGTCCCGCCCCGCAGATATGTGCTTTTCATGGCCATAACCGCTTGCAGCATTTGCTCTCGCATACTGCTCAGGCACGGATACCGCTCGACCACAAGGTCGATCTCATGCGTTGCTTGCTTTTTCAACATGATTGTTACTCCGTATAAATATCCTTCGTTCCGTCTGCTTTTTCCACACCATCGCTGTACATACTCACCAGTGTCGTGTCCTCTTCAAACAGGAAGCTATGCATATCAAAAGGGTCAATCCCAAAGAAGTCACCGCTCTTAAAGGCGTGCATCTGCCCATTGACATCCAACTTCACCGCCCCAGAAACGACGTAAAACGCCTCTCTGTTCTCCTTGTGGTAGTGTCCGCCGCGAAAGACGCCTTTTTTACTGGTAATCACATTGATCTGCTTATATCCGTCATGAATCAGCTGCGTGATCGTCCCCCGGTCATCGGAGAACTCAAAATCTGTTTTAATGATTCTCAGCATAACACTGCCCTCAGCGGTCAATATACACGCCCGTGACCGCGACCTTCTCTCGCCAGTAGTTCAGCAGATCGAGCATTGTTTTTTCATAAGGGATCTCCGGCTCCCAGCCGCAGTGTGCCTTAAACTTGCTACAATCAGGCACCTGCAAATCGGCATCAATGGGGCGCAGGCGTGCAGGATCAACCTCTACACGGATCTTCTCCTTCATGGGCGAGTGATCGATAAAGAACTGCAGTGTATCCCCTACCTTGCAGGTATAGCTGCCCCCGATGTTGTAATACTCGCCGGGTATGGGGTTACAGGTCACAAGCATAAAGTAAGCACGCACCGCGTCACGTACATCAGCATAGGTACGCAGAGAATCCAAGTTACCAACCTTGATGACAGGTTCTTGCAGACCGGCTTCAATCATGGCTACCTGCTTGGCAAAGGTACTCTCATGGAACACATCGCCGCGGCGCGGTCCGGTATGTGTAAACATACGGGTCGTCATGACCTTCATGCCATACGCCTCTGCGTAGAAGCGACCGACCAGATCCGTTCCCACCTTAGAAATGGCATACGGAGAAGCTGGTTGGAAGCAGCACTCTTCGTTGATAGGAAGCTTGTCCGATGTTACACGGCCGAACACCTCGCTGGAAGCGCATACATGAATGACAGGCTCCAATCCAAGCTGCTTTACAGCGTCCAGCAAGCGGCAAGTACCAAGGATGTTAGTTCCCAGCGTATCCACCGGGGCCGTAAAGCTCGTCTGAGGATAGCTCTGTGCGGCAAGGTGGAAAATATAGTCGGGCTTGACTTTGTTTAAGACAGTAAGCAGGCTGGACATATCGTTCAAATCGCCATACTCAACAAAAACGCGATCCTTGGCATTGATGCGGGGCATCAAGTGCATAATATTGTCCAGCGGACTGCGCCAACGCTGCATCCCATAAACGTCCCAATCCGTGTGTTCCAGAATATAGTCTGCCAAATGTGAACCGACCATACCGGTCATGCCGGTGATCAAAGCTCTCTTCATATCAAAACCCTCGCTTTCTCAGTCTTCAACAATGTAATCTTCCGGATGGTAATAGAGAATCTTCGTGCCGGAGTCCTCAAACTTAAAGGGAACATATAGTAGATCCTTCAAAGCTGTTTTCACAGGCTCCTGTCTGTCTTCCGGCACATAGAAGATGAAGAATCCGCCTCCGCCCGCACCCAAGAGCTTCCCGCCCAGTGCGCCGTTTTCCATGGCTTTTTGATAGATAGAGTCCAGCACGTCTGTACTGACGCCGCTGCCGATGCCTCGTTTCAGCTGCCAAGTATGATGAAGTAATCTTCCAAATTCGTCCAAATCGCCGTGTCGATCAGTCAGGATCCTTTCTCCCACATCAACAAGCTGAACCATCTCTTTTAACTCCGCCGTTTTGTCACGGATCGCCTTTACTTTTTCCTTTTCAATATCGCTTGCAAAGCGGGAAAAACCTGTGAAAAACATTAGCAGGTTGCGATTTAACAACTCCTTACGTTCCTTTTGGATTATGACCGGAGACACTTCAAAGCCGTCAGGACCGAAGCTTATGCGATTCATGCCGCCATAGGCAGCCGCAATTTGATCCTGCCATCCGCCACCCTCGGCGCAGAGCACACGCTCCACATAGATAGCCTCTTTCGCCAGCTGCTCATTGTTCGCATACTGCCCCTTTAACGCGTGGAAGGCGTTCAGCAAGCCTACGGCAAAGCTGCTGCTGCTGCCTAACCCGCTTCTGGCCGGCAAGTCGGCATCATAGCTAATGCACAAGTCATGCATATCTAAATACCGCATGGCGTTGCGTACCATAGGATGCTCAATCTCACCAACAGACGCAGTTTCTTCAATCTTGGAATATGCTAAGCGATCTCTGTAATTAAAGAAACGCGGAAGATGTCTGACGCTGACATAGCAGTATTTGTCAAAAGTAGTAGATAAAACCGCACCACCATGCTCCTCAAAGAACTCTTTCATATCTGTTCCGCCGCCAAAGAAAGACATACGGAAGGGGGTCTTTGTGTAAATCATTTTTAATACTGGTCTCCTTATAATAAAGATGCTGGTTTCTCACATTTTCCGACCACTCGACAACTTAATGCGCATATTCTGTTGTCAAAAAGTATGCATATACTTTTTTAAGCGCATCATCTAAGGTATAATGAGGAGTCCAGCCAAGAGATTTCAGCTTCGAGGAATCCATCACCCTGCGCATTATGCCGTCCGGCTTTGTCAGGTCGCAAGTAATTGCACCGTCAAAACCCACTACATCACGAATTGACTCAGCAATTTCCATGATGCTGTGTCCGCCATCTCCTGCGCCGATATTTACAAGGCCACCATCCTCGTAATGTTCCATCAAAAATATACAGGCACTTGCAATATCGTCGCTCAGCAAAAATTCTTTTACGGGTTTCCCGGATCCCCATAAGACAAGCTCTTTTGCACCGTTGACCTTTGCATCGTGGAACCGCTTAATTAATGCTGCTACAACACTTGCCTGCCTCAAGTCGAAAGAAGAGTTTTGGCCAAAAAATGCACATGGCACTACGGCAAAGAAATTGTCACCGTATTGCTGACGATAAAAATCACACATTTTGATACCAGCAACCTTGGCTAATGAATACGGTAGATCCTTCTGCCCAAGTATCGCGGTCATGAAATCTGTTTCACAAAGAATTCCATTTTTCGTATTGGGGTACACAAAGTCGCTGCTCATAAAAAGTAGTTTTTTTACGTGATTTTGGTGCGCAGCGCGCAATACATTCGTTTGCATAACGAGATTCTGTTCCATAATATCCGCCGGATGTTCGTTTCGGTAAACAATGCTGCCCATTTTTGCCGCAGCAAAGAATACATAGTCCGGTTGGTTTTGCTCGAAAAAAGAATCTACTTGCTGCTGATTATTTAAGTCCATCTCTTTATGTGTCGGAACGAGAATATTCTGAAACCCTTTCTCTTCTAACCCCCGCCTGATAGCACTTCCAGCCACACCATTACCGCCAGCGATATAGATTACGCTATTACTGTTCACAGATCTATCACTCCTTTACACCTATAAGCTTTCATTTTTCTCTACCACAAAGGACTCTTCTGCCATAATCGTATGGATCAGTGTGTACCCGCTGAGAATCAGTGAAATATCTACTAATGGTCAGCAATTCAAAAATCAGAAGTCCATAATTGGCGTATAGCACCTCTTTACTGTTCTTTTCTCATGGTGCGAATTATTTTCTTCATTAACACTCCAGACGGTCTTGTAACGAGTACGTAAATCACAACTGCCACAATAAATGCAGTTACCCAGCCACCCAAAAGTGTGACTATCACGCCACAACCCCTTTGCGAAAGCTCCATCATTGCGATTAGACCGCAAGCTACATGTGTCAGGTAGTATGGTAATACTGGTTTTCCGATAGCCAATATGTGTCTAGGAATTTTCTGAAATGCCGCAGGAAAATGTTGCTCCAACTCAACAAGAAGTACAAACAATAGTACCGGAAGAATTTGAGTAACACAGTTAGGATAGCTCATTCTGTCACCGCCATCCTGAAACAACCAAGCACTCGTCTTAAATAGAATCAAGTTGAATAAAACACAAGCGGAAATCACCTGTAAATATTCATATTTATGTCTGCGATTTCCCCCCTCCTGTAGCGCTCGCTGCCTATCTTCGATAATGACTCCAAGGAAGGAAAAGCACATAAACTGGATATCCAGCATCTGAGCATGGATTGCTGGAGTCCGAAACTCATAATAAACAGTTGACATCAGTATTATCAGTATGTACCCGCACGTGACAAAGGCCTTTCGATTCTTCCAGAAAAGGGCTGCTAAAATATAAAACTTTAATTCAATACGCATTGTCCAAAGGACAGCGGATATAAACGCCCCTGATTGAACAGGCCAAAAGGGAAACATTGATGCCAGAAAGTCTTTCGGTGTGAATACAATTCCTTGGGACAATCCGACAAAAACCGCAATAACGATCAAACTTACCCAAAGCGTAGGGAATGTCGAAATCGCTCGATTAACTAGGAATTCCCGTCTAGAATAGCGTTCCATCATCCGACTAATTAAGTATCCGGAGGCAATAAAGAACATCACCACAGCAAGAGAACCCATATCGACATGTAGCCGATAGTAAATAAGCAGCCCTACCTTGCTAAAGGCAGTTTCGGGCAGTATCGGTGCGGGCAATGGGCTCTTTGTTACGTTAATAATCTCGAGCGAGTAACTTGGAATTTCCACTAAATGGTAATACAAAACCACCAGCATCGCTAATATGCGATACAGAGCTACTGAGCGGATAGTCTTATTTTCGTTGTTCATTAGAGTACCTCGGCAGTTACATATTCCAATACTCACGATATTTTTCAAGGCAGGCATCGTATTTTTCTGCATATTTCTTGTACGCTGACGTACCCTGCTTTTTCCGCCGTAGGCAGAATCGATAGAACCGCAAACGCAGGTACACTTTAAGCGGCGCGTACAAAACCAAGTCGGCCATCTCCCTCTTTGCAATACCGCCCGCCTCACCGCTCTCGATCGACAATACCTGCGCTTGTTCAGGAATGCAGAAACGCAAGAGATCTTTGATAAACCGGCACTGCATAGCGTCGCTCAGAACAATCCCGCGGGCGTCGCCCGGCCCTGCAGAGTACACCAAGCTCATTCGCTTGGCAAACGCGATGGGGGCATCGCATCTATAGTGTTCAATGCCACAATATGCCATGTGTTCTTTGCCGTCCAGGTTTCCAAAAAGGTAGTCAGGAAGATCAGCATGCGCTTCCGCCCTAAAGAGGAATTGTCCTGCTACAAGTGGATGCCCTGGCTGATTCATATGGTACAGATAAGACGCATTCAGCACATCGAAGAAATTTACGCGGCGGATGCCGGATGTATCTTCATAGGCGGCACCGGAATATGCACACATGATGCCCTCTCCCGAAATGGCACGTACAAGAGCTGTGATATGGTCAAAGAACCAAACTTCATTCGCGGTGGTATTAATGTAATAGTCGTGGGGAATTTTTTTCTGCATATTGCGAATTGCCTCGCCATCTGTCATCGCACGAACGCCCTTTGCGTCAAACAGAGGCATAGCGATAACATGCGCGCATCCGCAGCGCGTATAGCAATACCTTGCTACACTCTCTGCTACCTTTCCATCTGCGGCAATCGCCAATTCCATATTCTGATAGATCTGGCCGTGCAGGTTATGTATCACACGATCTATCCATTTCCGTGCGATATCACTTTTTTGCGTATTAAGCACAAAGGTCACAAGAACTTTCTTCTCTTCATTTTGTGCAAACATATCCTTGCTCAATTGGTCAAATCTTGCCGGATGATTGCAAATGATTTGATTCAGTTGTACATCCAACGAATATTTCTCAAGATAGATTTTCTGTGCGCGCTGCGCCAGCTTTAGTGCTTCCTCACGGTGACTCACGATCCACTCATACTTTTCCATGATCTGGCGGAATGTATCAATGGGATCATTTTTGTTAAAAGTGATGAATAGGGCCGCGTCCTTAAAATGTTCCAATACGAACTCATTGTCGTCGGAAATGATAACTGCACCAGCAGCACACGCTTCATAAAGGCGGTTAGTGGCAGCCCCCGCGCGTCTGTGTGTATCGGAGGAAAGCACAAGACAAATCCCGCATTCGTTGATTCTTTCCAAAATTGAAAAACCGTCAAACGGAATCATACCCTTGTAGCAGTGATACCCTGCCCAAGGCTTCAATCCGCCCCATGCCTCTACTCGTTCCGGTCCGTATATCTCCACCTTGCGTGAATCGTCCAGCAGTTTGAAGAGTCCATCATGCCGTCCGGGTCCACCGAACATGACTTCCCAATTCATACCGCAGTAGAACATAACGGGCTTTTCCAGCTTCGGAGGAAGTGCGGCACTGGCCGGAAAAGACGCCGTCAAAGCAGAGGTCCCCTCCAGCGTCCGAGGGCAGTTCATCAGTACCGAGCGCAAATGATTGGACATACCACCATTGTCATAGATGAGAAAGTCGTCATTCATCATGAACTGGTTGGTCACTCTTGGAGTATAGTCGCTTAAATTTAGCGGAATTTCAGGAGGATTCCATAAGGGATTATAGTAGAAGATGTTTCGAACTTTTGCACACTCATAGTGCGTCGTAATCACAAAGCTGACAGATTCGTCGTTAATGTATTCCCCTGTTTGTCCCTGTTTGTCAGTCAGAATATGTCCGAATCCGTCAATCAAAACACAATCAATTTCATTTTCTTCCGCAGTACGTTTGAGTCGAGTTATCACTTCCGCCTCAGCACTGACATCCTCAGGCCAAGGATTGGCAATCCCAACCACTGGTTTCCCCTGCTTAAAAATTGGCCACTTTTTGTTATTTCCACAATATGTAACAGCCTGTTCAAGTAGCGCGCGGTCTTTCCCGTCTATGTGGTTTTGCAAATAGCTGCAAATAGCGTGTATGCCATTCTGGCTCTGTGGCAGTTTATATTTTTCATTAACAGCGCATAGCTCCTGCACACAGCTTAGTGCGCCACTATATATTTTGCTGGCAATCTCGGATTGCGGTTGTGCCAAAGCAAGCATCAAGATATTATACAAATAGGCATTTGTATTGGGATTGTCCCTGCTGCCTCGACCTACATTAACGCTGCTCAGGGAACCGGATCTCCAGCAAACCGCAGGGGTATACTCCCACCAAAATGCCATTGGATTGTTACACGCAGTAGTTCTCGTGCGAGAATCTTCAAGCTTACCCAGCAACGGCATTAAACGATCCATGTCCACAATTGCTGATGTTTCAGAAAGGATATCGCCTTTGTCAATTAGTTCCTGTATCTGCGCGGCGTTTCTGTATTCGACGAGTTCTGCAATGATGGTCGGATACATCAATTCAAAGGCCGCCTTTATTAAAAAGCAGTTCTCTGATGCAAAAAACACTTTTCTTATTTTCAGCTTTTTGACAGTTTCACCAATGAACTTTACATATTCAAATGCCAAAAGCCCTATGTACTTATAACCGAAAGAAAACCACCTGTCGCTCAGTTTCCCAGCAGACTGTGACAAAGAAATAAGATTTTCCAGCGCAGAAATCCACGCATCCTCTCTTCGCGCACTGTTAAGCGCAGCAAAAAAAGCGGAATTCTTGTTGTATCCATGGCGTCTCAGCACAGGTTGCCATGTATACTTAAACACGCCGGGTACATTGCAAGCCTCTTCGGTGTTAGTCACATATAGAACTTCTGTGGGTTCTATGTTGTTTGACTGCACAATCTCCCTGCATATATTTGCGTATTCGTCTTGCGTTTTCGGAGAATAAATCTTTGTATAACCAGAACAACCATTTTTTTGCAAAAACCGCTCCATATCTGCTTGGGGAAGGCCGGTATTATTACAGAGATATATCTGCACTTTCCGATGCATAGCCATCCCGAGAAAATTGTTCATTTCCGGATCAACATGTGCGCCAAAGAAACGCAGATCAATCTCAACCGGCTCAGCTTCCCGATAACTGCGATGGATTATTTCATATATATTTTTTAAAGAGATGATATTTCCATGCTCTTCAACCCCTATTCTTGCATCCGAAAAACCCGGCAGCCCCACGATTTTTTCAATACAAGAAAGCCTCTCCAATGGGTTATTTAGTAAATCAACAAACAAAAGCTCGTCTATATCCACAATCAGCGCAGACTTACCATTTAACGCCTCAAGCAGTTTCTTCATTTCCTTCCTCTCCTTTGCAAAAAAAGAATTATATCGTCCACGAAAAATCCTCGCCTAATGATACCAAACCGCATCCCATCCGGCTGTCTTGCTTCCCAGCACATCGCTTGTAAAATTATCACCAATATGGATGCACTTCATTTTGTCCCCCATGCTCGAGTGCGCCAGCCTCTGCAATGCACCATTCCCTTTAGCGACGCCGTAATCACAGGAAACGAAAATCTGCTCAATTTTGGAATACCCGCAGTTATCTAGCAGTTCCCGCAAATACTCTCCCGGAATATACATATCCGACACCGCGATCATTCGGCTGCCTTTTCCCGCAAGCAGCTGATAAAGCATTTGTATTTCCGGATTCGCGTAACAGGTTTCCTTTTCTGCTCGCAATTCTTCACGCACCATATTTTCAACATCCGCCGCAGGGGAATCGGCAAACTCACGGTATATGTCGAAGATGTCCACTTCACCGTTTTTCTCGCTGCACTTCTGTCGGGCAGTTCTTTCGGCGGCAATCCTTTTGTCATGAAAACCAGAAATACCGTTGCGTTCTTCCATCACATAAAATAGGTTCCTTGGGGCACCGACTTTTCGAGAGATCAGCGTATCAAAAATATCGAAAGAAACTATGTCATACGTCGAAAGCAAGCCATATATTGGGCGCAAATTACGGCCATCGAAGCTTGGATAAGCTCTATATAGAATCTTACTCTTCGCCCTCTCTACGCCCGCTTTCCCTACCCGCAGAAGCCTATGGATCCATTCATGCTTTTGAAGGGAGCGTTGCAACCGATCTTTTATGGCTCTCATTGAAGTCCTCCCACAACTATCGTACTGATCAAATACATTTTGCAGCTTCTATCGACAGAGCATTCTCTTGATCCGCCCATAGATCTGGCGGGCGGGAGACACTTTCAAATACTCCCAAATGAGTATATTGAACCGATACCAAGCTGCTTTGTACGGCGGCAGCAATGCCGCGACCCCATACGGCCAAGGGATGTCATCACTAGCCTTATCGGTACGTTTGAGAGCGCCGCGCACTCGTGCAAGCACCGTATAATCCCTCAAATGCTTGATTTGAAGGTCATTTGCTAAAGCAGAATAGTAGCTTTCGTATATGTCATCGCAAAAGCTTATCGCCTGAAAAGCTTCCACAGTTTCTCTTGTTGGTCGGTACATTAAGCCTCGTACCAGATTCTGCGTTTCCCGATACAGGGCATCGGCAGGAAAATCGTGTAGTTTTCTACCCTTGACTATGCTTGGGACCTCGCACAGTACTTGGCTCATCTGCTCTCGCACAAAATCATCTTGCTTTTTCGAGGGGGATCTTCCCAAAACCGGACACACCGCCCCGTCCCGATATTCGTACCCTAATGTTGTTCCGTGAGGTGCCGCGCACATACACTCAAAGAGATTGTTCGAAAATTTGATTTTGTTAGACAAGCTGCTGTTAGGAGCAAAGTACCATGAGAGATATTTGCTGCGGCTGTCATGCTCTGGCTCATTAAACAAGCCGAAATAAAAGCCTATGATGTGATTATCACACCCCGCTTTGTCCAAAAGCTGACGCAAACTGCGCTGCATCGAACCGTTCCAACCGGAGTCAACAATTGCGACCACGCCTTCATCGAATAGGCCCTCTTGACGAAAATAGTCGATAATAACCGGATACGCATGCTCAGATTCTTTCCAAACTGCATCACAGTAAGTTGGACATTTCCAAATTTTTTCTGCAAACTCCTCGGTTTCAATTCGGGTAAGCAACACATTCCTTTTTGCATCCGGACAGTCTACTTCATATAGGATTTTATTGATCACTTCTTCCGGCAGCAGTGCTCTCTGCAGCATTGACACCGGTGTTACCTGATATGAATACCCTAAAAGCAGCTTATATGCTTCTTCTCCGATGAAGTGATAGGTCGGCATCCGCAGAGCGGCGCGTGAAACATAAAGGTAGTGACACGAAATGCGGAGAGAAAACGTGGTGCAAAGCTCTTCCGCAATGTTTTTTAGAATCAACCCGTCTCGCGCGAGAAAGTATATTCTACTGATTCCTCTTGCCTCGGCCTCGTGAAGTATCCACCATACGTAATTTGTTAAAATGGGTGCGGTGTATTGCCTGCATACATCTTCAAATGTCAGCTTTCTGTGCAGCGGCACGCTATTCTTCTTGATACCCATCGCACACCTCTTGTGTTTCGCCGTACATTTTCACTTCTCCGCTGTCCAGCCACAGGACATGGTCGCACATCTCCCGGATCTGACTGAGGCTGTGGCTCACGAACAGCACCGTGGTGCCGCCGCTCATCAGCTCCATCATCCGCGCACGGCTCTTGGCTTGAAATGCCTCGTCGCCCACGGACAGTATCTCGTCCACGATAAGGATCTGCGGATTCACCACCGTCGCCACCGAGAACGCCAGCCGCGCCATCATGCCGCTGGAGTAATTCCGAATGGGTACATCAATGAATTCGCCCAGCTCGGAAAACTCGTGTATCTCGTCGAATTTCTCCTTTAGAAAATCCTCCGTGTGGCCCAAGATCGCGCCGTTCAGAAATACGTTCTCCCGTCCCGTCAGGTCGGGGTCGAAGCCGGAGCCAAGCTCCAGCATGGGTACGATGCTCCCGTGACAGGTCACGCTGCCCCGCGTAGGCTTCAAAATGCCGGAGATACACTTAAGCAATGTGCTCTTGCCGGAGCCGTTGCGCCCAATGATACCCAGTACCTCGCCCTTATGCACGTCGAAGCTGACGCCCTTCAGTGCCCAGAACTCGTTGGTCTTGATTTTTCCGCGTATCTTCCGCGTAACGAATTCCTTCAGCGACAGGATCTTGTCATCCGTCAGCCGAAAGCGCATCGCCACATCCCGGGCGGAAATGGTAATATCGTTTTGCTCCATACTCCACCTCACAGATACAGCACGAACTTATCCTGATTCTTCTTAAACACCCACGCGCCTACTACCAGTGCCGCAATGGCGTACAGCAGGCACTGGGCGTACATGGTCGGCTCCGGTGAAACGCCGTCGATGATGCACGTCCGCACGAAGGTCACGTAGTAGTACAGCGGGTTCATCATCACGATGCGCTGGGCGGTCTCCGGCAGTGCGGAGACCGGATAGAAAATAGGGGTCAGATACATCCAAATGGTGGTCAGCACGCCCCACAGGAACTGAACATCCCGGAAAAACACCATGGCCGCCGACAGCAGCATCCCCAGTCCCAGACAGAACAGTGCCAGACACACGAAGGCATACAGCGACAGGATATACGCCGGTGCAGGCAGCAACCCGGAGATCAGTGCCACGGCAATCAGCGGGATCATGGAGATCAGCAGATTGACGAGGGAGGACAGTATCCGGGTCAGCGGATAGATATACTTGGGCACGTAGACCTTGGTGATAAGGCTGGCGTTGCCCACGATGGAGGTCAGGGCCATGCCGCAGGACTCGGAGAAATAGGTGAAGATCACGTTGCCGCACAGCAGGTAGACGGGGAAATACGGTATGTCGAAGCGGAACAGATTGGAGAACACCACGTACTGCACCGCCATGTTCAGCAGCGGATTCAGAAAGCTCCAGAACACGCCCAGCACCGAGCGTTTGTACTTCGCCTTGAAGTCCCGATCCACCAGCTGCTTGATGAGGAACCGGTACTTCCGCACAGCGACAACGGCCTTCACCAGCGCGCTGGGCTTTCCCTGCTGCCACCGCTTATATGACCAGAACAGGTACGATGCCAGCAGCAGCCCAAACGCCGCCGCGAACTCCCAATAATGCAGCCCCGTCCAGATATAGTCCTCGCCACCGGCGGAGAAGCAGAGCGTCCCCGCAGCGGCAGAGCCGTTCAAGTCGAGGGCAAAGCCCTCCGTCTGCGGTGCGGAGGTATTCATCATAGGTGACACCGCGCTGCCGGGGGTGGAATCCGCCCACAGCCGCAGCGTCAGAGGCACACTCACCAGTCCCTCCAGGGGCGTATCAAAGGTCAGCGTGGTCACGCCGCCCTCGGTGATTGCCGCCGCGTCAAAGGTCTGCTGCCCCAGCAGCTCCTCGCCGCGGTACAGCGCCATGGTCACCGTGCCGGCGTTGGCGCGGTAGTACGTACCCCACTGGACGGACACGCTTTCCAATCGCTGGATCTTCGCGGTGAACGTCTGCTGCACGTACGTCCCCTGCACCAGCTCTATCGTCCCCGCCTCGGCGGCGGGCATGGCCACCTCGCCGCGGGAGCGGCGGAAATGCAGCTGGTCGCCTGCCAGAAAGTAAAACGCGATGATAAGCACCGCGTACACGGCAAAACACAGCGCGAACACGCGCTTCAAATCAAATTGCGGCTTGTCTTTTGCTAAAGTCATAGTGCGATCCCTTACTGTTTTGATTTACCAACCCGCGCTGACCTCCTCCACCTCCAGCTGGCGTTCGTACGCCTGCTGGACAAGGAGGTCGAAGTTGGCTTCTATGGCCGCCACGGCGGTCTTGTGCAGCTGGCGCAGTGCGCGGACGTTGGCTTTCTCGACGGGTATCCGCGCATCCTGTCCCAGCTTTTGGATATACACGCTCACCTGTGTACGCATCAGCGGTGAGCCGTTCTTCTGCGTGAAGATTGTGCCGGTCAGACGTCCGTTTTGCTTGGCGTACGCCAGCAGGTCGGTTTGCAGACCCTCCGGAAACCGGACGATCTCCCGTCCCTTCACCAGCCGACCGGCCTCTGCGGCCTCCACCGTCACCAGCGGCAGGTCCGACACCGACAGGCCCGTGGTGGCAAACAGCTTCGCCAACACATAGCCCCGCCGATCCTTCAGCACCTTCGCCGTTTGCAGCATCCGCAGGTACTCCTGCCGCGTCAGCTCCGGGGCTTCGAACTGGGGAGGGCGAAGCTGGCGGTCTACCTGAAACTCCCGGCAATCCATAGCTTCTAACAGCGCGCTCACAGTGGAGACTCTGCAATTCACCGTTCGGATGGCAAATCCCTCGGTCAGCAGCTGCTCGCGCCACGCGGATAACGAGTCCTTCGCAAGAACACCGTCCGGTAAAAACGCAAGGAATTGCCGCAGGACAGTCTCACAGAGATGCAAGCTTGACTCCGCACGACCCTCTCCGCGCAGGATGGACACATAGGCCGTGATCACGTCCTCCGTCAGCGTCACGGATGATGCGCTGCGATGGAAAAGTGCCGGGTCGATCTTCGCGCTGTTCGCTCTTCTCCGTGCCATAATTGCTCCGTTCGTGACATAATTATTAATTCGACGAGGCACTGACAAAATGCTCAGTATGCCGCCAAAATTCCAACGATAGGGTATCACATTTAAGGACTAAAGTCAAGCAAACGCAACAATTTCACACGATAAGGCAGAGCCGTTCCGTAACATTTTGAACCGGCTCTTCCAATTATATTCATTTACGCCTCGCAGCCTCGGCTGCGGGGCGTTGCTGCTGCACACTTTCGGCAAGTCGAAATGGAATAATAATTATGCCCACCCGCTGAGCAGACCGAGCCTGTCCAGCTGGCGGGCACTTTCTTTTGCCGTGGACAGCAGGTAGATGCGGGTCGTCTCGATGCTGCTGTGTCCCAGCACGTCCGCCAGATGCACCACGTCCCGGCAGGCGGCGTAGAACGTCCGGGCGAACAGCCTCCGCAGATTGTGGGGAAACACCTTGCTCCGCGCTACCTTCGCCGCCTCGCACAGCTTCTTCATCTCCGCCCAGATAAACTTCCGGGACAGCCCGTTTCCCTTTTTCGTCAGAAATATCTGCCCGTGGACAACACCGCACTTTTTTGCGTATTTAAGCAGCTTGCGGCACAGCTTTGTGGGCAGCAGAATGGTTCTGATCTTGCCCTTCAGGGCAATTTCCGCCACGCCGTTTCGCGCCGCCTCCACGGTGATGTATTGCAGCTCGCTGACCCGGATACCCGTGGCGCAGAGGGTTTCCAGCAAGAGCAGCAGTCATACGTCCCCCCGCGCCTGGGCTGCGTCCAGCAGCCGTTGGTATTCGGCGCGGGTCAGCTCCCGCTCCGTGATCTCCAATTTCTTCCGCATGATGCGCTACGCCTCCCGGTCGTTTTTGAGTATTGTAGCAGGCGGCGCGCGATGTAACAACCAATTCGGGGTCAGCTTGCGACCCCATCCCCCTCATGTTCCAGCCGCCATCCCTGCCGAATGCGGTATTTCCTGCCCGCAAACAGCGATAGTCAGTCCCACTATCCAGACGAACAGCCTGCATGGCGGCATGGCCTTCAGAATTGCAAGTTCACAGGACAGCTTTCCCGCTATGGGTTTGCGTTTACCCCCGGTTTTCCAACAATCTTTCCAACAAACACCCTAAATCCACGCAAAGCACCCCGGTATGTAATAAAACGCACTAAAACAAGGAGAACCTCCAATCCCTTGCAGCACAAGGGATTGGAGGTTCTTTCTCGGCATGAATGGGTACGCCATAAAAGCAGCCACGGCTTTTTGGTAAGGATGAGGTCGGCGGTTCGAATCCGCCCAGCAGCTCCAGAACGGAAACCACCCGGCAGGGTGGTTTTTTGTTTTGGCAAGCTGCGTTGCGGAGTCGAAGTTTATCCCCGTAGGGGGAAATCCGCCCAGCAGCTCCAACAATTTCCGCCTAAATCGAAAGGTTTTTGCGGATTTTTCTATATTTTCGCAACTTTTCGCGTGTTTTTGCAACCTCGAAAAACGGCCTCGTTACCAAAAAACGGCGTTTTACCAACTAACCGACTAACTTTTTGGCAAATGGGAAGCCCGCTATCCCTTGCGGCACAAGGGGTTGCGGGTTTTTACCTTTCCAACTTTCTATCAACTGGCGGTGTATATCCGCTGGATTGCTGCGGCTGCTTGTTCTGAGGTTTTGCGTCCCTTGGCGTAATATTTCAGCGTCATTGCGGGGGTCGTATGTCCTGCCTCTTTTTGAGCCAATTTTATATCGCCCGTTTGCTCATACAAGTCTGTAAGGACGGTCGTGCGGAAACGGATGGGGGTTATATTTTCTTCGGATGTTTCTTCATTTCGGTGCGCTCTTGCATTTTCGGCAAAAATGTGCTACTGTTACCACCGTTGAATTTTCTCTAGGCGAGGTATTTATGAAGCTGCTTCCATGGTGCAAGGCCAATGCCATGCCGGTGATCGCCGTGCTGGCGGCGGCGGTGACGGCGGTATTCGTGCCGCCGGACGCGGCCTATCTGGGCTACTACGACGTAAAAACGCTGTCCTGCCTGCTGTGCGTGCTGGCGGTGGTGGGCGCGCTGCGCCGCGTGGGGCTGTTCCCCCTGCTGGCACAAAGGCTGGTGCAGACGTTCCACACCACCCGCGGCGCGGTGACGGCGCTGGTGTCCATCACGCTGGTGGGTTCTATGCTGCTGACCAACGACACGGCGCTGCTGACGTTCCTGCCCCTGAGCTGGTTCGTGCTGGAGCGCACCGGCCAAACGAAATGGACGGCGCTGACGTTCATCCTGCAAAACTGCGCCGCCAACCTGGGCGGCATGCTGACGCCCTTCGGCAATCCGCAGAACCTGTACCTCTTTAACCATTACAGCATCCCCAACGGCGAGTTTCTGTCCATCATGCTGCCGCCGTTCCTGCTGTCCACGGTGCTGATCCTGCTGTGCTGCCTGTTCCTGCCACGTGAAAGCCTGACCGTCCCCCGGCAGGAAGCGCTGCCGGACAAGCGCCGCACCGCGATATACGCCGCGCTGTTCTGCGTGGCGGTGGCCATGGTGCTGCGGGGCATCCCCTACTGGCTGGGGCTGCTGGTCATCGTGGCATCGCTGCTGGTGCTGGACCGCCGCGCCCTGCTGGGCGTGGACTGGGGGTTGCTGGTGACGTTCGCGGCGTTCTTCACCTTCTCCGGCAACATGGCCCGGATCGAGCCGGTACAGGCGCTGTTCCGTCAGCTGCTGACCCACGGGGTCATGCCGGTATCGGCGCTGACCAGTCAGATCATCAGCAACGTGCCCGCCGCCATTCTCCTGAGCCGGTTCACCGACGACTACCAGGGTCTGCTGGTGGGCGTGAACATCGGCGGCGCGGGGACGCTGGTGGCCTCGCTGGCCAGTCTCATCACCCTCCGGGAGTACACCAAGCACGTCAAGGGGCAGACGGGGCGGTTCATAGCGCTGTTCTCCGCCATCAGCTTCGGCTTCCTGGCCATCCTGCTGGCGGCCATGACGCTTTGGCTGCGGTGAAAATACCCTTGGCCTGGCCGGGGGATTTATCGGGATCGTTCCATCACAGGGCCGCACGCGGCAGCAGCGGCTCTGCGGGGCGTGACCGGCAAAAGGCTGCCAGCAAGGCCGGGCTGCTGGAGTTGGACTACGAGGAGCGCACCGCCCGCCGCAGCGCTCGCACTGCCGCATAAGTCGATTACAAAGCCATCTGTTTTCTCTCAATATACTTTCCCTCGCGAGAAGAAGCGGCACGCCCCGGCGTGCCGCTTCTTCTCGCGAGGGAAATACTTTGCCGCGACGCTTTGCAGTGCCATATGCGCGCAGCCGCGTTCCATCTCATCCATTTTCTCCCTCACGCCGCGGCGCATATTCCCACCGCCGCAGGAAGATACTACCCATGTAAAATCTGCTTTGACTGGAGGAATTTCATATATGAAAGCTACCGGCATCGTCCGCCGGATCGATGACCTGGGCCGCGTGGTCATCCCCAAGGAGATCCGCCGCACCATGCGTATCCGTGAGGGCGACCCCCTGGAGATCTACACCACCCGGGACGGGGAGGTCATCTTCAAGAAGTATTCCCTCATCAGCGGGCTGGAGGATTTCGCCGCCCAATTCTGCGACACCCTGTCCCGCAGCACTGACTTCACCGCCGCCGTCACCGACCGTGACGCGGTCATCGCCATCGCCGGGGCGGGCAAGCGCGAGCTGCTGGGCAAGCGCGTCTCCGCCGAATTGGAGCACATCATGACCGACCGCGGCCTGTACTGCGGCCCAGGCGTTGCCGCCAGCGAGGAGAACGACCAATTCCGCGCCACCGTGGCCGCGCCCATTCTCTGCGAGGGGGACGTGCTGGGCGCGGTGCTGTTCCTCACCGCCGATGACCGCACCGGCGGCGAGACGGAGTGCAAGCTGGCCCAGACCGTGGCCGCTTTCCTCGGCAAGAATATGGAGAGCTGAATGAAGGAGGCACGCCCCGCGTGCCTCCTTCATTTTTCGAATGCTTAACGTCCTCTTAACGCGCTGTGGGATTATAATACGGAAAAACCTACCGCATAGGAGGGCATCCGCATGACAGACATTTGGAAAGAGCTGCGGGACGAGGGTATCGACCCCGCCCTGCTGGAGGAAATACAGGCCTTCCGCGCCCAGCATCCCGCGCCGCCGGAGGCCCAGTCCCGTATCCCCGTGCCCCGGTATCTCTACTACGGCAAGGAGATATGGGAGAGCGCCGCTGCCGCGCTGCTGTGCGGTGAACACCTGCTGCTGGCCGGGCCGAAGGCCACCGGCAAGAACGTGCTGGCGGAGAACCTGGCCACCGTGTTTGGCCGCCCCGCCTGGGACGTGTCCATGTACGTCAACGTAGACGCGGCAGCGCTCATCGGCGCGGACACGCTGAAGGACGGACAAGTGATATTTCGTGAAGGCCCGGTCTGCGCCTGCGCCCGGCTGGGCGGCTTCGGCGTGCTGGACGAGGTGAATATGGCGAAGAACGAAGCCCTGGCCGTGCTCCACGCCACGCTGGACTTCCGCCGCGTCATCGACGTACCCGGCTACCAGCGCATCCATCTAGACGACGCCGCCCGCTTCATCGGCACGATGAACTACGGCTACGCCGGCACGCGGGAGCTGAACGAGGCGCTGGTCTCCCGCTTTGTGGTGCTGGATATGCCCGTCATTTCCGAGGAAAACCTGCAAAAGCTGCTGCGCCGCACCTTCCCTGCCCTGTCGCCCCAGTGGGCGGAGCAGTTCGCCGCCCTGTTCCGCGACCTGCGGCAGAAATGCGACGGCGGCGAGATCACCACCAAGGCGTTGGATCTCCGCGGCCTGCTGTCCGCCCTGCACCTGGTGGAAAAGGGCATCTCCACCGGCGATGCCCTGCGCCTGGGCATCATCAACAAGGCCTTCGACCCCTTCGAGCGCCAGCTGGTGGCCGATGCCGTGTGGTCGCGCATCCCCCAGGACGCCGCCCGCGCCCAGCTGTTCACCGCCTGATATGGACAGGCAGGAATTACAGGCCCGCCGGGGCGAGAACCAGGTCTGGAACGGCTCAGGCAACTACGCCGTCAAGCCGGATTACCTGGCATTTGACCCCAGCGGCGACCCGGAGCTGTACTGGAACACCGTCACAGGCGCTGCCGCACGGCGCTACGACTTCACCCGCTTCCAGCCCCTGCTCCACGCCTTTCAGCAGCAGCCCCAGGGCGACGCCTACGCCGAGGTGTTCTTTTTGGCGCTGGAGAGCGCCGTCTACGTTTGGGAGCTGCCCCACCGCCCCGTGCTGGCGTCCCTGCGGTACGGCTACGCCCGCGCTCTTCTAGAGCGCACCCCCGCCGCAGAGCCCCGCACCCTGCCCTCTCTGCGCCGTGCCTGGTGTGGCCAGGTGCTGGGTCTTGCCGCCCCGGAGGACGACTGGCAGCGCGGCTTTCTCGATGCCCTGTCCCTGCCGCCGGAGACCACCGAGACCCAGCTCATCGAGGCGGTGGAGGCCGCCCTCTACTGCTACATGAACCGTCCCCGCCGCGCCGTCACCGACCGCCAGTGGGCGGCCTTCGCGGGCCGCAGCCTGCTGCGCCGGGGCAAAAGCGGCGGCCTTGTCCGGCCCAACGCTCTCCGGGGCTTTGCCCGCACACCCGCCGCTGGCAGCGGTCAGCTGGCCCGCCCCGGCCTGCTGGCCTTTCTCCGGGGCGTCACCCCTGAACCGGTGCTCCGCCGCTACGTCACCGACTGCTTCGGCGTGTCCATGCTGACCCCGGCGGAGCTGGCCCAGGCGGAGCGGGAGCTGTGCACCGGCCCGCACCAAAACTGCCGCCTTCACTTCACCCGTGGCGAACCGTCCAAAACCGCCCGCAGCGGTGATGCCGCCTGGGACGCCCAGTCCTTCCAGAAGCAGCGGGAGAAGAACCGCGCCTACTACAACGACCACCTGGTGCAGAATCGGCTGGTCATCTCCCAGCTGACACAGAAGCTGCAAAACACGCTGCTCCTCCGCAGCGACACAGACCAGTCCCGAAGCCGCGCCGGTGCGCTGCGGAGCGACATTGTGTGGCGCGCCGCCGCGCTGGACGATGCCCGTGTGTTCACCCGCACCAGCCAGGAGCACCCCGGCGGCCTGTCGGTAGACATCCTGCTGGACGGCTCTGCCTCTCAGAACCAGCAGCAGGAGAAGCTCTCCACCCAGGCGTATATCCTGTCCGAGAGCCTGACGCGCTGCGGCATCCCCGTCCGCGTCACCGCCTTCTGCTCTGTCAGCGGCTGCACGGTGCTGCGCGTCCTCCGGGACTACGGCCAGCACTCCGGCGATGGGGTCTTTGACTACGTGGCCGCCGGCTGGAACAGGGACGGCCTGGCCCTCCGGGCCATGAACTGGCTGCTCCGCCGCCAGCCCTTGGGCGATAGATCTCTGCTGCTGGTGCTGTCCGACGCCAGCCCCAACGACGACCAGCCCATCCCCCTCCCCGGCCTGCCCGTGGGAGGCCACGGCTATACCGGGGAACGGGGCATCGCCGACACCGCCGCCGAGGCCGCCCGCCTGCGGCTGCAAGGCGTCACCCCCGTGTGCATCTTCACCGGCACGGATCGAGAAGTCCCCGCCGCCCGCCGTATCTACGGTGCGGCCATGACCCGCATCCCCTCCGTGGGCTGGTTCGCCGACGCCGTCACCAAGCTGCTGCAAGACCAACTGCGGAAAGAGTAAAAGAACAGGAGGTATGATGCCTCCTGTTCTTTTATTTCATTCAGAACCCCAGCACCACGCCCACCACGGCGGAGATGCCGATAAAGATGATGGGATGCCATTTCTTTGTGGCCTTCACCCAGTTGGTGAACACCAGCAGCACCGCCGCCAGCGCCAGCGCCGGCCAGTTCAGCAGCGCCAGCCCCGTCTGCCCGCTGTGGAGCAGCGCCACCGGCACGACGGAGATGCCCGCCGCCGCCACCAGCGCCGTGGACGCAGGCCGCAGGCCGTAGAACGCGCCGCTGACCCATTTGCTGTCCCGGAACGCCTTCAGAAACGCCGCCACGATGAGGATGATGATCACAGACGGCGTCACCAGCCCCAGCGTGGCCACCAGTGCCCCCGGCACGCCCCCGGTGGTAAACCCCACATACGTGGCCATGTTCACGCCGATAGGCCCGGGCGTGGACTCCGACACCGCCAGCATATCCGCCAGCTGCGCGTGGGTGAACCACCCCGTCCGCTCCGCCATATCCTGTAAAAACGGCAACGTGGCCAGTCCGCCGCCCACGGCGAACAGCCCCGTCTTGAAAAACTCCCAAAAAAGCCGCACATACAGCATCAGCCATTCCTCCTTATCAGGTTCTGCACCACGATGCCCGCCGCCGCGGCCAGCGCCACGAACACCACCGGCGACAGGTCGGTAAGCAGCGCCAGCGCCAGCACCACCGCGAAGATCACTCCCGCCGGCCAGTCCTTCACCGCGCTCTTGAACAGCTTCACCACCGCATTGAAGATCAGCACGCACACGCACACCCGTATCCCGGCAAAGGCGTGCTGCACCCACGCCAGATGGGAGAACGTGTTGATGACGCCCGCCAGCGCCGAAATGATGATAAGCGACGGGAACACGATGCCCATGGTGGCCACGATGCCGCCCAGAACACCCTGCTGCTTCTGTCCCACGAAGGTGGCGGTGTTCACCGCGATGATGCCCGGCGTACACTGGCCGATGGCGAAGTAATCCGTCAGCTCCTCATCGGTGGCCCAGCCCTTGTTCTCCACCACCTCCCGCTGCAATATCGGCAGCATGGCCATGCCGCCGCCGAAGGTCATCACGCCCACCTTGGCAAAGGTGTAAAACAGCTCCCATAGCATTTTCCACATACCTGTCACCTCATTCGATATATCCGTACAGTCCCCGCACCGACACCTCGCCGCTGCGTACCGTCTCCCGGCTGCCGTCCTCATATTCCACCGTCAGCCCGAACTCACCGTCTATGTCCAGCGCCCTGGCCTGCCGGGCCTCGCCGCCCCGCAGCACCCGCACCGTCTTCCCCATGTTCACGCACCGCGCCCGGTACTCCGTGCGCCACGCCTCCGGGTGCTCCAGCCCGGCCCGCAGGCCGTCCAGCTCCTCTAATATGGCTTCCGCCAGCGCGTCCCGGTCTACCTCATAGCCGCACAGCGCCAGCGACGTGGCCGTGTCCGCGATGTCCGATGGGAACGCGGTCTGTGCCACGTTCACGCCGATGCCCACCACCAGCCACTCTGCACTGCCGTCGGGCCGCAGATGGCTCTCCGTCAGGATGCCGCACAGCTTCCGCCCCGCCAGCACCACATCGTTGCACCACTTGATGCCGCATTTCGCGCCGCACAGGCGCTCCACCGCCCGGCACACCGCCACGGCGGCCATGGGCGTCACCCGCAGCAGCTCCGCGCCGCCGCAGTCACGCCACAGCGCCGAGAGATACAGCCCGCCCTCCGGCGACTGGAACGAGCGGCCCAGCCGCCCCTTCCCCGCCGTCTGCGTCAGCGCCGTCACGGCGGTATCGTCCGCCCCGCGGGCCGCCAGCGCCTTGCATACCTCATTGGTAGAGCCGACCTGCTCATACCGTATCACGCGCCACATCCGCTCCACCGTCCTCTCCTCTTTTCACGCGGTATTCTACCACCGTCTGCCGTATTTGTAAATGGTTGACAGACGCTAAGATTTCTAGTATCATCAGGTCAGTTTTTGTCCCGGAGGTCACACCATGAACACCCGCAAGCTGGTCTATACCGCCCTCTTCGCCGCCCTGACGGCGGCAGGCGCGTTCCTGCGTATCCCCATGGGCTTCAGCTCCGTCACGCTGCAATACCTGTTCACCGCCATGGCCGGCCTGCTGCTGGGCCGCCGCTGGGGCGCGATGAGCCAGGCGGTCTACGTGCTGCTGGGGCTGGTGGGCCTGCCCATCTTCACCATGGGCGGCGGCCTGGGCTACGTGTTCCAGCCCACCTTCGGCTTCCTGCTGGGCCTGATCCCCGCCGCGTGGGTGGTAGGCCGCGTCTGCGGCGACAGTCTCGCCCCCCGCCGTATGGCCCTGGCCTCCCTGGCCGGTCTTGCGGTGCTGTACGCCGTGGGGATGCCCTACATGGCCCTCATCCTCAACGTCTACATGGGCAAGGGCATGACGTTCTCCGCCATCCTCTGGGCCGGGATGCTGCCCTATCTCCCCGGCGATGCGGTGAAGATCGTCATCGCCGCCGGTGTCTGCCCCATCCTCCGCCGCCGGTTAAAGCTGGCCGATACCAGCCATAAGCGCGGCGAATGACCTTGTGCGATTTCAACAAACCCGCTTCTGAAATTTTGTTGCTTTCTTGGCACGAAAATGTATTGCAATTTGCCGCCGCGGCCCGTATAATAGGCAAGAAAAACGAAGGGAGGGACGGCCATGACCTGCAAGATCACGACGAAAAAGCGGACGGACGCTCCCTCTGTTTCCATTTTTAATAGTGTTTCCTTTTGACCGGTGATTTTTCACCGGTCATTTTTTTGAACCTGTTTGTACGTAAGCGGAAATAAAGAACGAATGAGAAAGAGAGGACACATCACATGAACAAGAAACTCGGACAAGACGCCATCTACGATGCCCGTGAGCTGGGCATCCCCCGGATGCTCCTGCTGGGCCTGCAGCACCTCTTCGCCATGTTCGGCGCAACGGTGCTGGTCCCCATCCTGGTCAGCGGCTACGGCCTGCCCCTGTCCATCCAGACCACCCTGCTGTTCGCCGGCCTCGGCACGCTGCTGTTCCACGTCTGCACCAAGTTCAAAGTCCCCGCGTTCCTGGGCTCGTCCTTCGCCTTCCTGGGCGGCTTCGAGGCGGTGGCCCAGCTGGACGCCGGTAAGTTCGCCACGATGACCGGCGAGGAAAAGCTGCCCTACGCCCTGGGCGGCGTGGTGGTAGCGGGCCTTCTGTACCTGGTGCTGGCCCTGCTGTTCAAGCTGGTGGGTGCGAAAAAGGTCATGCGCTTCTTCCCGCCCATCGTCACCGGCCCGATCATCATCCTCATCGGCCTGAACCTGTCCGGCACGGCCATCAACAACGCCTCCACCTGCTGGTGGCTGGCCCTGGTGGCCATCGCCATCATCATCGTGGCCAACATCTGGGGCAAGGGCATGGTCAAAATCATCCCCATCCTGCTGGGCGTGGTGGGCGCGTACATCGTGGCACTCATCGCCACCGCCTGCGGCGCGCAGCTGCCGGACGCTGACGGCGTCATGCAGCCCCTGATCAACTTTGCCTCCGTCAAGAGTGCCGACTTCGTGGGTCTGCAGAAGTTCGTCATCGCCAAGTTCGACATCACCTCCCTCCTGGTCATGGCGCCCATCGCCATCGCCGCCATGATGGAGCACATCGGCGACATCTCCGCCATCTCCTCCACCACCGGCAAGAACTTCATCGAAGACCCCGGCCTGCACCGCACCCTGCTGGGCGACGGCCTGGCCACCGCCATGGCCGGTATGTTCGGCGGCCCTGCCAACACTACCTACGGCGAGAACACCGGCGTGCTGGCCTTGAGCCGCGTCTATGACCCCCGTGTCATCCGCCTGGCCGCCCTCTACGCCATCATCCTTTCCTTCTCCCCCAAGTTCGACGCGTTGGTCAACTCCATCCCCACCGCCATCGTGGGCGGCGTCAGCTTCGTCCTCTACGGTATGATCTCCGCCGTCGGCGTCCGCAACGTGGTGGAAAACAAGGTGGACCTGACCAAGTCCCGCAACCTGATCATCGCCGCCGTCATCTTCGTCTGCGGCCTGGGCTTCACCACCACCGGCGGCATCACCTTCACCGTGGGCAGCGCCGACATCACCCTGACCGGCCTGGCCATCGCCGCCCTGGCAGGTGTGGTGCTGAACGCCATCCTGCCCGGCAACGACTACGAGTTCGGCAAGAGCGTCGCGGGCGACGCCAGCGCCGACCTGGGCAGCTATTGATACCTCTCCCCATACAAACATCGAGGGACGCCTTGCGGCGTCCCTCGTCATTTTTATTGGAAAATACGGCCTGTTTCATCCCTCTGCCGGCGGCAAAAGCACCACCTCCAGGCCCTGCCGCATGGCGTACTCCACGGTGCGCCGCGTGCCGCCCTCCTGTCCGTCAAACACGGCGATAACGCGCCCGCTGTGCTCCACCATATAGCGGTTGCGCCGCTGCATACACCCCGGCGCGTACCGGGCCTGTACCAGCGTTTCGAAATCGCACCGCTCGATGAGGGAGCGCCACCGCGCCCGCTCCGCCTCCGGCCAGCCATCGGCCTGGGTGGGGCACGGGATGGCCGCCTCCACCGTGATGTGGGGATACCGCTCCCGTGCGGCCAGCGCCGCCTCGCAGGCGTAGAGATCCGCCCCACGGGCCATGCCGCAGATGAAGTGGGCATACCCATCCTCGCAGGCATCGCACACCGCGTTATACAGCCGCTTTTTCAAATTTTCGCACCGCGGGTCAGCCTCATTCTCACCCCAGGGCAGCTTCTCGGGCCGATAGCCGGAGAAGCACACGGACATCTGCCTCGGCCTCATGCCCTCACCTGCCTTCCACGCTCCATTGTACTCAGGAAACCGGGATTTGTAAAGAGCTCACGCCTTTTCCTCCGGCAGGAACTCCAACAGGTCGCCCGGCTGGCAGTCCAGCGCGGCGCACAGCCGGTCCAGCGTCTCCAGCCGCACCGCCCGTGCCTTCCCCGTCTTGAGGATGGACAGATTCGCCAGCGTGATGCCCACCCGCTCGCTCAGCTCCGTCAGGCTCATCTTCCGCTTTGCCAGCATTACGTCTATGTGAAATACGATCATACCGCCACCTCACACCGTCCAGTCACTGTCGTCCTGCAATGCCGCCGCGTCCGCCACCAACCGGCTCAGTGCCAGGGCCATCACGCCCACCATGGCGCACACCATCGTGCCCGCCGGCATGAGGATCACCGTCAGCCCCGGCGACCCCGCGCCCAGCAGCCCCAGCGCGATCACGCCCACCGGCACCAGCACCGCGTCAAAAAACGCCAGCCGCGCCACCGTGTGCATGGCCTGGGCGTTGGCGGCACAGAACGCCTCGCCCTGCCCGATGCGGCCAAACACCCGCCACATCAGGGCCATCCCCCAGAACACCGGCGCGGCAAACAGCCACGCGAAGATCAGGCACGGCCAAAACGCCCAGGCGTACTCCGGGGCTATCCGGGCGATGCCCCGGCCCTGCTCCGGCAGAAACCAGAAGAAAATAGCCGCGCACACCAGCGCCGCGATGATGAGGCCGACACGCAGCAGCACCGCCAGCTTTTTATGCTCGATACGCTTCATAATATCCACATCCTTTCTGCGGTGAGCATACCACAACCCATATCGTTTGTCAACTATTTTTTATTGTATTTCGATAAATATTTACCACGAATTGATATACGTAAGAAAACTGTTGCATTCTGTGGAAGCATGGTGTATCATAGGGGACGAAAACAACCGCATATTTTGTCTTCGGGGCGGGGTGCAAGTCCCCACCGGCGGTACAGTCCGCGAGCGGCATCAGCCGCAGGAATCGGTGCAATTCCGATACCGACAGTATAGTCTGGATGAGAGAAGGCGTGTATGGCATTTTGCGATGCTCTTTTTTGATGCGTACACCTTGGAAGGCAATTTCCGGGTGTTTACCATTGAAAAGGAGCGTTTTTTATGACCAAGTCCCAGAAAACCACCCATCATCTGACCGTGGCGGCACTGCTGTCCGCCGTGGCCGCCGTACTCCAATTTGTGGAGTTCTCCATCCCCGTGATGCCTGCCTTTATCAAGCTGGACGTGTCCGACCTGCCGGCCCTGCTGGGCACGTTCTCCCTCGGCCCGGTGTACGGCGTGGCCATCCAGCTGGTGAAGAACCTGCTGCACCTGCCCTTCGGCAGCAGCGCCGGCGTGGGTGAGCTGTCCAACTTCCTGCTGGGCGCTGTGTTCGCCTTCATCGCCGGACTGATCTACCAGCGTCACAAGAGCCGCGCCGGGGCGCTGTGGGGCTCACTGGCCGGTGCGGCCACTATGGCGCTCATCAGCCTGCCCATCAACTATTTCATCGTCTATCCCGCCTATGTGGTGCTGTACGGCCTGCCGCTGGAGGGCATCGTGGGGATGTACGAGGCCATCCTGGGGACGGTGGCCCACGTGCCGACGCAGGACGCGCTGCTGAACTGCCTGCTGGTGTTCAACGTGCCCTTCACCCTGTGCAAGGGTCTTTTGGACGTGGCGCTGTGCTTCCTGATCTACAAGCCCCTCAGTCCCCTGCTGCACAAGTAAATGCCGATGCAAAAGGACCGCCATAAGGCGGTCCTTTTCTGCTCAGATACTGTTTATACGCCCAGCTTTTCCAATGCCGCCAGCTTCAGCGCATTGCAGAAAATGGCGATGGCCTGCTCCAGCTCGCTGACCGGCGGGAAGGACGGCGCGATGCGGATATTGCTGTCGCGGGGGTCGATGCCGTAGGGGAACGTCGCGCCCGCGCCGGTCATGGTGACGCCGGCCTCCTTGCACAGGGCAAGGGTGCGCTTGGCGCAGCCGGACATGGTGTCCACGCTGACGAAGTAGCCGCCCACAGGGCGCTTGTAGTCCGCGATACCCAGGGGGGCGATCTCCTTGTCCAGGGCGTTCAGCACGGCGTGGAACTTGGGGGCGAGAATGGCGGCGTGGCGCTTCATCAGTGCCAAAGTGGTGGCCTTGTCCTTCAGGTAGCGGACGTGGCGCAGCTGGTTGATCTTGTCAAAACCGATGGTCTGGATGTTGATGAGCTTGGTGAAATAGGCGATGTTGTCCTCGCTGGCGGCCATGACGCCCACGCCCGCGCCGGGGAACGTGACCTTGCTGGTGGATGCAAATTCGTAGACCATGTCGGCGTTGCCATAGTCGGCGCAAAGTTGCAGAATGTCAGGAAATTCCGCAAAATCGCGGTCAAACTCGTGGATGCAGTACGCATTATCCCACATGAGCATGAAGTCCGGCGCGGCGGGCTTCATGGCGGCAAGGCGGCGGATGGTCTCATCGGAATAGACCACGCCCTCGGGATTGGAGTACTTGGGCACGTTCCACATACCCTTGACGGCGGGGTCTTTCACCAGCTCCTCCACCATGTCCATATCAGGGCCGGCGGCGGTCATGGGCACGGAGATCATCTCCACGCCGAAGGACTGGGTGACCTTGAAGTGGCGGTCGTAGCCGGGGACGGGGCAGATCCACTTGACCTTGTCCAGCTTGCACCAGGGCTTTTCGCTGTGGAGCAGGCCGTGGGTGAAGGCCTTGGACACGGCGTCATACATGAGCTGGAGGCTGGCGTTGCCGCCCACGAAAACCTGGGAGGCCTTGCAGCCCAACAGCTCCGCGAACAGAGCACGGGCGGCGGGGATGCCGGCCACCTCGCCGTAGTTGCGGGTCTCCACGCCGTCGATGATATAATCCTGAGGGGTTTTGAGCACGTCAAAAATGTCCATGACCATGTCCAGCTGGTCGCGGCCCGGCTTGCCACGGGCCATATTCAGGTTCAGACTCAGGGACTTTTGCTGCTCATAGGCGGCCCGGACGGCGGCGTATTCCGCCTGACGCTGGGCCAGGGTCATTTCGGTGTACTTCATGTAAACTCCTCCTTGCAGATTTTTGAAATATCGTAAATTTGTGCAATTTGACGGCAACCCGACAATGGAAATTTCTTATAAAAAACTTGAAAAAACTGGAATTATCTTGAAAAAAAGCAGAAATAACTTGAAGGAACTTGAATGCGGGTAGGGTGTTTTTCAAGTTGGAGTTCATTCTACGCTGATTGCACAAAAATGTCAATTATTTTTGTGCAAAGTAGAGAGGAAAGTGGGGCAGGCATCGCCCCCACGGGCATTTACCGATGTTCTTTTGTAGGGGCGGTATGACGGTGCGGTAAAGCGGCATGGCCGATGGCCATGCCGCTTCTCGACTGTTATGCCGTCACCCCGCCAGTGATTGCAGGATGCACTGCACGTCCAGTATGTCGATAGTCTGATCTCCGTTGGCGTCCGCCCGCAGCCACATGGGCTGGGTGAGGTCGTTGAATCGATACATACCCATATACATATCGTACACCAGCTGCGCGTCGTTCACGTCCAGCAGGCCGCTGTCGTTGGCATCGCCGTTTATAGTCAGGCTGTTGGCCTGCCCTACCGCGGTGCTGATGGCCCTGCGGGCCTGCTCCGTTGTGGGCTCAGCGTCCACCACGTACATATACGCGCCGCGTGCGGGGACGTACAGCATGGGTGCGCCGTCATAGGTCAGCATTTTCCCCACCGGCACGGTGAGGGACGCTTTCACCAGCCATACCCGGCCCGACAGGTACTCCGACACCCGCACGTCCGCTGTCAGCCGCGTGGTCTTGGTCACGGACACTGTCAGGATCGCGCCGCTGACCAGGTTTGCCGGGATGGTGTACCGACCGTCCGCGCCTTGCAGCGTCTGGCCCTCCACCAGCACCACGTAATCGCAGCTTTCGTCCGCGTTCAGGCTAAAGGTGAAGGCGCTGCCGCTGCGGCAGGTCTGCTCCGTCCCGCCGTCCACGTCCTCCGCACCGCTGCCCACAAAGAGAACCAGCGTCGTGCCATCCGCTGTCACCTTGGCCACGGTGATGGTCACCGGGCCGGTCACGTCCTCGCCGGCGATGGTGTAGGTATTTCCGACGTTTGTCAAGGAAACGCGGCGTCCGTCCACCACAGCGGACACCGCATACTGCATCAGCGCCGTTTGGTTCACCGTGAAGTGAAAGTCCTGCCCGTAGGTCGCCGTTGCAGATGCCTGTACGTCACCGCTGCCGCTGCCCGCTACCGTGACGGAATAGATCTTGGGCGTGCGCTTCACGTTGCTGATTTTCAGCGGGCCGGTGACGTTTTGGACGGTGTAGCTGCCGCCGTTGTTATCGATTACTGTGGCTGGGTCGTCGCCAACCGTGGCGGTGAAGGTGTAGTTATAGTGCGGGTCGGTTTGAAAGGTATAATTGCCACCAGCGGCCACCGCCGCGTCGCCGTACAGGCCCATGTTGGCCGGCAGCTCCGCCAAATAGCATCCGTTGGCGATGGTGCATGCGTACCGATCCTTGTCCAGCTTCGCCGGCTTGGCGTCAGACTTGGACTGGGAGCGGTCGCTGACCCGCGCTTCCAAAAGCTGAACCTTCGTGACGCCGGACGTATTTACCTTAAAGTAAAGCATCACCGCATAGCCGGACGTGGAAATGTTGCCGCCACAGCCAGCCACGGTGATCACGCCGTTCTTCGCACTGACTTGCAGTTCGCGCTTGCCCTCCAACGGCTTGCTGCCGACAGCTTCGGTAAACTCCAGCGCGTTGGTGTCATAGGCCAGCGTCAGCCAAAAGGCGTTGTAGGTGGTTTCTTCTTCCGTTACTGAGTTGATAAATACAGCGACTTTGGCTGTGCCGTCATCGCATTTGCCCTCCAGGGAGGCCATGTACGGGTCGGTGCTGTCGCCGGTGGCCACCGTCGTCATCAGCGCGATAAGGAGCGTCGATGACAACAATATGGCAAGCAAACGTTTCGTATTGCCTCGCCTCCTGTCGAAAAATGTCACTTTCATGATAAATTTTAGCACCTTATAGTGGCACGCGCAACGCAATTTGGGCCGTCAATACGGCAGAAATTTGCGGTCGGTTCTTGGGCAATATGCACAAAAAACCGGAAATGCGTGGTTTGGGAGCGCCGTGGCGGTATCCGGGACGGGGTAAGGTGAAACGCCGCAAAGCCTTGCGACGCCTGCGTTTGTGGGATTTGGACCGATTGCCGAAAACGGCGCAAAAGCGGCTTTGACCACATAAATGACCACAGACAGAAAAATCTTTATTTTTACCGCTCGCCGTGGTATCATGGCAGAAATTGAATATCCGGGTGTAGCTCAACTGGTAGGGCGCGACATTTGGGATGTCGAGGTTGGGTGTTCAAGTCACCTCACTCGGACCAAAATCCCTCTGAAATCGTTGATTTCAGAGGGATTTTTCTTATTCTTTGTCTATTGCGGCGCAGGGGTTGATTGGTGCTCTCAAATATATGTCTTGACATTTTCGAGCAAAACGCCTATAATTTAGTCATCAACTCCTGAGGAGGTGCAGTATGCACACGAACATCATTTCCTTTTCTCCTGACCTGATTGCCAAAATCGTTCGTTGCGTGGAAGATGCTGTCGGCGACGACATTCAAGCTGATATTCAGCGCAATGATCTCCAAACTCGGAACAGCGTTCCCGCTCGTATCTGGGATTTGCTGAACACCAATGTTATTAAGACACTGGATACAGAGGATTGCACTATCGCAAAAGCGCATCGTGGCCCGTGGGAGATGTTGGTGATTTTTGAAAAATCCAGTCAATGCATACTCACCTTCATGCGGGAAAAACGATTCACAGAATTATGCAAGCGACAGCGACAGCGCAAACGGATGCACTACATCGATATGATGGCTCGCCAGTTCAACCAGGATCTTTTGGCAGATCAACAGCAGCTTTGTCTCATTCCTCATGAGTTCTCCGACGAAGAACGACTTGCGGAATTAGTTCAGACGCTGTTGCGAGATTTAGGAAGCAACGTCGACATCGTTCGCCACCATGTCCTGGTGTTATTTGACACAGTGGGATATCGGTTAACAAATATCCGTGCCGTTATGGTCACTCCCTCCCTGAACATTGCCCAGGGAAGCGAGCACGACTGGTCTATGTACATTAACGCCGACGAGAGTATTGTTGTAGAGAAAGTTTCCGATCCTGCAGCACCGGAGAACAATCCCGGACGCGGGCTTTCCCTTACAGCCAAAGCTATGGCTCGCAAGAAAGGCAAACCCGAAAGACGGACTTCGGAAACTTCCGCTCAAAAAGACGGCTAATAGATTGGCCATATAAGGATCGCCAGAGTGGCGGTCCTTATATGGCTTCCCGAAGGTACAGATAACGAGTCAATCAACAATTATTATTTGAAGAGGAGCGCCCCATATGAAAACCCAGTTTAATGGTGAACGCTTGAAAAAAGCACGTATATATAGAGGTTTAACCGTTGCCGAATTAGCAGAACAAGTTGGTTGCCAACGCCAAACACTGTCAATGTATGAGATTTCTAAAAGTCAGCCAACCGACAAAGGGCTTGTTGACCGTTTATCCCGTGCGCTTAGTTTTCCTGTTAAATTCTTTTACGAACATCCTGCATCTAATGCAGAAGGTACAGTTTATTTTCGTTCACTTCTTACCACCAACAAGAAATATCGTAGCGAACAAATTGTGAAAATGGACTTTCTTGCGCAGGTGTATTCGTTATTGCAGGATTATATTTCTTTCCCCGTGTATAAACCACTTGATCTCCCCGAAGATGTTACCCCTGAAGAAGCTGCTTATGCATTAAGAGATGCATGGGGACTTGGGCGTGACCCAATTGATAATATCATATCTGTTGTTGAGCAACATGGTATTTTGGTCACTTCTTTTTCTACAAGTACAGATGATGTCGATGCATTTAGTCAGTTTGTGGGAACGGCAGATATGCCAACTTATCTCATCGCATATTCTAACAATAAAACATCTGCTGCACGTATTCATTTCGATATAGCCCATGAGCTCGGACATATTTGCTTGCATGAATGGAGCGAAGACATTGAAGAACTCTCAAAAGAGGAATTCAAGCGTAGGGAGCGTGAAGCCAATGACTTTGCTGCAGCCTTTTTGCTTCCGGAAGAGACTTTCAGAAAAGATGCAGAAGCTGGCCCACAGACAATCATTTACTACAAGCAACTTAAGAAGAAATGGAAAGTTTCTATTGCCGCAATGATTCGAAGATCCGAAAGGCTTGATATAATCACAAAAGAGGACTACCAATCGTTGATTAGAATCATGCAAAGACGCGGCCAAAGAAAAGAGGAGCCATTAGATGATGTTCTCATTACTGCTTCTCCAGCATTGCTGAAGGCATCCGTCATGATGTTGCTTCAGGAAAATGTTTTTACAGCCGAAGAGTTTATGGATGAATTATCTGTAGAGTACGGGCTGAGCATTAGTCCGACAGAAGTCGAATATCTACTCGATCTCCCGACTGGCACATTAGCTGTTTCGAGGATAATCGATTTTAAGGCGATTCAAATCAAGCGCGGCAAGTAATTTACTGTATTTCTATAATAGCAAACTTAACGACAGAGAAAGGTGGTGTATTGCCTATGGCAAGCATTTACGTGGAACGACTCATCAAAAGAGTAATTGAATTGTCTCAATCCAGCGATTGGGATACTGCGGTAGCAGAATGGGAAATCGCTGATTGTGAAGAGGATGATACTCTTAGCGAATCCTGTGTTTGCGGCAAAGAGCATTTATACTATCTATTCACTATTGAAAATGCTATAAACGGGAACACTTTGTTTCCCATAGGAAGTTCCTGCATCAAAAAGTTTGGTCGCGACGACTTGGACGATGAAGCTGCAGTTCGAGAGAAAATGTTTAAATTGTACCATGCAGTTGAAGACAATCACTTCATTTCTCTTTCACCGGAATTCTTCTCTCGAAAGCTTTTAAAAAAGCTGTATGATGAAGGGGCCTTTGATTGTGAATACAATGGTTACGATGGATATGATGATTACGAGTTTATCCTGAAAATGTTTAATAAAAGGGACAAGTCTTCCATTACGCTTGGTCAACAGAAAAAAATTCGCGCAATCATCGTCGCATCCATTCGTCCTTATTTACGGAACCAACTGGCCAGAAAGATAAATGGTTAAGTCGTGTATCATATCCAAGAATTATAAAATACCATATCACCGCCATAGATGCCGTAAAATTGGCACCCATGGCGGTGATTATTTTCACTTACGCTTACTCTTTTTCTTTGTCTGCTTTGCTTCCTTTCTTCTTTCCTTTGATAATGTACAATAACTTGCGCAAATTGAAAAGAGCATGAAGAAAGACATAGC
>CAMDUN010000009.1:0-63870 GCA_945878665.1 uncultured Clostridia bacterium | reverse complement strand
TACCCACGGTGCGGGACGCCACGTGCAGCACGCCGGGCAGACGCTCGCCGGAGATGCGGTGCATGGTGGGGATCATCAGCATCAGGCCCTGGGAGGCGGTGAAGCTGGTGGCCAGCGCGCCGGCCTCCAGTGCGCCGTGGCACGCGCCGCAGGCGCCGGCCTCGGACTGCATCTCCACCAGACGGACGGGCTGGCCGAAGATGTTCTTCTTGCCCTTAGCGGACCAGGCATCCGCGTGTTCCGCCATGGGGCTGGACGGGGTGATGGGATAGATGGCTGCGACCTCGGAGAACGCATAGGCTACGTATGCAGCCGCTTCGTTACCGTCGCAGATCTTCATGAGCTTGCTCATTTTCTTTCCTCCTCTTGTCGTTTCTCCGCCGGGTGCGGCAGGGTTACAATACGGAGTTTATTATAGCATCGGGGTGGGAAAAGGTCAATAAAACAGGGGCTATTCTGTAACATCTGTCACAAAACAGCCCCTGTTTTTCGTCAAAAAAGCAAATTAAATCACGACCGGCGTACTTTCCGCCGGAAGTTGTCCGTCCGTTACGGTCACTGTGCCGCCCAGGCGGTTTTCATACGTGCCGTCGGGCAGGTCTACGGGGATGGACGCAGCGCTGCCGGACAGGTCGAACACGCCAAGAGCCGTGCCCTCCGGGCCGTCATAGTGGCCGATGGCCGCGCCAACCCGGCAGTCGTACCACACCGCGCCGGTGAGGGGCAGCGTGGTTTTCATGGCCTTGCAGCGGCGGAGGAGGTCGGAGAGATCCCGGGCCTTGTCGCCAAAGTTGTCGTCCTTGTCGAACAGGCTGACCTGATGGCGGCAGGCGAACTCCGTGCCGCCGTAGAGCATGGCCGCGCCCCGGCGGAAGTAGAGGAAGGCCAGCCAGTTTTGGAGCTGGCGGTCATCAGAGAGATAGGAGGCAAGGCGGGGCGTGTCGTGGTTTTCTACGCAGCGGGCCTTGACATAGCCGGTGGGATAGGTCAGCTCCTGGTACGTCAACAGGTCGGTGAACTGGCGCAGGGACGTTTCCCCCTTCAGCACGCCTTCGTAGCAGGGCCACAGGTCGTAGTCGTAGGTCATGTCGAAGGCGCGGTACAGGTCCGTATCCGTGGAGCAGGCCGCGCCCATGCGGCGCATCTCCCGGATGTACGCGCCGTGGACGCTCTCCGCCAGCCAAATGCAGCCGGGGCGCACCGTCTCTACCTCCCGGCGGGCACGCTCCCAAAACTCGATGGGGACGCTGCTGGCCACGTCGCAGCGGAAGCCGTCCACGATGGCGGCCCACTGCTTCAGGGTGTCGATCTGATAGTACCACAGGGCGGGGACGGAGTAGTCCAGGTCCACGATGTCCCACCAGTCCGCCACCTTGCGGGTGGGTCTTCCCTGCTCATCCCGCATGAAGAACTCCGGGTGGTCGTGGGCCAGGACGGAGTCCGGCGAGGTGTGGTTGTAGACCACGTCGATGATGCATTTCATGCCGCGGGCATGGATGGCCTCCACCAGGTGGAGGAAATCCTCCCGCGTACCGTATTCCGGGTTGACGGCCCGGTAGTCGCGGATGGCGTAGGGGCTGCCCAGCGTGCCCTTGCGGCCCTCTATCCCGATGGGGTGGATGGGCATGAGCCACAGGATGTCCGTGCCGAGAGCGCGGATGCGATCCAGGTCGCGCTCCAGGGCGCGGAACGTGCCCTCCGGGGTGTGGCAGCGGACGAAGACGCTGTAAATGACCTGATGGGTCAGGGTCTGATCGGGCATAGGTGTACCTCCTTACTGCAAAAGCGCTAAAAATTCATCTTCTGTGAGGACGGGAATATGCAGGTCGCGGGCTTTTTGCAGCTTGCTGCCCGCGTTCTCCCCGGCGACGACATAGGTGGTCTTTTTGGACACAGAGCCGACGGCCTTGCCGCCGCGCTTTTCGATCATCTCCCCCGCCTCGTCACGGGTGAACTTCTCCAGTGCGCCGGTGAGGACGAAGGTCATGCCCGCAAAACGAGTGTCAAGTATTTCCTCTTTACAGGTCATATTGACACCGGCGGCCTCCAAACGGTCCAGCAGGTCGATGGATTGGGGACTTCGCATCCACTGGCAGACGTATTTGGCGGTGATCGGGCCGACATCGTCCAGGGCGGTGAGCGCCTCCTCCGAGGCGGCGCTGAGGGCGGACATGGTGCGGAATTGCTGGGCCAGCAGCTTGGCGGCCTTCTCCCCTACCTGGCGGATGCCCAGCGCGTAGATCAAGCGCCACAGGTCGTTTTCGCGGCTTTTCGCGATGGCCTCTACCGCGTTTTGGGCGGATTTCTTGCCCATGTGCTCCAGCGGCTCTAATTGCTCGGGACGCAGGGCGTACAGGTCGGCAGCGGTGCGGATGAGGCCGTTTTCGATGAGGTTTTGCAGCACCGCAGGGCCGAGGCCGTCGATGTCCATGGCGCTGCGGCTGGCGAAGTGGGTCAGGTTACGCAAAAGCTGGGCGGGACATTCCGCGCCGGTGCAGCGCAGGGCCGCGCCGTCCTCGTCACGCACCACCGGCGCGCCGCAGACGGGGCAGGTGTCGGGCAGGAAGTAGGGCCGGGCATCGGCGGGGCGCTTGTCCGCCACCACGGCCACGATCTCAGGGATGATTTCGCCGGCCTTGCGTACCAGCACGGTGTCGCCGATACGCACGTCCTTTTGGGTGATATAGTCCTGGTTGTGGAGGGTGGCGAAGGTGACGGTGGTGCCGGCCAGGCGCACAGGCGCAAGCTCGGCCTTGGGCGTCAGCACGCCGGTGCGGCCCACCTGCACCACGATGTTTTTCAGCAGCGTGGGCTTCGTCTCCGGCGGGTATTTGTAGGCGATGGCCCACTTGGGGAACTTGGCGGTGCTGCCCAGGGTCTCCCGGTCGCGGAGGTCGTCCAGCTTGATGACCGCGCCGTCGATGTCGAAGGGGAACTGATCCCGGTGGTCGCCCAGGGCGGCGATCTCCGCCAGAATATCGGCGGGCTTGTCCAGCGGCTTATGGGGGATGACCTTGAAGTGCTGGGAGGCCAGGTAGTCCAGCGTCTCGGTATGGGTGGTGAAGGTGCGGCCCTCGGCCAGCTGGAGGTTGAACACGGCGATGTCCAGCCGCCGCTGGGCGGCGATCTTGGGGTCAAGCTGGCGGAGAGAGCCGGCGGCGGCGTTGCGGGGGTTTGCCATGAGGGGCTTGCCCTCGATCTCCCGGCGGGCGTTGATGTCGTCAAACACGCTGCGGGCCATGTAGACCTCGCCCCGGACGATGAGGCGGGGCAGCTTTTCCGGCAGCGTCATGGGGATGGAGCGGATGGTACGCAGGTTCTCCGTCACGTCCTCGCCCACCTGTCCGTCGCCCCGGGTCGCGCCCCGGACGAACACGCCGTCACGGTATTCCAGGGCCACGGACAGGCCGTCCACCTTTGGCTCGACGCTGTATACCGCGTGCTCCAGCGGCACTTTTTCCAGGAAGCGGCAGACCTCGTCGTCGTTGAACACGTCCTGCAGGCTCTCCAGCGGTACGGCGTGGCGTACCTGCTGGAACTCGGACAGCGTCTGACCGCCCACACGCTGGGTGGGCGAATCCGGCGTGACCTCCTCCGGGTGCTCTGCCTCCAGATCCTCCAGGCGGCGGAGCATACGGTCATATTCAAAATCGGAGATGGTGGGTTCATCCAGCACGTAGTAGCGGTAGCCGTGGGCGTTGAGCGTGTCGCGCAGCTCCTTCATTTCCTGACGGTAATCCATGTGTCCTCTCCCCTTTTATCCGTTGTTCATAATGTACTCGTCAGCGTAGTCCTCGATCTTATCCTCCGTGGTGCTGAAGTAGGTGTACGTCTGCGGCACGCCGCCGACGATGACCGTTTCCGCCACGGAGATCTCGTTGCTGACCTTGGTATAGGTGGTGATGCCCGGCAGCAGGATGCTGACGGAAACGTCTACCTCCAGCAGTATCTGATGCTTCGTCTGATTGATGCCGGCGGCGATGAAGCGGTCGTTGAATTTGGCGCTGGCTGTGCCCAGCGTCTCCATCTTGACGTACAGCTTCGGGCCGCGGCCCGCCAGCAGCGGCGAGCCGGTGAGCGTGCCCAGCGGGATGGCCAGCTCGGTGGCGGAGACCTCCGCCAAACGGGCCAGTACATCGTCGGCCACCTCGGTCTGCAAGCGGTTAAAGGCGGCCATGTCGCTGCGGAGGGCGGCCACGTGGCCGTCCGCGTCCTTGTCGAAGGACACCAGCTTGCCGTATTCCAAATGGCCGCTGGCCACCGCGTCGTTCACCGCCGCCACCACGATGCGGTGGACGGTGTTGGAGCAGCGGGCGGTGGCCACGTTGACCAAAATGGGACGCAGGTGCAGCAGCACGGCCCACAGCAGCGCCGTCAGGCTGAAGAGCACGATGACGATCCAGATCCGCACCCGCTGGCGGCGGGTCAGGCGGATATAGCGCAGCCGCACCACGGTCATCACCTCCCTTTAGGGGAAGTGTATGACGGGACGGCTTTTCCTCATTCCTGCCAGCCGTTGACGATGGATTTAAAGAACTTGCCCCGCTCGGCGAAGTTCTTGAACTGGTCGAAGGCGGCGCAGGCCGGAGACAGCGTGACCACATCGCCGGGATGGGCGCGGTCACGGGCGGCCTCCACGGCGGCGGTGAAGGGCGTCACGTCCAGTATCTCCGGGCAGCCGGGGCGGTAGTCCGGGGCTTGCTCCACGGCGGCGCGGATCTTATCTGCCGTCGCGCCGCAGAGGATCAGCAGCTTGACATGGGCGGTGATCTCAGGGCCGAGCACGTCGAAGGGGATGTGCTTGTCGTAGCCGCCGGCGATAAGGATGACCTTCTCCGGGAAGGAGCGCAATCCGGCGATGGTACGGGAGGGGCTGGAGGCGATGGAGTCGTTGTAGTAGCGGACACCGCGGTAGGTGCGTACCAGCTCGATGCGGTGCTCCACGCCGCCGAAATCCCGGGCGAACTGCCGGATGGTCTCGTCCGGCACAAGGCCGTCCACGGCGGCGATGGCCGCCATGTAGTTCTCCACGTTGTGGACGCCGGGGATCTTGATGTCGGAGGTGCGGAGGATGACACGCTCGCCCTCCGGGCCGCGGCAGACGATGTCCTCGCCCCGGAGGAACACGCCGTCGGCAGGCTCGCTCCGGCGGCTGAACAGGCGGCTGCGGCCCACAGCGCGGGCGGACTGCTCCGCCGTGATGGCGTTGTCGGCGTTGAACACGGCGATGTCGCCGGGGCGCTGGTGGCGGAAGATGTTCTCCTTGGCGGCGACGTACTCCGCCATATCCTTGTGCATATCCAGGTGGTTGGGCGCAAGGTTGGTGACCACGGCGATGTGTGGGCTCTGGGTCATGGTCATGAGCTGGAAGCTGGACAGCTCCAGCACGGCGCAGTGGTCGGGGCGCATATTGTCCGCCTCGCACAGCAGCGGGTGGCCGATGTTGCCGCCCAGCCAAACGGTCTTGCCGGCGGCACGCAGCAGCTCGGCGATGATGGTGGTGGTGGTAGTCTTGCCGTCAGAGCCGGTGACGGCGATGATGGGACAGGGACAGACGCGGAAAAAGACCTCCATCTCGCTGGTCAGCTCCGCGCCGCGGGCCATCGCCGATGCGAGCTGCGGCACATCGGGCCGCAGGCCGGGGGTGCGGAAGATCACATCCGCGTCCAGGCCGTCCAGGTAGCCCTCGCCCAGGTGCAGGCGGCAGCCCCGGCGCTCCAGGTCATCGGCCTGCGCGCCCATCTGCTCACGGGTGCGCTTGTCACAGGCGGCGACGAACACGCCCTCCGCCAGCAGACGGTCGATGAGAGGCGTGTTGCTGACGCCGATGCCGATGACGGCTACCTTCTTATTTTTTATGGTGTCTATATATTCCCGCAGGGTCATGGGTGTTCCCTCCTTGGATGAAGTGGCTTTTGCGTTTTAACTTATACATTATACCTCACGGGAGAAAAATCTTCAATCAAAATCGCGTGGGAGCGCCCTGATTTTTGTGGAAATGAGCATTTTGGCTGGGAAACCGTCAAACCGCACAAAAACGGCGGGAGAAATTTGGCGAATGTCGGCCATTTTACTTCTTTACATTACCACGCTAAAGTGGTAGTATGGTAACACAATAAATCAAGCGGCCACGAAGCCGCAGTTCAGGAGGAACACAACATGAAGAGGTTTATAGCGATGCTGCTGGCACTGGTCATGACGCTGAGTTTGGCGGCCTGCGGCAAGAAGGCGGACGACACCGCCAAGGATGACGCGAACGTGGATGACACCACCACCCCGGAGATCACCTACGCCGTGGAGGCCGGCAGCGCCGGCGAGGAAGTGGCACTGGCCAACGGGTTCAAGACCGTGTCCGTCAACTCTCAGGCTGACGCGCTGATGGAGGTCTCCTCCGGCACGTCCGACGCGGCGATCATCGACCTGCTGATGGCAGGCGCGATGGTGGGCGAGGGTACGAGCTATCCCGACCTGAAGGTGACGGATCAGAAGCTGAACTCTGAGCTGTACGGCGTGGGCTGCCGCAAGGGCAGCGACCTGGCTTCCTTTATCAACAGCGTGATGGGCGAGGCCTATGCCGACGGCACAATGCAGGAGCTGGCCAACACCTACGGCGTGCAGGAGGCCCTGCTGGAGCAGAGCGCCAGCAAGTTCACCGCCTCCGAGACGGACAGCGATGTGAAGTACATCCAGGATAAGGGCACGCTGATCGTGGGCATCACCGAGTTCGCTCCCATGGATTACAAGAGCGCGGACGATGAGTGGATCGGCTTTGACGCGGACATGGCCAAGCTGGTGGCGGAGAAGCTGGGCGTTGAGGTGCAGTTCATCGTCATCGACTGGGATATGAAGGTCAACGAGCTGGACAGCAAGAACATCGACGCGGTGTGGAACGGCATGACGCTGACCGACGGCGTGAAGGCCGCCATGGAGTGCTCCAACGCCTACTGCGAGAACGCGCAGGTGGTCATCACCAAGTGAGTGGACAGACAGCGGAAATTGTGATACAATAGCTACCCACGGCAGAGGGCGTGCAGCGTCCTCTGCCTTTGGGCGGATTTTATGAAGTGTGTTCCCTCCCCCGCACAAGTGACTACGAAGGAGTTTTTTCATGTTTTGGACTGTTACCCTCTCCCTGCTGGCGGGCATGGGACAGCTGTTGAAGCTGTTCTTCCTGACGCTGCTGTTCTCCCTGCCGCTGGGACTTCTCATCGCCTTCGCCCTGCGAAGCCGGTGCAAGCCGGTAAGCTGGCTCTTTAACGTCATTGTATGGATCATCCGCGGCACGCCGCTGATGCTCCAGCTCATCATCATCTTCTACGGGCCGGGCAAGTGGTTCGACAACAACATTTGGGGGCTGTTTTCCGATGGGCGCATGGCGGCCTGCGTGGTGGCGTTCGTCATCAACTACGCCTGCTATTTCGCCGTGATCTACAAGGGCGGCATCGAGGGCGTGCCCATCGGGCAGAGCGAGGCCGGACAGGTGCTGGGCATGACCAAGGGGCAGATCTTCTTTAAGGTCACGCTATTGCAGATGGTCAAGCGCATTGTGCCGCCCATGTCCAACGAGATCATCACGCTGGTGAAGGACACATCCCTGGCCCGCATCATCGCCGTGACGGAGCTGATCAAGGCCGGTGAGGCATATATGAAGTCCGCCGGTATCATTTGGCCGCTGTTCTACACCGCCGTGTTCTACTTGGCGTTCGTAGGCATCCTGACGCTGCTGTTCAACTACATCGAGCGCAAGCTCAGTTATTTCCGCTAAGGAGGTGTTGCACATGGCGATTCTGGACGTACAGCACATCGAAAAGCATTTTGGCGACACCCACGTGTTGGAGGACATCAGCTTCTCCTTGGAGGAGGGGCAGGCGCTCAGTATCATCGGCTCGTCCGGCAGCGGAAAGACCACGCTGCTGCGGTGTCTGAACTTTTTGGAGACGCCGGACAGGGGCGTGATCTCCGTCCGGGGCGAAAAGCTGTTTGACGCGGATGACCCGGCCACCCGTTCCGAGAGCGAGATACGAAAAAAGCGGCTGCACTTCGGACTGGTGTTTCAGAGCTTCAATCTGTTCCCCCAGTATACGGCGCTGGAGAATGTGACGTTGGCACGGGAGCTGATGGCCAAGTCTGAAAAGACCGGCGAGAGCCACGCGGACATCGTGGCGGAGGGCAAGCGGCTGCTAACAGACATCGGACTGGCCGACCGCATGGGAAACTATCCCCACCAGCTGTCCGGCGGGCAGCAGCAGCGGGTGGCCATCGCACGGGCGCTGGCCATGAAGCCGGATATTCTGTGCTTCGACGAGCCTACCTCCGCCCTCGACCCGGAGCTGACCGGCGAGGTGCTGCGGGTCATCCGTGGGCTGGCGGAGCAGCACACCACCATGATCATCGTGACCCACGAGATGGCCTTTGCACGGGATGTGGCGGATCAGGTCATTTTCATGGACGGCGGCGTTATCGTGGAGCAGGGCCCGGCGCGGGAGGTCATCGACCATCCGCATCAGGAGCGGACACGGCAGTTTTTGGCCCGGTACAGCGAGATATAACATGAAAACCTCCACGCGGATGCGTGGAGGTTTTTCATATCGTGCGAGCGTGCCTGTAAGCCGGGTTCTGTTTTGACAGTCATCTATCTAGGCGCACCGTCGCCGGTGCGCTCCAGCCACCTCGGGAGCAGCCGGGCCGGCCTATAAGCTCCCATGCCGGTGTTGCTTCGGATAGAGTTTACAGCGACGGTCGCTTTCACACGCCGTCGGGTGAGCTCTTACCTCGCCTTTCCACCCTTACCGCGCCGCAGGCGGCGCGGCGGTATATCTCTGTTGCACTTTTCCTGAAGTCGCCTTCGGCGGGCGTTACCCGCTATCCTTGCCCTGTGAAGCCCGGACTTTCCTCATGAACAGGCTTTCGCCTTGTCCCCGCGACTGTCCAGCACCCTCGCAGGGTCAATTTTACCCAAGCGAAGCGGGAAAGTCAATGCTCATTTCACCGAATACGTGGGATGAGCAGCATTTTTTCCGGGCGGGACTCCCCCTCCAAATGGTTCACGGTACGGATCAGCTCCTCGTCGGTGTGGTACTGCTTTGCCACGTCCCACAGGCTCTCCCCCTCCGTCAGGCGGCGCATGACCAGAGAGGGCCGCCGCCCCGGCTGACGGTCGGTGAGCAGCTCCACCGATGTGACGGTGGGCAGCGTCTGACCGCCTGTTTCCGGGACGCGGAGCGATACGGTCTGCCGGATGTCACAGCCGCTGCCGTTGAAGGTCACCTCCGGCGCGCCGAGAAGGGCGCAGGCGGCATCCCGTGACACGGCAGGCAGCGCCACCTCCGCCGTGCGCTCCGTGACGGTAGGGGTCTCCTCCTCGTCCAGGTACAGAAGCCGCAGTCGGACGGTGGTGTGCAGGTCGTTGTCGTCACCGGCAGGGGTGGGGCTGCAATCGGCATCGGTGACGAACACGAAGGGCCGCTGGCGGCCAAAGTCCAAGTGCTGGACGCTCTCCTGCCGGGTGCTGCGCTCCGCGGCGGCGGCAGGCAGCGTCACCGACTGGGTCTCCACGTTGGCATCGCAGCGGGTGCTGTAAAGGTCGGCGACGCAGGACAGCGTTTCGCTGCGGGAGGTGGTCAGCAGCAGGCGCAGCTCCGCCGTGACGGAGAAGCCGCTGGTCTCCTCGCTGCGGAGCAAGCGCACCTCGCAGCCCGCCAGCTGGGCGGCGGCGGTACACTCACCCTGCCCCGCGCCCTCCGGCAGGTCCACGATCTGCGAGAAGGGCAGCGCGGATTCGTATGTATAGAGCTTCTGCTCACGGCAGCGGTACAGCGCCGAGAGGAACAGCTCGCCCTTGACCATCAGCTTGTTGCCCACCGGCTGACAGCCGGTGACGCGGGGATACAGCCGGCTGCACAGCAGATCCTCCGGGGCGGGCTGATTGGCCGGGGCGGGCGCTTCCAGCGCCACGCTGCACTCCCGCTCCGCCACGGAGACGGTGAGGCAGGACGTTCGCTCCTCGCGGCGCATACGCAGGGTGTCGTCCTGCTCCGCCGTGCCGGCGCACAGGCGCAGCACCGAACAGCGGAAGCCGGTGATGTGCAGCTCCGGGATGACGCGGACATACAGCCGCCGGGCCGTCAGGGCCTGGGCCTCGCACAGCAGCAGACGGCCTGTGACCCACAGGCACTGACAGGCGGCCAAACGCGGCTCGGCCTCCGTACAGGTGAACGGTACGGTCAGCGTCAGGCTGCGAAGGCCCACACTCTCCTCCGAGGTATACAGCACCGTCAGGCGCACCGCGCCGCTGACGGTGATGCTCTTGCCGTCGGCGGTACGGCTTCGTATCTGCACCTGCCCCGCCGTCTCCACGATGCGGCCCAGGTCCGGGCAGTATTCCGGGATGGCGGTCTCCATCGTCTCCTCGTGGGTGACGGCGGCGCGGCCAGCCGTGTCCCAGCAGGTGATCTCCTTCCACTGTAAGCTACAATCCATTGTTCAGCCCTCACATTCTTCGGTCGTTTGCCACAGTGTATGCGAGGGCGCGTCCGTTTATGCTATGACTCCCTGACGCCGAACAAACAGCGCAGCAGGCCGCGCAGCAGGCGCGGTGCTTTCCAAACCACGATCTTCACCAGTATTACCTCCTATCCCTCAAGCATACCACGCCGCAGGCGATGAGCAGAAACGCCACCAAAAACATCAGGCAGCCCACCGGGAACACCGCGGCGATGAGTATACCCAGTCCAAGTCCCAGCGCACAGACGCCCAGGAAACCTCCGCAGTTCCATCTTCTCACGGTACACCCCTCCCCTGCTCCAATATATGGGGCGGCGGGGCGGCGGGTGCAGGGCAAAAAAAGAACCGCCAAAGGCGGTTCTTTTTTTGCGGATCGGATTTAGATGTGCATGCAGACATCCCATGCGCCCCAGATGACGTTACGCAGGTTGCCCCACTTCTCGCAAGTGCCGACGCGGTAGACCTTATGGTCGTCCGGCGCGATGGGCGCGGGCACGAAGCCGATGCCGTTCACCACGCTGTCGCACTCGATGCGAATTTCCGTGCCGTCCTTCTGCTTGACCATGACGAAGCCATCGCCGATCTCGGTGATGGTGGAGTTCAGGTACACAGGGACTTTCTTGAACGCCAGCATCTCGCGGAGGAAGGAGGCGTTGGCCAAACACGTGCCGGGGGTGGCGATCAGGTCGTTGGCGTACTCCACGATGATGGGATGCTTGCCCTGGAGGACCATCTCGTAGGCGGCCTCGCAGGAGGACTGGCCGCCGCCGAAGAACACGATGCGGTCGCCGGCGTCCACCTGGTTCAGCAGCAGCTGGGTGAAGTTGATGGTCTTGTTGAAGCCCTTCACCGGCAGCGTCTTGGGAGCAGAGCCGGTGCAGACGATGACCTCGTCAAACTCGCGGCGCAGCGTGGCAGGGGCGTTGATCTCCATGTGGAAGCGAACCTCGATGTCGTTCTTCTTCAGCTCACGCTCATACCAGCGCAGCAGGGCCTTGTCGGCCTCCTTGAAGCTCATGGCGGAGGCGGTGATATACAGGCCGCCCAGCTCGCCGGACTTCTCGAAAATGACCGGGGTGTGGCCGCGCCGTTTCAGCACCAGGGCGCACTCCATGCCGCCGATGCCGCCGCCGATGATGGCCACCTTCTTGGGCTTCTTGGTGGGGACGATCTTGTACTTGTTGTGCTGCATGGTGCTGGGGGTCAGGGCGCAGCGGGCCAGGTGCAGGGAGTCGTCCATAGGCTGCATATTGGGCGTGCCGTTGGAGCGGTTGAAGCTGAAGCAGGCGTTATGACAGTTGATGCAGGGCTTGATGTCCTCCACCCGATCCTCCAGGATCTTGTTGACCCACTCGGGATCGACCAGGTTCTGACGGGCGATACCCACCGCGTCCAGACGGCCCGCGGCGATCTCCTCGGCGGCCTTGGCGGGGTCCATCTTACCGGCGCAGACCACGGGCTTGGTGGTGAAGTTCTTGATGTGCTCCACCTCGGCCAGGTTGCAGTTCTCCGGCATATAGACCGGGGGATGCGCCCAGTACCAGGCGTCATACGTGCCGTTGTCGCAGTCGAACATATCGTACCCGGCCTCTTCCAGGTACTTGATGGCCTTCTCGGACTCGGCCATATCGCGTCCAAACTCGGTGAACTCCTCGCCGGGGACAGCGCCCTGGCCGAAGCCCTTGGTCTTGGACACCACGGAGTAACGCAGCGCCACGGGGAAATCTTTGCCGCAGACGGACTTAATGGCCTGGACGATCTCCACGGCGAAGCGGTAACGGTTTTCGAAAGAGCCGCCGTACTGGTCGGTACGGTAGTTCATGTTGGCCAGGGTGAACTGATCCAGCAGGTAGCCCTCGTGCACCGCGTGGATCTCCACGCCGTCCACGCCGGCATCCTGGAGCAGCTTGGCGGTCTTGGCGAAGGCTTCCACCATCTCGTGGATCTCCTCCACGGTCAGGGGACGGGACTTGCATTCGGGATACCAGCGGTTGGGGGTGGCGGAGGCGGAGGCGGTGATGTAGTCCACGTTCAGGAAGGGCTTGCCCACCGCGCCGAAGGCCTTGTTTTGCAGCATCTTCACCATGATCTCGTTGATGGCCATGGAGCGGCCCATACCGGCGGAGAGCTGGACGAACAGCTTGGAGCCGGTCTTGTGGAACTCAGGCAGCCACTCGGCCAGGTCCTTGAACATCTTCTTGTTCTGGTACAGCCAGCGGCCACCCATGGTGTCGCGGACGCACTGCATACCGGGCAGCACCAGGCCCACGTTGTTCTGAGCGCGGTTCAGGATGTGGTAGGCGGCCTCCTTGTCGAAGTGACAGGGCTCAAGCCAGCCGAACAGGGACGTACCGCCCATGGAGGGCTGCACGATGCGGTTCTTGATCTCCACGTTGCCGATCTTCCAGGGGGTAAACAGAGCGCTGTATTTCTCGTTCATTCGGTGTTCCTCCTCATATTTTCAGCATACTGCCGGATTTTACCCTGTTATTATACTGTATTTTTGGCTGAACTACAACAACCAAATCGAAAAAACTGTCGGTTTTCTGACAAAATTGCGGATGTAACCAAAAAGGGAGACGGCCTTCGCCGTCTCCCGCTTATTCTGCTTCTGTAACCGTATCCGTCTCGGCGGCAGGCTGCTGCGCCGCCTCATACTCCGCCAGCGCCTGGGCCAGCACCTTTTTGTCGTGGCGGCTGTGTACCTGGGTCAGATCGAACTTCTCCCACAGGTCGGGCCGCCGGGCCATGGTGCGCTTGTAGCTCTCCTTGGTGCGCCAGTCCGCCACGTTGCCGTGATGACCGCTGAGGAGCACCTCCGGCACTTTGCGGCCATGCCACTCCTCCGGGCGGGAGTACTGGGGGTACTCCAACAGGCCGTTCCAGTGGCTCTCGTCGGTATAGCAGCTCTCCTCCGGCAGCACGCCGTCCACCATGCGGCACAGGCAATCCGCCAGGGCCATGGCCGGTATCTCGCCGCCGGTGACGACGAAATCGCCCATGGAGATCTCCTCGTCCACACATTCGTCCAAAAACCGCTGATCCACGCCCTCGTAGTGGCCGCAGACCAGGATAAGGTGGTCGTACTGCGCCTTCAGCTCCCGGGCCACCTGCTGGGTCAGCGTTCTGCCGCAGGGGGACATATAAATGGTATGCACCCGCTGTCCGGCCTCATCGCAGATATGCTGCCAGCAGCGGTACAGCGGGTCGGCCTGCATCACCGCGCCCCGCCCGCCGCCGTAGGGATAGTCGTCCACCTGCATCTGCTTGTTGGTGGTGTATTCCCGTATCTGGTGGGTGCGGATGGTGACGAAGCCACGCTCCTGTGCCCTGCCGATGACGGACGCTTTCATCATGGCATCCACCGCGTCGGGGAACAGGGTCATAATGTCAATCCTCATCGGTGGCCAGTCCTTTCATCATGTGGACGCGGATGATCTCATCGTCAGCGTTCACAGCGGCGATAAACACGTTTCGGACGGCGGGGATCAGGTACTCGCGGCCACCGCCCCGCACCTCGTAGACCTTGTGGGCCGGGTAGTGCAGCACGCGGCTCACCTTCCCCACCGTCTCGCCGGTATCATCGTCCACCACGGTGCAGCCCACCAGCTCCTCGTCGAAATACTCGCCCTCCGGCAGCTTGGCATCGGCGCGGCGGATGGCTATCTCCTTCCCTTTCAGCGCCAGCGCGTCATCCATGGTGTCCACGCCGGGCAGCGTCAGCAGCACGGTGGACTTGTGAACGCGGGCGGCCTTGACCGCCATGGGCTTGCCGCCGATATACAGCGTTTTGAACGCGGCGATGAACTCCGGGTCGAAGCCCACGGGGTTCACCTTTACCTCGCCGCGGATACCGTGGGCGTTGACCGCCGTTCCTACCGTAATATACTCAGGCCGCATACCGCGCCCCCCCCTTATTCTTATAGTCCGCGGAGAAACTCCGCCAGCGAAAACGACATTCGGAAGCGCAGCATATAGTACAGCGCCGCCGCGCCAAGGGAGAAGATCAGCCCCAGCAGCGCCCGCGTTCTCCCCCGCCGCCTGAACCGCACCGCCGCCACGATGACGCACACCGCGTCAGACACGAAGGGCAGCCACAGCAGGACGGTCATGGGCCAAAAGGCCAGCCACGGCTCATACCGCGCCGCCGAAATGGCAGCCACCAGCAGACTGGCCAGGTCGTAGATGAACAGCGGCATCAGCAGATTGATGATACCGTGAAGCAGCGATCGCGTGTCGCCCCGCATGAGCCATCCTCCCTTCCGCCTGCGGCGTTTTCTTCAAATCTTATAAATTCTATCATAAATACAGTGCATACGCAACGGTAAATTTGTATTTTGCGCCTCTTTGTGTCCTTTTTGGCCGCTTTCCGCCGCCCGAAGCATTCGCGCCGCAGCGGCACAACTATATATAGTGGCTGAGCAAGGCGTCCTACACCCCATATATTGTGTGATTTTGCTGTTTTGCACAAAAAACGCCTTTACTTTTTGTGACCTTCTCCCCCCCTATATTTTGGTTTTGCCTCTTGCAACAGCACAAGATATAGTGTATTATTATAACCACACGCACTGTATCAGCCCCCTGCGGGCTGGGAGAGATAGAGAACGCAAGGAGGTCGCCCCTATGAAGATCATCAAGAGAAACGGCGCGGAGGTCGGTTTCGACATCACCAAGATCATCATCGCCATCACCAAGGCCAACGAGGCCGTGGAGGAGGCGGATCGCATGACCCCGATGCAGATCCAGCGCATCGCCGAGTCCGTGGAGCTGCAATGCCAGAAAATGAACCGCGCACCCACCGTGGAGGAGATCCAGGACATGGTGGAACACTATATCATGGCCCACGGCGCGTTCGAGGTGGCCAAGCACTACATCACCTACCGTTACACCCGTTCCCTGGTGCGTAAGTCCAACACCACCGACGATAAGATCCTCTCCCTCATCGAGTGCAACAACGAGGAGGCCAAGCAGGAGAACTCCAACAAGAACCCGGTGGTGAACTCCACCCAGCGGGACTATATGGCCGGCGAGGTCAGCCGCGACCTCAGTGAGCGCATCCTGCTGCCCCAGGACATCGTGGAGGCACACCGGGAGGGCATCATCCACTTCCACGACAGCGATTATTACGCCCAGCACATGCACAACTGTGATCTGGTGAACCTGGAGGATATGCTGCAGAACGGCACGGTCATCACCGGCACGCTCATTGAAAAGCCCCACAGCTTCGCCACCGCCTGCAACATCGCCACCCAGATCGTGGCCCAGGTAGCCAGCAACCAGTACGGCGGGCAGTCCATCTCCCTGACCCACCTTGCCCCCTTTGTGCAGGTGAGCCGGGACAAGATCCGCGCCAGCGTCCGCAGCGAGTTCGATGCCGTGGGCGTGGCCGTCACCGAGGACGACATCAACGCCATCGCCGAAAAGCGGCTGCGGGAGGAGATCCGCCGCGGCGTGCAGACCATCCAGTATCAGGTGGTGACGCTGCTGACCACCAACGGACAGGCCCCCTTCGTCACGGTGTTCATGTACCTGGGCGAGGCCAAGAGCCAGCAGGAAAAGGACGACCTGGCCCTCATCATCGAGGAGACGCTGCTCCAGCGCTATCAGGGCGTGAAGAACGAAAAGGGCGTGTGGGTCACGCCGGCGTTCCCCAAGCTGATCTACGTGCTGGAGGAGGACAACATTCACGAGGACAGCAAGTATTGGTATCTGACGAAGCTGGCGGCCAAGTGCACTGCCAAGCGCATGGTGCCCGACTATATCAGCGAAAAGAAGATGCTGGAGCTGAAGGTGGACAAGAACGGCAACGGCCACTGCTATCCCTGCATGGGCTGCCGCAGCTTCCTGACCCCCTATGTGGACGAAAACGGCCAGCCCAAGTACTATGGACGCTTCAATCAGGGCGTGGTGACGGTGAACCTGCCGGACATCGCGCTCAGCTCCGGCGGCAACATTGAGAAGTTCTGGCGCATCTTTGACGAGCGCATGGAGCTGTGCCACCGGGCACTGCTGTGCCGCCACGAGCGGCTGAAGGGCACGCTGTCTGACGCCGCCCCCATTCTGTGGCAGTACGGCGCGTGCGCCCGGCTGAAGAAGGGCGAGCCCATCGACAAGCTGCTGTACGGCGGCTACTCCACTATCTCTCTGGGCTACGCGGGATTGTACGAGTGCGTAAAGTACATGACCGGCAAGTCTCACACCGACCCGGCGGCCACGCCCTTCGCGCTGGAGATCATGAACGCGCTGAACGCCGCCTGCAAGAAGTGGAAGGCGCAGCACAACATCGACTTCTCTCTGTACGGCACGCCGCTGGAGTCCACCACATATAAGTTCGCCAAGTGTCTGCAAAAGCGGTTTGGCGTTATCAAGGGCATCACCGACAAGGGCTATATCACCAACAGCTATCACGTCCACGTCACCGAGCCCATCGACGCCTTCAAGAAGCTGGAGTTCGAGGCCCAGTTCCAGCACCTGTCCCCCGGCGGCGCTATCAGCTATGTGGAGGTGCCGGATATGCAGAACAACCTGGACGCGGTGCTGGAGGTCATGAAATTCATCTATGACCACATCATCTACGCCGAGCTGAACACCAAGAGCGATTACTGCCAGGTCTGCGGCTGGGACGGCGAGATCGAGGTGGTGGAGGAGGACGGCAAGCTCATCTGGAAGTGCCCCCAGTGCGGCAACACCGACCAGGACAAGATGAACGTGGCCCGGCGCACCTGCGGCTATATCGGCACGCAGTTTTGGAATCAGGGACGCACCCAGGAGATCAAGGACCGGGTGCTGCACCTGTGAGTCAGCATCACAGCGTAAAGCAGGGCGGGCCGCGGCCCGCCCCATTTTTTCGGAATTTTAATGTTATTTTAATCTTTGCGTTGTATACTCACTATCATCAGGAGGCATTACCATGCATTACGGAGAGCTGAAAAAATGCGACATCGCCAACGGGGCGGGCGTGCGGGTCACGCTGTTCGTGTCCGGCTGCACCAACCACTGCCCCGACTGCTTCCAGCCCCAGACATGGGATTTCTGCTATGGACGGGAGTTCACCGATGCGACAAAGGCGGAGATCTTCGCGGAGCTGGACAAGCCCTTCATCAGCGGCCTGACGGTGCTGGGCGGTGAACCCTTTGAGCCGCGAAATCAGCGAGACCTTCTGCCGCTCCTGCGCGAAGTGCGGGAGAAATACCCTAAAAAGGACATTTGGTGCTTTACCGGCTTCCGGCTGGAGGACGAGCTGCTGCGCGACGGCAGCTATCCCCGCTGCGAGGTGACGGACGCGCTGCTGGCGTGCATCGACATCCTGGTGGACGGACGGTTCGTCAAGGAGCTGAAGGACATCTCTCTCCAGTTCCGGGGCAGCCGCAACCAGCGAGTCATCGACATGGCCCGCACCCGGGAGACGGGACAGGTGGCCATTTGGGAGAAATTGAGAAGGTGAGGTATGACCCCATGAAGAAATTGATCGCGCTGCTGCTGGTGCTGGGCGGCCTGCTGGCGCTGGTGGCCTGCAGCTTCCCCGTTCGATATAAGGACGGCGGTGACGGCGGCAAGGACGAGACCCCTGCTGTCCAGCCGGACAACGGCTATACGCTGGGCAGCACGGATGTGGTGCAGCTGAACGGCTTCCGCTCCATCGACATTGAGTGGATCTCCGGCAGCGTCACCGTGGAGCTGTATGACGGCGAGGGCATCGAGCTGAAGGAGGCGCTGGCCGACGGCGGCGCTGTCAGCGTGCCGATGGAGTGGCGCGTGGACGAGGATGACAGCACGCTGGATGTCTGTTCCCAGCCCAAGCTGCTGAGTGTATCGGAGGAAAAGCACCTGACGGTGAAGCTGCCCCGGAGCATGGTGCTGCACGAGCTGGATGTGGAAACGGTCAGCGCCGCCGTGTCTGTGGATCTGACCGATGAGGATACGCTGACGCTGAACGAGCTGGACGTCACCTCCGTCAGCGGTACGGTCTACGTCAACGCCGCCAACGCCGGGGAGATCTCCCTTTCCACCACCAGCGGCGCTATCTCCGGCAGCGTCCGCACCCAAAATCTGGAGGCGGACAGTGTCAGCGGCAGCGTGGAGCTGACGCTGGATGTGCTGCCCACAGAGTTGGACATGGAGACCAGCAGCGGCCCGGTAACGCTGACACTCCCCGCCGGGGACATCGCACCATCGCTGTTCGTGGAGTTCCGCACCACCAGCGGACAGTTCGCCAGCGACGTACCCGTGACGCACATGAAGGACGCGCCTTGGGAATTGCAGACCGTCAGCGGCAGCGTGACCATCGCCCTGGCGCAGTAACGGCATAAAAAATGACCGCCTTTCGGCGGTCATTTTTTATGCCGTTTACGGGGTCTCAGCGGAAGATCTCACCTACGGTGGGGTTGCCGGCGGCCTGGGACTCGTCGGTGTCGATGTGCATGGTGGTAGCGCCGTCCTTGTTGACGCGAACCACCACATCGTCGAAGATCAGCTTGCGGCCCTCGCCGCCGCAGGCCACCTTGATGATGTCACCGTTCTTGATGCCCAGCTCGTTGGCCTCGTTTTCCAGGATGTGCAGGTGGCGCTTGGCCACGATGACGCCCTCGGTCAGCTCCACCTCGCCCTTCGGCCCGATGAGCTTGCACGCGCCGCTGCCCTTCACGTCGCCGCTCTCGCGGACGGGCGCGTCAATGCCCAGGGTACGGGCATCGGTGGCGGAGACCTCCACCTGGTCGGCCTTGCGGACCGGGCCGAGGATGGACACGTTGGCCATCTCCTTCTTCGGGCCAACGATGGTCAGGCGCTCGTTGCTGGCGTACTGGCCGGGATAGGACAGAGGCTTGCGGATAGTCAGCTGATAGCCCTCGCCGAACAGCTTCTCCACAGTCTCCTGGGTCAGATGGATGTGACGTGCGGACGTCTCGATCATAAAGCTCATATTCATTATCTCCTTTGTTCCAAAGAATTTTGGTCACTTTTGAAATTTCTCCCGCAGGGGGAACAGCTCCTCCTCGGTGATGCGCGTCAGCTCCTCCAGCTTGCCGATGACGAAGTAGCCCTTGTTCACCGGCTCAATGCTGCCGGTGACGCGGACGAACTCGCCCCGCTTCAGGCCGGCGGCCTCCGCCGCCAGCTCCGCGTTGCTCTTGAGACGGATGGACAGGCCGAAGCCGGTGTCGCCCTGCCCGTCGCTGGTGACGCGCCACCAGGGGAAGCACACCGACACCTTGCGGTCGGCATAGCGGCCCTGCCCGCCCTTGACGTACTCGGTCTTGACCTGCTCAAAGGTGCGGGGCACCAATTCCCCGTCGGGCATATGGAAATACATCGTGCCGTACAGCCGTCCACGGCGCTTTGTCAGGCTGTTGAAGCGGCTGACCATCAGGAAGATCATGACCACCAGCAGCACAAGGCCGTACAGCCCCTGCCCTTTTACCAAGCACCAGAGGAACACCGCCAGCCCGGAAATAAGGACGATGCGGTTGATGAGGTCCTGCCCGGACCAAAGGTCCTTCAATCTATCCATACACATTCTCCTTCGTGTCGTTCAACGGCACTTATCTTATCACAGACCGGCGCTTTATGCAAGGGCAATCCGCGCCGCGGCGCAATTTCCCCTTGTATTCGGCGGAATATTTGGTATAATCATGTCAGATAGCACGAAGCACTCTATTCATCTTTCCTAATAGGAGGCGTTTTTCATGTCTGTCAAGCTGGAACTGTACCGCGTATTCAAGGAGGTAGCCGAGGTGGGCAACATCACCGCCGCGGCCCAGGCTCTGTATATCTCGCAATCCGCCGTGAGCCAGTCCATCAAGCAGCTGGAGCACGACTTACAGACCCGCCTGTTCGCCCGCAATTCCCGGGGCGTCACCCTGACGGCGGAGGGACAGATGCTGTATGAATACGTCCGCAGCGCCATGGGCCTGCTGGAGACCGGCGAGGAGAAGCTGTCCCAGACCCGGGAGCTGCAAATGGGCAAGCTCATCATCGGCGCAAGCGACACCGTCACCAGTCAGTTCCTGCTGCCCTATCTGGACAGCTTCCACAAGCAGCACCCCGCCATCCATATCCAAATCGTGTCGGGCCGCAGCCACAAGGTGCTGGGTCTGCTGCGCTCCGGCAAGGTGGACATCGCCTTTGCCAGCACCCCCACCGATACCTCCTCGCTGGACATCCACCCCTGCTTCAGCACCCACTCCATCTTCGTGGCTGGGGCGGAGTATCCCTGCGATTTCGACCATGTGTACTCCCTGGAGGAGATCGCCGCCTTCCCGCTGATCCTGCTGGAGCGCAAGGCCTCCAGCCGCCTGTTTTTGGAGCGCTACTTCCTACAAAACGGCCTGCGGCTGAACCCGGAGATCGAGCTGGGGGCGCGCAGTCTGCTGGTGGATCTGGCGGCCATCGGCTTCGGCGTGGCCGGCGTGACGGAGGAGTTCGTCCACCGTGAGCTGGGGAGCGGACGGCTGAAAAAGCTCAAGACCGACTTCGACATCCCGGCCCGCAGCGTGGATATGTGCCTGCTGAACGATGTGCCCCAGTCCGCCGCCGCGGAGCGCTTCACCGCCTTCGTGAAGGACAGCTTATCGAAGCAATAACCGCAACCATTCATCCCGGTAAAACCCACAAAAAACGGTGGTTTTCCCCCAAATAGTTCTCCGTTTTTCCCTGTCGCTTTTCCCCGTAAAATCAGGTAAGATAGGGGCAATACTAACTGTGAGGGAGTGGTGACCATGCAGCAGCTGAAGGATCGCATCATCAAGGAGGGCCGCGTTCTGCCGGGCAACATCATCAAGGTGGACGGCTTTTTGAACCACCGGGTGGATACGGCTTTGATGTGCGATATTGCGGACGAATTTGCCAAGTATTTTGACGTGAACAACATCACGATGGTGCTGACTGCCGAGGCCAGCGGTATCGCTTTGGCGACGATCTGCGCTCAAAGGTATGGCGTTCCTATGGTCTTTGCGAAGAAGGCCAAGAGCGACAACATTGAGGGTGGCTTGTACCAGAGCGATATTTTTTCTTATACCTACAAAAAGAAGGTTACGCTGCTGGTGAGCCAGGACTGGATCACCAAGGATGACCGGGTGCTCATCATCGACGACTTTATGGCCAAGGGCTACGCCATGCGCGGCCTCATCGACATCGTCAACAAGGCCGGCGCAACGCTGGCCGGTATCGGCGTAGCCGTGGAAAAGGGCTTCCAGGACGGCGGCGACAGCCTGCGCCGGGAGGGCTACCCCATCAAGTCCCTTGCCATCATCGACAGTGTCGAGGACGGCGTGATCCGCTTCCGGGAGGAGAACTGAGATGAAAAAGGTACTGGTACTGGACTTCGGCGGGCAATACAACCTGCTGGTGGCCCGCCGCGTCCGTGAATGCGGCGTGTACTGCGAGATCAAATCCTTCCGCCTGTCCATGGACGAGATCCGCGCCTTCGGGCCGGATGCGCTGATCCTCACCGGCGGCCCGGCCACGGTGTTCGAGCCCAACGCCCCCATGGTGGACAAGGCATTGTTTGAAATGGGCATCCCCGTGCTGGGCATCTGCTACGGGCAGCAGCTGATGATGCAGCTGCTGGGCGGCCAGTGCCGCAGAGCGGAGACCCGGGAATACGGCAAGGTACATCTGACCCACACCGCTTCCCCGCTGTTTGCCGATGTGCCGGAAACGTCCGTGTGCTGGATGAGCCACGGTGTGGAGGTAGAGCGTCTCGCCCCCGGCTTCGCCGTTGTGGCCACCACCGAGGGCTGCGGCTTCGCCGCCGTGGCAAACGACAGTCGCAGGCTGTACGGCGTGCAGTTCCACCCGGAAGTGCTGCATACGGAGTACGGCACACAGGTGCTGCAAAACTTCCTGTACCGCGTCTGCGGCTTTGGCCCGGAGTGGACCATGGCCTCCTATCTGGAGGAAGCCGTGGACGAGTGCCGCCGCAAGATCGGCGATGGCCGCGTGCTGCTGGCACTGTCCGGCGGCGTGGACAGCTCCGTGGCTGCCGCGCTGCTCCAGCGCGCCGTGGGCGATCAGCTGACCTGTATCTTTGTGGATCACGGTCTGCTGCGTAAGGACGAGGGCGACCAGGTGGAGCAGGTCATGAAGCACCAGTTCCACGTGGACGTGCGCCGCGTCAACGCCGGGCCGCGCTTCCTCGGCAAGCTGGCGGGCGTCACCGAGCCGGAGCATAAGCGAAAGATCATCGGCGAGGAGTTTATCCGCGTGTTTGAGGAAGAAGCCAAAAAGATCGGCGCGGTGGATTTCCTGGCCCAGGGCACGATCTACCCCGATGTGGTGGAGTCCGGCCTGGGCGGCGAGAGCGTGGTCATCAAGAGCCATCACAACGTAGGCGGCCTGCCCGACTGCGTGGATTTCAAGGATATTGTCGAGCCGCTGCGCCGCCTGTTCAAGGACGAAGTCCGCAAGCTGGGCACGGAGCTGGGTCTGCCGGACGAGCTGGTGTGGCGTCAGCCCTTCCCCGGCCCGGGACTGGCCATCCGCGTCATCGGCGAGGTGACAGAGGACAAGCTGGCCATCCTGCGGGACGCCGATGCCATCTTCCGGGAGGAGATGCGCCTGGCGGGGCTGGATCGCACCACCAGTCAGTTCTTCGCCGTGCTCACCGACCTGCGGAGCGTAGGCGTTATGGGCGATGAGCGCACCTATGACTATACGCTGGCCCTCCGCGCCGTGCAGTCCCAGGACTTCATGACCGCCACCTGGTCGCGGCTGCCCTACGAGCTGCTGGACAAGGTGTCGGGCCGCATCGTGGGCGAGGTCAAGCACATCAACCGCATCTGCTACGACATTACCTCCAAACCCCCCGCCACCGTGGAGTGGGAGTAAAAAATGATAAGAACCGAGAGACGGCCTAGGCCGTCTCTCGTTCCTTATCTTATTCTTTGCGGAAGCGGTGCTCCCAGGTCTCCTCCGCCTCGCGCAGGTGGTCGGCCAGCGGACTGTCGGAGCGGAACGGGAACAGGAAGTGTATCTTTTCCCGCCGTTCGTCCTGCCGCTGCCGGATGTGGGCCTTCAGCTCCTCCACCCGGACCACCACATCGTGCTCATCGGCGAACTTGCGGATGCGGGACACCAGCTTGGCGGAATACACCAGGTCGATGGTGAACACGCCGAAGAAAAAGCCAATGACGAAGGAAAACGCCAGGTTGCGGGACAGCCAGTCCAGCGCGTCCAAAATGTAAGGGTGGACGCAGAAGTAGTACACGGCGCTGACCGCCGCCCACAGCGCGGAGAACGCCGGGCAGATCAGGCCCTGGATGTTGCCCCACTGCTTGCTGTAATCCCACAGCCGGATCTTCATGAACTTCAGGCTGACGATACCGGCGATATACTCGATGACCGTCATGCTCAGCGCCATCCCCGCGAACAGCAGCAGCTTCTCCCCTGCCGTGTCCACGCCGTTCCGCTCGCCGATGCTGGCCAGCAGGTACAGGATGCACAGGCCCGACCCGTACAGCGGCACATACGGCCCGACGCAGAAGCCCGGGTTGATCCACTTCCGCTCCGGGTTTGCCCCGGACAGAAACCGCCTGTACAGCAGCTCCGCCACCCAGCCCAGCGTTGAGCCGATAAAGAACAGATACGCCAGCGTCAAAAACAAATTCATCCCAGCCGCTCATCCTTTCTTCCGCAGAAAACAATACCACGCCAACCAGCCCACCAGCAGGCCGCCGGCAATGTTGCCCAGCGTGACGGGCAGCATATTGCCCAGGAAATAACGTCCCCAGGTCACGTCCGCCGCGCCGCCGCCGAACAGCGCCAGGCCGCAGTACGTCATGTCGGCGATAGAGTGGCTGAACCCCGCCGTCACGAAGAACATCACCGGCGCCCACGCGCCCAGTATCCGCCCCGTCACGTCCTTGGCGGACAAGCTCACCAGCACCGCCACGGTGACGAGGATATTGCACAGCACGCCCATGAAAAACGCCTTGCCGAAGGGCATATTCATCTTCCCCTCGGCCAGCTGCACGAGATAGTCCCCCAGCGCGCCGTTTCCCGCGGAGGTCCAGCCGAACCGGGCGCAGACCCAGCTCAACGCCATCGCGCCCAGGAAATTCCCTGTGTATACCAGTCCCCAGTTCCGCAGCATCGCGCCCAGCGTCACCCGCCTGTCCAGAAGGCTGATGACGATCAGCGTGTTGCCGGTGAACAGCTCCGCCCCGGTAAGGATCACGATGCCCAGCCCGAAGGCGAACAGAGTGCCGGAGAGCACGGACACCACGCCGGCGTTGGAAATAGTATACGTGGCCTTGGCCACCACACACACCGGGAATCCGATCAGTGCCCCGGCGGCGATGCCCAGCAGAAGCAGCTTCAGCGCCGAATACCGGGTCTTGACCACTCCGGCGGCGGCGTAGTTGGCCGCCGTCTCAGCAGGTGTAAACAAATTCATAGGCCGCCCTCCCCTGTCAGTTTCTCCGCCGCCCGGACGGTATGCGCCATCAGCACCGCCGACGTCACCGCGCCCACGCCGCCGGGAACGGGCGTGATGGCCTCCACTATCTCTGCCGCCGCGTCAAAGTCCGCGTCGCCGCACAGTCCCGTGCCGTTCCAGTTTGTGGACACGTCCACCACCACCTGACCGGGCCGCACATGATCTGCCGTCAGGCTGTCCGCCGCTCCGGCGGCGGTGACGATAATGTCCGCCTGCCGCGTCACGGCAGCGGTGTCCCTCGTTTTGCTGTGGCACACCGTTACCGTGGCGTTCCGGGCCAGCAGCAGCATGGCCGCGGGCCGCCCCACCACGGCGGAGCGCCCGATCACCGCCGCGCTCTTTCCGGCGCAGTCGATGTGATAATAGTCCAGCAGCGCCATGCACGCCTGGGCGGTGCAGGGCGGGAAGCCCTCACAGCTGCCGGTAAACACCCCGGCGGCGGAGACAGGCGTCATGCCGTCCACGTCCTTTCGCGGGTCGAGCAGGGCGCACAGCCCGCTCTCCGCCGCTTTCAGCTGTCCCGGCAGAGGCCGCAGCAGCAGGCAGCCGTGCACGGCGCTGTCGTCGTTCACAGCCTTCAGCGTCCGGGCCAGTGTATCGGCGGACACATCCGCCGCCAGCGTCCGCAGCTCCACGTCCACGCCGCACAGACCGCCCCGCTTCATCGCGCCGCGTATGTACGCGCCATCGGCCTCGTTTTCGCCGCAGCGCAGGATCACCAGCTTGGGCATCACGCCCTTATCCCGCAGCAGATCGGCTCTCCGCCGTGTGTCCGCCGTCAGCGCGTCCGCCACCGGTTTTCCGTAGAGCAGCTGTGCCATGTAAACGTCTCCTCCTTTACAGGGTCGTCAATTCCTCTTTCACCCGGTCAAATACCGCGTCGGCCAGCGCCGTGCCCCGGCGCAGCAGCTCATCGCACCGGCGGTTCAAGCCCTCCGCCGCAGCGCGGTCGGGCATGGCCTTCGTGTTGATGTACACATTCAACGATGCCGCCCGCAATCCGCCCTGGAGCAGCGCCGCGGCGCAGCCCGCGTCGGACACCGCCAGCCGCGAACCGATGTCCGCCAACCGATCCGCCGCCGCCAGTGCCTCCAGACACAGCGCCATCATCCGCAGCGGCGCACCACAGGCCGTCTCCGTCGCCGCCTGCAAGGCCGCCGGGCGGGCCGGGTCATCCTTGGCCATTCCGTACACCCGTGCCAGCGGCAGGAAGCCCTCCGCGTCCGCCGCCACCATATCCAGCAGCTTATTCTGTAAAGTATTACACCTTTTCAGAAGCTGCTGTATCTCCTCTTCCACGTTTGCGTACTTCTTTTTCCCCGTGGTCAGCGAAGCCACCATGCCGCCCAGCGCCGCACCCAGCGCACCGGCCATGGCCGCCGCCCCGCCGCCGCCCGGCGCAGGCGCATCCGACGCAAGCAGCGCCGTAAATTCCCGGCAAGACCGCGTTGTATCGTCCATAGGCCCTCCTTAAAACAGTCCCCGCACCGCGCCGGTGTCCGTATCCACGTCCACCCGCCGGTAGGCCGGGTCAGAGCCCGTGCCGGGCATCATGGAGATCGTCCCCGCCACCGGGCACAAGAACCGTGCGCCGCTGTATTCCAGCACGTCCCGCACCGGCAGCCGCCACCCGGTGGGTACGCCCTTCCGGGTGGGGTCGTGGGACAGGGACAGGTGCGTCTTTACCATCATGGTGCAGTAATCCGCGTATTTTGGATCACTCTCGAACCGCTCCGCCTTCTCCAGCGCCAGCGGCGACCAATCCACGCCGTCCGCGCCGTATACCTCCCTGGCGATGCGCTCCACCCGCTGCCGCAGGGGCATCTCGTCGGGATAGAGAAATTTAAGCTCCGATGGCTCTTCACAGGCCGCCATCACCGCCCGGGCCAGCTCCTCCGCGCCCGCGCCGCCATAGCGCCAGTGGTCGGACACGGCGCAGCGCAGCCCATGCTCGGCGCAGATGCGGCGCACCAGCGCCAGCTCCGCATCGGTATCGGTGTGGAATTTGTTGATGCACACCACCGGCGTGATGCCGGACTTCCGCACCGTCTCCGCGTGGTGCAGCAGATTGGCGCACCCCGCCTCCAGCAGGGTCAGGTCCTCCTTTGTGTACGCTTCCGGCAGCGGACGGCCCGGCACGACCTCCGGCCCGCCGCCGTGCATCTTCAGCGCCCGGACGGTGGCCACCAGCACCGACACGTCCGGCTTCAGCCCGGACAGGCGGCACTTCACGTTCCAGAACTTTTCAAAGCCGATGTCCGCGGCAAAGCCGGACTCGGTCACGTGGTAATCAAACAGCTTCAGCCCCAGCCGGTCGCCGATGACGGAGGACTGCCCGATGGCGATGTTGGCAAACGGCCCTGCGTGTACCAGCACCGGCTGGTGCTCCACGGTGTAGCACAGCGTGGGGTTGATGGTGTTCCGCATCCACGCCGTCATCGCCCCGGCCACCTCCAGATCCTCGGCGGTGACGGGCCTTCCCTGCTTGTCATAGGCCAGCACGATGCTGCCGATGCGCTGCCGCAGGTCCTTCAGATCCCGCGCCACCGACAGTATGGCCATCAGCTCGGAGCTGACGGCGATGTTGGCGCAGGTGTCCATGGGATAGCCGTCCATCTTCCCCTCGCCCAGGCCGATACGCATTTTCCGCAGCGCCTGGCAGCAGAAATCCAACACAAAGCTCCACTGCACCCGCTCCGGGTCGATGTCCAGCCGCCGCAGTCCCCGCTGGGCCAGCTTTTCGTCGTCATAATTCCGCTCGTGCTGCATCCGGGCGTTCAGCGCCGTCATGGCCAGGTTGTGGGCGTTCATGATGTCGTTGATGTCGCCGGTCAGCCCCAGGGAGAACTCCGTCATGGGGATGAGCAGCGCGTTGCCGCCGCCGGCTGCCGAGCCCTTCACGTTCATGGTCGGCCCGCCGGAGGGCTGGCGCAGACAGCCGCCCACGTTCTTCCCCAGCCGGCCCAAGCCCTCGATCAGACCCAGCGACGTGGTGGACTTTCCCTCGCCCAGCGGCGTGGGCGTGATGGCCGTCACCTCGATATACTTGCCGTCAGGCCGATCCTTCAGCCGCCCCATGATACGCAGAAAATCCAGCTTCGGCGTCTTGCCGTAGGGCAGCAACTCCTCCGGCTTCAGCCCCAGCCTTTCCCGGAACGTCTCCACGTCCGGCAGCGTCTCCTCCGCCGCCGCGCCGATCTGCCAATCCTGATACACCGTGGGGTCGAGCACCCTTCGGCCCGACTCGTCCGCACAGCAGCCGTTTATAAACTCCATCTCCATCACACGACCTCCTCCGGGATATAGGGCATGCCCATATATCTTGTGTTCATATTGCTATATATTATACATGATAGAGTAGTCCGCCGTCAATGGGCAGTATGGCGATGCCGGAAAATTTTCGGTTGCAATCCCACCTGTTCCGTTATATAATGTACCCGCACAGTGTAGGGATGGTGCGTTAAGTGCCGGACGGATGGGAGGCTGCCGCCGGACGAAGGAGCTTGCTCCGCGATGCCATCTCAGCTTCCACCGTGCGGACAATTTCATGGATCTTTGAGATGTACCTCCCATCCCACGGATAAGGAGGTTTTTTTCATGCCCGAAAAAGAGTGTATCGGAAAGCGCGTCGTGGTGTTCGACACCTATGCCTTGACGGTCTGCGCCCTGCTGACGGCTCTCAGCGTGGTGCTGGCCCGCCTGCTGACCGTCATCCCCAGCGAGGTCAGCCGCTTCTCCCTGGAGGCCGTGCCCATCCTGCTGGCCGGGCTGCTGTTCGGCCCTGTCCCCGGCGCGGCGGTGGGCTTCGCCGCCGATTTCATCGGCTGCCTGTTCTCCCCCTACGGCTATAATCCCATCTTCTGCCTGCCCCCCATTCTCTACGGCCTGTGGGCCGGACTGCTGCGGGGCTTCGTATGGCAGAAGCCCACCGTCTGGCGGGTGGCCCTGGCCGTGTTCCCGGCGGCGCTGTGCGGCTCGGTGCTGTGGCAAAGCGCCGCGCTGGCGCTGGTCTACGGCGGCGAGGCCAAGCTGCCCTTCTTCCTGACCCGCCTTGCCGCCCGCAGCGTGCAATTCGCCTTCACCGGCGCGTTGGACACCGTCACCGTATGGCTGCTGGCCCGCCGAAACACCCTCTCCCCCGTGCTGCACCGGGTGAAAACGAAGGAGCGTGACCGTCATGACGCTTGACCAGGCGTTGGATTACATCCACCGGGTGGACTGGCGGGGCAGCGTCCCCGGCCTGTCCCGCATCGACACCCTGCTGGGCAAATTGGGCCACCCGGAGCGCGATGTAAAGTATATCCACATTACAGGCACGAACGGCAAAGGCAGCACCTGCGCCATGACCGCCGCCATCCTCCGGGCCGCCGGATACAAAACCGGCCTCTACACCTCCCCCTACATCCGCCGCTTCAACGAGCGGATGCAGATCAACGGTGTCCCCATCCCCGATGAAGCGCTCTGCGCTCTGGTGGCGGAGGTACAGCCCCTGGCGGACAGCATGGCCGACCACCCCACGGAGTTTGAGCTGGTCACGGCCATCGGCCTGACCTGGTTCGCCCGCCAGCACTGCGATGTGGTGGTGTGCGAGGTAGGCATGGGCGGTGAATTTGACGCCACCAACGTCATCCCCGCCCCGGAGGTCGCCGCCCTCACCAACATCGGTCTGGATCACACCGCCGTGCTGGGCAGCACGGTGGAGGCCATCGCGGCCACCAAATCCGGCATCATCAAGCTCGGCTGCGACGCGGTACTGTACCCTGCCCCGCCGTCAGTAGAGCAGGTGGTGGCCGCCCGCTGCCGCCGTACCGGCGTTCCTCTGACCGTGGCGGACTTTCATGCCCTCCGCCCCGTCTCCTATTCGCTGGACGGCCAGGTGTTCGACTGGCCCGGCCTCCCCGGCCTGCGTCTGCCCCTGCTGGGCCGGCATCAGCTCCATAACGCCGCCGTGACCCTGACCATCATCGAGACCCTGCGCCGCCGGGGCTGGCATATCCCTGACGATGCGATCCGCGCCGGCCTCGCCGCCGTGGAATGGCCCGGGCGCTTTCAGGTCGTCCGCCGCGCTCCCATCGTGGTGCTGGACGGCGGCCACAACCCCCAGTGCATGGAGGCCCTGACCCAAAACGTGGCCGATTACCTCTCCGGCCACCCTCTGACGGTGCTCACCGGCGTGCTAGGCGACAAGGACTACGCCCACATGTACGGCCAACTGGCCACGCAGGCCGCCCGCTTCGTCACCGTCACGCCCCACAGCCCCAGGGCGCTGCCCGCCGCCGACCTGTCGATGATGCTCTCCACCCTGGGCAGGCCCGTCACCACCTGCGACACCATCGCTCACGGCGTAGACACCGCCCTGTCTCTCACCCAGCCTGACGGCGCGGTGCTCTGCTGCGGCTCACTGTACCTGCTGGGCGATGTGCTGGACGAATTGGACCGCCGCTGACCACATAAAAACAGCGCCCCATCACTCGATGGGGCGCTGTTTTCATGTGTGTTGACCGTTTACCACGGATCGTCAATGGCCTCAAGCTCACCCAGCAGCACATAGCGGGCGTTGGCATAGTCATAGTCGCAGGTGCTCATGGTCAGGATGTTGCCGGTGGGCACACCCAGCCCGGAGTTGAACGTAGAGCTGTTGATGCACTCCTGCAGATAGCTGCTGCTCAGGTTATAGGAATACACCTCGGAGTCGTGGGGCGTCTCCATACCCGCGAACAGATGGACCTTGTAGGTCTGAGACGGGGTATACAGATACAAATAGGGATGCGCGTCGAAGAACGCCTGGCTCTTATACTTGATCAGCGGCGCGAACATCAGGCCGGTCTTCATGTTGTGGCCGTAGATCATGTTGTTCTGCGTGGAGAAATCGGAAGCGCAGCGCCAATCCAGGAACACCGTACCGTTCTTGTTGTCCTTGCCGTCGATGTCGCGGTACAGGTAGTATTCGCCGCCCTCCTCCGCCGTCTGGACGATAGGCCAGTCAAGGCCGGTATTCGCGCCGTAGATCCAGCCCACCACATCGGGATACTTCTCCCGCATGGCGGCAAAGTCGATCTTGCCCTTGTGCTCCGGCTGGGACACGACCTCCGTCTTGTCCTTGTCCTTATCGGTATCCTCTCCGTCGTCGGGATCGGGGGTCGGCGTGGGCTGCACGAACTCGTTGTTCATGTTGTCCTGGGATGCCTGGGCGTTCTTTTGATCCTTCAGATAGGTGATGATCTTCACCGAGGAGAACACCAGCACACCCAGCAGCAGCACCAAAACCAGGTAATACAGGACTTTCCCGTTCTTTCTGCGTCTTCTGTTATGGGTTCTGCCGGGATTGGCGGCAGGCACTTCCCGCTGTAAGCGGCTTTTCTTGTTAGGCGTATCGTTCATGTATGCAAGCCTCCTTGTCTCACGTATTGTAGCAGATTTTTTCGTTTATTGCAAGCCGCATCGGCAAGCTGTAATGAATTTGTAACAGTTTCTCTTTACTTTCCGCTTTGCCCGTATTAGAATGGTATCACTGTATAAGACGGCGGAACGCCCCGTTCCGTTCCATAATATCAGAAAAGGAGCAGTACGATGATCTATTTCAACAGTGATTACCTGGAGGGCGCACACCCCGCCATCATGACCCGGCTCATGGAGACGAACATGGTCCAGACCGTGGGCTACGGCGAGGACGAATACTGCGAGGCCGCCCGTGAGAAGATCAAATCGGCCTGCCAAGCCCCGGAGGCGGACGTACACTTCCTGGTGGGCGGCACGCAGACCAACACCACCGTCATCGCCGCCATTCTTCGCCCCTGGCAGGGCGTGCTGTCCGCCGTCAGCGGACATATCAACTGCCACGAGGCCGGCGCTATCGAATCCACCGGCCACAAGGTCATCACCCTGCCCACCAACAACGGCAAGATCACGGCCCAGCAGGTGCGGGATTACGTGGAGTGGCACAAAAACGACGAGTCCACCGAGCACATTGTCCAGCCCGGCATGGTCTACATTTCCTTCCCCACCGAAGGCGGCACGCTGTATTCCAAGGCGGAGCTCACCTCCCTGTATGGCACCTGTAAGCAGTACGGCCTACCCCTGTTCATCGACGGCGCACGGCTGGGCTACGGCCTGGTGGCCGATGGCAACGACATCACCCTGCCGGAGCTGGCCCGCCTGTGCGATGTGTTCTATATCGGCGGCACGAAGGTAGGCGCACTGTTCGGCGAGGCCGTGGTCATCATGAACGAGACGCTGAAGAAGGACTTCCGCTTCATCATGAAGCAGCGCGGTGGCCGCTTGGCCAAGGGCCGCCTGCTGGGCATCCAGTTCGATGCTCTGTTCACCGACGACCTGTATCTCACCATCTCCCGCCATGCCATCGACATGGCCTATCAGATCCGCGAGATCTTCGTCTCCGCCGGGTATCCCCTGCTGTTCGACTCCCCCACCAACCAGCAGTATCCCATCATGCCCGATGACGAGCTGGCCGAGATCGGTAAAAACTTCGGCTATGAGTATTGGGAGCGCACCGATCCCACCCACTCCGGCGTCCGCTTCTGCGCCAGCTGGGCCACCACCCAGGAGCACGTAGACGCCCTCCGCACCGCCGTCCAGGCATTGCAGAAAAAATAATATATATCTGATAAATATCCCCCGGCCTTAGCCGGGGGATACAGGCTGTCAAAAAAGCCTGTCATTGCGAGCCAGTCCGCAGACTGGCGTGGCAATCTGTTCCCAAATCGCACAATTTTTACGCTTTTCTGCGAATTTGCAACTAAAAGATTGCGGATTCCCACGTCGCTTCGCGCCGCGAAGCAAGTACCCTTGGGGTGCTCCTCGGAATGACAGGATAGGTTTATCGACACGCTGGGGCGGGGTAAAACCCCGCCCCACCGTTTTCGTATCATGTTTAGGGCGGACAAAGTCGTCCGTCCCTACAGGCGTCCTATCGGTGCTACATACGTTATTCTTATATCCTTCGCGCCGACACGTCGTACAGATGCAGCTTGATACCGTTCTTCTCCGCCAGCGCACTGCCCTTTTGCAGCAGCTTGTCCCGGTTTTTCGTCACCAGCTGCACCAGCAGCTCGTCCTTCTTCTCCTGGCTCATGGCCCGCAGCGCCGTCCGCGCCATGGCCGCGGCCATCTCCGGGCTGCCGGACAGCATCCCGCCCAGCATCCCGCCGCTGTCGCGGAGCTTGTCCTGCACCAGCGGCAGCAGCGTCTCCGCCAAGCTGTCGTAGTCCACCTCGTCCACCAGCAGCTTTAATTCTATCATGGTATGCTCCTCCTTAGGAAAACGCAGCGCCGGAATGCTCCGGCGCTGCGCTGTTTTGTGAATGGTTACGCCTTCGGGCCGGCGGCCACGACCTCGTCGCTCATGTGGGTGTACTTCTTGAAGTTCTCCACAAAGCTGGCGGCCAGCTTCTTGCAGCTCGCCTCGTAAGCGGCCTTGTCCTCCCAGGTGTTGGCGGGAATCAGCAGCTCGGAGGGAACACCCTCGATGGCGGTGGGCACCTGCACGCCGAAGGTGGGATCGGTGACGAACTCGCTCTTCTCGATCTCGCCGGTCAGGGCGGCAGTGACCATGGCGCGGGTATAGCTCAGCTTCATGCGCTTGCCCGTGCCGTTCCAGCCGGTGTTGACCAGATAGACCTTCGCGCCGGACTTCTCCACCTTGTCCGCCAGCATGGCGGCGTACACGGAGGGATCGAGGGGCAGGAACGGCTCACCGAAGCAGGTGGAGAACGTGGGCACGGGCTCGGTAACGCCGATCTCCGTGCCGGCCACCTTGGAGGTAAAGCCGGAGACGAAGTAGTACATAGCCTGGTTCTTATCCAGCTTGCTGATGGGAGGCAGCACGCCGTAGGCATCCGCTGTCAGGAAGATAACGGTCTTGGGCACGCTGGGGCTCATGCCGGACAGCTCCGCGTTGGGGATATACTCCACGGGATAGCCCACGCGGGAGTTGACAGCCAGGGAGTCGTCATCAAAGTCAAACTCGCGGGTGTCGGGGTCCATGACCACGTTCTCCACCAAAGCGCCGAACTTGATGGCGTTGTAGATCTCGGGCTCACCCTCTGGACTTAAGTTGATACACTTTGCATAGCAGCCGCCCTCAAAGTTGAACACGGAGTCGTCCGCCCAGCCGTGCTCGTCATCGCCGATGAGCTTGCGGTTGGGGTCGGCGGACAACGTGGTCTTGCCCGTGCCGCTGAGGCCGAAGAACACGGCGCTGTCGCCGTTTTTGCCGATGTTGGCGGAGCAGTGCATGGGGAACACGCCCTGCTTGGGCAGCACGTAGTTCATCACGGAGAACACGGATTTCTTGATCTCGCCGGCGTACTGCGTGCCGCAGATGACCACCTCGTGGGCCTCGTAGTCCACCAGGATGGCGGCTTCGCTGCGCGTGCCGTCGATCTCGGGGATGCACTTGAAGCCGGGGGCGGCTATAATAGTATAGTCCTCGTGGAAGTCCTTCAACTGCTCGGCGGTGGGGCGGCGCAGCAGCTGGTGGATGAACAGGTTCTGGCTGGCCAGCTCGTTGACGATGCGGAAAGCCTTGGTATACTTGGGATCTGCACCGGCAAAGCCGTCGAAAATAAACACATCCTTGCCCTGCAGATAGGCGATGACCTTGGCGCGGATGGCGTCAAATCTAGCTTTTTCGATGGGGCGGTTCACCTTGCCCCAGGCAATATCGTCGTGAACGGCAGGCGTGTCCACAATGAACTTGTCGTTGGCGCTGCGGCCCGTATATTTGCCGGTCTTGACCACCAGCGCGCCGGTATTGGACAGCGTGCCCTCGCCGCGGCGCAGCGCGTGCTCGGTGAGCTGTGCCGGCGTAAGGTTGCGATATACCGCTTTTGCATTGATAATGCCCAGCTTTTCAAGTCCGTAAGTTTCCATTTGCGTGACCTCCTGTTTGAAATTCACCGCGTCAAATTCATCGGCGCGTTGGTTTTTACGAGGTGATTATACCATACGTTTAGAACAATTAACAGCCTTTTTTTGCAATTTTGCAAAAAAGTTTTTTGGATACCTGAAAAAATTTTATCGTTTTTGCAGAAAAACACGGTGGAAATACCTTATAAAACCTTGAATAGACTTGAAAAAATTCTTTCATTTTTCAAGTAAAAAAGTTGAAAAGCGTGGAATGAACGGAACGGAGGACGCTGCGCCGTGGGGCGCGGGCATCCTCCGTTTTGTGGTCGTGTGTCACCGGCGCTCACAGGCGGCGGTGATGGCGGCCAGCAGCTCCGTCTTCCCTGTTCCCTTTTCGGCGGAGAACGGAATGAGCAGTCCGTCCTCCGGCAGGGTCAGCGTCTGGCGGATGAGGGACAGGTTGGGCTCGATCTCGCTCTTTTTCAATTTGTCCAGCTTGTTGGCCACCACGATGACGGGGCAGCCCGTGCCCTTGAACCAGTCGCACATGGTCACGTCATCGGCGGTGGGCTTATGGCGGGCATCCACGATGAGCACGCCCAGGGTGATGAGCCCCTCGGCGGCAAAGTAGCTCTCCATGAGGCGACCCCAGCGGTCGCGCTCCTCCTTGGAGACCTTGGCATAGCCGTAGCCGGGAAGGTCGGTGAAGTAAATTTTGCCGTCGATGAGGAAATAGTTGATCTGACTGGTCTTGCCGGGAGTCGCACCCACGCGGGCGAAGTTCTTGCGGTTCAGCAGACGGTTGATGACGGAGGATTTGCCCACGTTGCTGCGTCCGGCGAACGTGACCTGAGGTTTTCCGTCACGGATAAAGGTGGAAGCCTTTACAGATGACAGGACAAAATCCGCCTTGTTAAAGTTGATCGCCATGGCGTACCTCCTGCATGGGGGTGGGTGCAAGGGATGCGAGATGCTCCACGGCGGCGGCCTTCTTCGGCAGGGCCAGCGCGTGGGCAAAGACGGCATCCACCGTCTCGGCGGGGATGAAGCGCAGAGCCTGACGCACGGTGGGGTCGATGTCCGCCAGGTCCTTTTCGTTGCCCTTGGGGATGATGACGGTCTTGATGCCGCTGCGCTTGGCGGCCATAGTCTTTTCCCGCAGGCCGCCGATGGGCAGCACCCTGCCCCGCAGGGTGATCTCGCCGGTCATGGCCACATCGTGGCGGACGGCGCGGCCCGTCAGGGCGGAGAGCATGGCGGTGGCGATGGCGATGCCGGCGGACGGTCCGTCCTTGGGCACAGCGCCCTCAGGGAAGTGGACGTGGATGTCCTTCGTCTTATAGAAGTCGCGGGGGATGCCCAGCTCGGCGGCACGGCTGCGGAGGCAGGTGTAGGCGGCCTTGCAGCTCTCCTGCATCACATCGCCCAGGTTGCCGGTGAGCTCCAGCTTGCCGGAGCCGTCCATGACACCGGCCTCTACCTCCAGCAGCTCACCGCCTACCTCCGTCCAGGCAAGGCCGCTGACCACGCCGATCTGGTCGAATTTGGCCAGGGCTTCATCGGCGTAAGGGGGCGTTCCCAGCAGGTCAGTCAGGTCAGACTGTGTAATGGTAACAGACTTTACATCCGTTTCCACCAAACGCATGGCGCACTTGCGGCACAGCTTGCCCAGCTGGCGCTCCAGCATGCGGACGCCGGACTCGCGGGTGTAGTCGGTGATGATGGCGCGGAGAGCATCATCGCCCAGCTTCAGCTGCCCGGCGCGAAGGCCGTTCTCCTTGCGCTGGCGGGGCAGCAGGTGGTCACGGGCGATGTGGAGCTTCTCCTCATCGGTGTAGCTGCCCAGCTCGATGACCTCCATGCGGTCCAGCAGCGGACGGGGGATGGTGGAGGTGATGTTGGCGGTGGTGATGAACATGACGCGGCTTAAATCCACGGGGACTTCGAGGAAGTGATCGCGGAAGGCGCTGTTTTGGGCGCTGTCCAGCACCTCCAGCAGCGCGGAGGCGGGGTCGCCCCGCATATCGCTGGCCAGCTTGTCGATCTCGTCCAGCACCAGCAGCGGGTTCATTGAGCCGGCGCGGGTCAGGGCCTCGATGATGCGGCCCGGCATCGCGCCGATGTACGTTTTGCGGTGGCCGCGGATGTCGGCCTCGTCACGGACACCGCCCAGGGACAGCCGGGCGCACTTGCGGTGCATGGCGCGGGCCACGGACAAGGCCACGGAGGTCTTGCCCACGCCGGGAGGGCCGACAAGGCAGAGGATCTTGCCCTTGGCATCCGGGTTCAGCTGGCGGACGGCGATGAACTCCAAAATGCGCTCCTTCACCTTTTCCAGACCGTAGTGGTCCTTATCCAGTATCTTCCGGGCCTGGGCCACATCGGCCCGGTCGCGGGTGAATTTGTTCCAGGGAAGCTCCAAACAGGCATCCAGATAGTTGCGGATGACGGCAGCCTCGGCACTGGAGTAGGGCTGCTTGCCCAGCCGATCCAGCTCGCGGGTGAGCTTGTTATGTACCTCCTCCGGCAGGTGGAGGGCCTCGATACGGGCAGCGTAAGCCTCCAGCTCCTCGTCGCCGTCCTCCCCCAGCTCGTGCTGGAGCACCTTTACCTGCTCACGGAGGATCATATCGCGCTGCACCTGGGCCACGCGACGGCGCACCTTCTGCTCCATTTCCGTCTCCAAAGACAGGACATCCACCTCGTGGGTCAGGATGTCGTTGACGATACGCAGGCGCTTCTCCGGGTGCAGCTCCGCCAGCACGCGCTGGCGATCCTGGTGGCGGAGGGTGATGTTTTGTGCGATGAGGTCGGCCAGTGCGCCGGCATCCCGGCAGTCCAGCACGGCGGCGGTGAAATCGTCACTGAGGCCGCTGGCCAGCTGGCGGTAGTCGTCGAACAGGACGTAGGTGCGGCGCAGCAGCGCCTCGGTACGGGCGGTGTGGCGGGGCAGCTGCTCCGGCAGCAGCTCCGCCTGACCTTGCAGGAAGGGCTGGGTCTGCCACAGGCGGGCCAGCCGGGCGCGGCACTCGCCCTCCACCACCACGCGGACGGAGGTGTCGGAGGTCTTGATGATCTGTAGGATGTGGCAGACCGTGCCCACGTCGTAGAGGTCGCTCTCGCCGGGGGCGGAGGTGGACAGCTCCTTTTGGGTGACGCAGAAGATGCGGCGGTCGTTCTCCATGGCGTTGTCGAGAGCGAAGATGGAGATCTCCCGCTCCACATCGAAGGAAACCGTCTGGCGAGGGAAGGCGGTGACACCGCGCAGGGCCAGGACGGGGAGATTTCTTGTGATCGTTTCAGGCATGGGATACTCCTTTCCCCTGCGGACGGGCCGCAGGCGGCGGGTAGAAAAAATGGGGAGAAGCGGAAGGCCGCCTCTCCCCTTTCGGCTGTGTCAGGAGGCCGGGGCGGTCTTGCTGTCCGTTCCGGTCTTGCGCTTGGCGCTCTGCTTGGCGCTGGGCTTGGTCTTGTTGGGGTCGCGCTCCACCAGCGGCTCTGCCCCGTCGTTGACGCAGGCGGCGGTGATGGTGACGGAGGTGATGGTGGGGTCGGAGGGGATGTCGTACATCACCTTTGTCAGCAGGCCCTCCATGACGGCGCGCAGGCCGCGTGCGCCGATGTTGCGCTCGATGGCCTTGTCGGCCACGGCCTCCAGCGCGTCCTTGTCGAAGTGCAGGGACACGCCGTCGTAGCTCAGCAGCTTTTGGTACTGCTTCACCAGGGCGTTCTTCGGCTCGGTGAGGATACGCACCAGGTCGTCGCGATCCAGCGCGTCCAGGGCGGTGAGCACCGGCATACGGCCCACCAGCTCGGGGATGATGCCGAATTTCAGCAGGTCGTGGGGCTGCACCAGCTTCAGCAGTGCGCCGGTCTTGGTGTCGTTCTTGCCGCGAACCTCGTTCTCGAAGCCGATGCCGCGCTTGCCCACGCGGCTTTCGATGATCTTCTCCAGGCCGTCGAACGCGCCGCCGCAGATGAACAGGATGTTGGTGGTGTCGATCTCGATGAACTCCTGGTGGGGGTGCTTGCGCCCGCCCTGGGGCGGGACGTTGGCCACCGTGCCCTCCAAGATTTTCAGCAGGGCCTGCTGCACACCCTCGCCGGACACGTCGCGGGTGATGGAGGTGTTCTCGCTCTTGCGGGCGATCTTGTCGATCTCGTCCACGTAGATGATGCCGCGCTCGGCCAGCTCCACATCGAAGTCGGCGGCCTGGAGCAGGCGCAGCAGGATGTTCTCCACGTCATCGCCCACGTAGCCGGCCTCGGTGAGGGTGGTGGCATCGGCGATGGCGAAGGGGACCTTCAGCACGCGGGCCAGCGTCTGGGCGAACAGCGTTTTGCCGCTGCCCGTGGGCCCGATCATGAGGATGTTGCTCTTTTGCAGCTCCACGTCCTCGCCGCCGCCGAAGAAAATGCGCTTGTAGTGGTTGTAGACGGAGACGGACAGGGCGACCTTGGCATCCTCCTGGCCGATGACGTACTGATCCAGCACGGCGCGTATCTCGCGGGGGGTGGGAAGCTGGTCAACGCTGTTGTAATCCGGGGCATCGTCGGCGTAGCCATCGTCCAGGATGCTCATGCACAGCTGGACGCACTGGTCGCAGATGCGGACGCCCGGGCCCTGGATCATGCGATGGACCTGGCTCTCCGGCTTGCCGCAGAAGGAGCAGCGGAGGACTTTCTTTTCTTCTGCCATGTGTTACCTCTTGTAGATGACCTTGTCCACAAGGCCGTATTCGCGGGCCTCCTCGGCGATCATCCAGTTGTCGCGCTCGGAGTCGGCCTTGACCTGCTCCGGCGTTTTGCCGGTATTCTCGGCCAGGATCTTGTTGATGCGCTGCTTGATCTTGAGGAAGTGCTCCACATCGATCTCCATGTCCGTGACCTTGCCCTGCGTGCCGGCGGAGGGCTGGTGGATCATGATCTCCGCATTGGGCAGCGCGATGCGCTTGCCCTTCGCGCCGCAGGACAGCAGGAACGCGCCCATGCTGGCGGCCATACCGATGCAGATGGTGGACACGTCGCACTTGATGTACTGCATGGTGTCGTAGATGGCCATACCGGCGGTGACGCTGCCGCCGGGGCTGTTGATATACATTTGGATGTCCTTGTCGGGGTCTTGCGCCTCCAGGTACAGAAGCTGGGCCACGACCAGGCTGGCGGTGGTGTCGTTTACCTCTTCGCCCAGGAATACGATGCGGTCGTTGAGCAGGCGGGAGAAAATGTCGTAGGAACGCTCACCGCGATTGGTCTGCTCCACCACATAGGGGACTAAACTCATAATGTTACCTCCTGTCGGCTTTTTGTAAGATAGCTAAGTATACCCACCGAACCACTGTTTTCAAAAGGCCATACCGCGGCGGGAAAAATATTCCCGCCGCAGTTGGTATTGTCATTATTCTCTCTCTTGCGGGAAATTACTCCGCGTCCTTCTTGGCGGTCTTTTTGGCGGCGGGCTTCTTGGCAGCCGCCTTCTTGGCGGGCTTCTTCTCCTCGGCAGCCTCGGCCTCTGTCTCCTCCTCGGCCAGGGCCTCGGCGGGGGCGACGGCCACGGCGTTGTCGGCCACCAGCTTGATGACCTTTTCGCGGATGACCTGCTCCTTCACTTCCTCGGGGCGCAGATACTTCTTGACGGTGTCCAGATCCATGCCGTAGCGGTCGGCCACCTTCTTCATCTCGGCCTCCACCTCGTCATCGGTGGCCGCCAGGTTCTCGGCCTTGACGATGGCGCTGATGGCCAGGTCCATCTTCACCTGCTGCTCGGCAGGGCCGTAGGCCTGGGACTTGAAGTCGGCCTCGGTGGTGTTGGTCATCTTCAGGTACTGGTCGAAGGGGATGCCCTGGGAGGCAAGCTGCTGCTTGAAGCCCTCGGTCATCTGCTCGGCCTGGAGCTCCACCATCTCGTGGGGCACGTCGGCCTCCACGCCCTCGGCCACCTTGGCCATGAGCACGTCCTCGAAGGCGCGCTGGGCGGACTCGGTGCGCTCGGCGGTGAGCTTCTTCTTGATGTCGGCCTTCAGCTCCTTCAGGGTGTCGAACTCGGACACGTCCTTGGCGAACTCATCGTCCAGGGCGGGGACTTCCTTGACCTTGACCTCGTTGACCTTGACGTGGAACACCACGGGCTTGCCGGCCAGCTCGGGGGTGTAGTTCTCGGGGAAGGTGATGTCGATGTCCTTCTCCTCGCCGGCCTTCATGCCGATGAGCTGCTCCTCGAAGCCGGGGACGAAGCTGCCGGAGCCGATCTCCAGATCGAAGTTCTCGCCCTTGCCGCCATCGAAGGCCACGCCGTTGTCAAAGCCTTCGAAGTCGATGTCGGCGGTGTCGCCCTTCTTGACGGCGCGCTCCACGGACACGAGACGGCTGTTGCGGTCGGCCATTTCCTTCAGGCGGGCGTTGACATCGGCGGCCACGACCTTGACCTCGGCCTTGGGCGCTTCCAGACCCTTATACTGGCCCAGCCTCACCTCGGGGTACACGGCCACGGTACACTTGAACACCACGCCGTCCTTGGTGCAGGACTCCAGCTCCACCTCGGGATAGCCCACCACGTCCAGCTCCTGCTCCTTCACAGCGGCCTCGTAGGCATCGGGCAGGATAATATTGACAGCTTCCTCGTAGAACACCTCCGCGCCGTACATCTTCTCGATGATCTTGCGGGGGGCTTTGCCCACACGGAAGCCGGGTACGTTGATCTTACCGCGCATCTTCAGATACGCCTTGTTGACGGCGGTCTCGAACTCCTCGGCGCTCGTCTCGATGGTCAGAGCGACGCGGCTCTTTTCCAGTTTCTCGCAGCTTTTCACAGTCATTTCTTATTTCCTCCGTTCCGTATGGGCGTGGTTTATATGCCGATGTCCATACATTTAAGTATGATAACAGAAAAGAATGGGAATTTCCACTGTTTTTTCTCTTATTCGCAAATTTTTTTGGGGACGAAATCCAGCCAGTCGCCGGCCACCAGGTGAAAGTCCGTGCCGTAGTGGACACCTTCCAGCGCACGCTTCTGTGCCGCGCCGTGGAGATGGCCGTAATAACAGGCCCGGACGCGGTAGCGCTGGAGCAGGCGCAGCAGCTCCGGGCACTCGTAGCCCTGGTACAGGGGCGGGTAGTGGAGGAAGCAGAGCTTCTCCCTGTCCCCCGCCGCCTGGAGGGAGGTCTCCAGCCGTCCGGCCTCCCGTGCCAGCATCTTCTCGTTGTGCGTGCCGGCGTTGTCCAGCTCGTAGAACCAGCCCCGCGTGCCGCACAGGGCCAGGTCGCCGTAGAACAGGCAGTTGTTGTGGAGTATTTGCAGGGAGGTCAGGCCGTTTTCGTCAAAGAAGCGCTGCATCTTGGAGGCCGTCTCCCACCAGTAGTCGTGGTTGCCCTTGAGGAGTATCTTTTTGCCGGGGAGCTGGTGGATGAACTGAAAGTCCGCCAGGGATTGCTGAAGGCTCATGCCCCAGCTCAGGTCGCCGCAGAGGACGGTGACATCGTCCTCCGTCAGGGGCGCGAAGCCCTGACGTATTTTTTCCACGTAGTTCTGCCATTTGTCGCCGAAGATGTCCATGGGCTTATCGGTGCTGAGGGACAGGTGCAGGTCGCCGAGGGCGTACAGGGCCATGGGTGGGCCTCCTTTCAGGTGGGATGGGATTTGTCTCTCCCTCCGGCGCTTCGCGCCACCTCCCTCTCAGAGGGAGGCAAGGGAGTTCCGCGCCTGCGGGCGCAGGGATGACAACGCTTCGCGGGGAAATGGCGGCGCTTACAGCAGCCGCCGCCAGTTGTTCCAAAAGAGGTCAGCCAGCAGATCCTCGCCGCAGCCGCGCCGGGCAAGGGCATCGTAGAGAGCGGCTACGCTCTCCACGCCGGTCATGCCGGCGGCCAGCGCCTCGCAGCCGTCCAGGTCGCCGCCGATGGCCACGGTCTTTTCGCCGTCCAGCGAGAGGAAGTGCTCCACGTGGGCCACCAGGTCGTCCATGGACGGGCCGCCCACGAAGTGGAGGTACAGGTTCAGGCCCACCACGCCGCCGGTGTCGCGGATGGCGCGGAACATATCATCGGTGAGGTTGCGGCGGTGGGGACACAGGGCACGGGAGTTGGAGTGGGAGGCCACCACCGGGCGGTGGGTCAGGCGCAGCAAGTCCCAAAAGCCGGGGTCGGACAGGTGGGACACGTCGGCGTATATATTCAGTTCCTCCATGCGGCGGAGGAAATCACGGCCCTGATCGCTGAGACCGCGTTCCGCGTCCTGGGCGCACGAGCCGGAGAGGGCGTTGGCGTTGTTCCACACCGGGTTCAGCAGACGCACGCCCCAGCCGGACACCGTGTATAGGTTTTCCGCTTTACAGTCCAGCAGATCCGCGCCCTCGATGCTGAGGAGCGCGGCGGCTCTGCCGGAGGACACGGCAGCGTCCACCTCTCTGCCGGTGCGGCAGAGGACGGTCAGGTCGGCACTCTCGGCCAGCTGCTGGGTGAACCATTGGTGCATCTGACACAGGTGCGGCCAGGCCGTGCCGGACGGCAGGGCGGCAGCATCGTCATACAGTGCGAAGAACTGGGCGCGGCGGCCATAGCGGCTGCCGCGAAGCAGGTCCACGTGGCCATCGTTCTGCCGCAGGTCACGGCAGGCGGCGAAGTAGTCGCGCCGGGCCTGCTCCGTGTCGCCGTAGTCGGCCACGGGCTCGGTTTGCATACAGCGCCATATCGTGTCGCAGTGGCCATCGAAATAAGGGATTTGGGAGATAGGCGTCACAGGGGGTCTCCTTTCCGGGCAGGGCCGTTATTGAAATGCGTCCTCTAGATATTCTATGCGGGCGTTAGGGTCACCGGGCGCGGCGGCGTAGACCTCCGCCACATCGAAGCGGGCGGGACAGTCCAGGTCGTGGGAGGACAGGTAGAACAGGGCCGTCTTGCGGAGACGAGCCTGTTTTCCGGCGGTGACGTACTCGCGGGGCAGACCCATTTGGGTGTTGGTGCGGGTCTTGACCTCCACAAAGCAGAGGGTGTCGCCGTCCCAGGCGATGAGGTCGATCTCGCCGAAGCGGCAGTGGTAGCTGTGGGCCACCAGGCGGTAGCTTCGGCCTCGCAGGTGGTCGGCCACCAGCGCTTCGCCCCATGTTCCCTCGGCCCGGCTCACGGCTGCTCCCTCCCCTGCCGCCATTTCTTCAGGAAGGTCAGACGGTGCTCGGGGCACGGGCCGTACTGATCCAGCATGGCGTAGTGCAGGGCCGTGCCGTAGCCCTTGTGCTGGGCGAAGCGGTACTGGGGGTATTCCCTGTCCAGCACATCGGTGACGTAGCGGTCACGGCTGACCTTGGCCAGCACGGAGGCCGCCGCGATGGAGGCGGACAGGCCATCGCCGCCTATCAGGCAGCGGTGGGGCGTGAGGATGGCCGCGCAGCGGCCACGGTCGCGGTTGCCGTCGATGAGGGCCAGGTCGGGCTTTTGGGACAGGCCGTCGATGGCCAGCTGCATGGCCTTCATGCGGGCGGAGAGGATGTCGGTGTCGTCGATCTCACGGGCGGAGACGGAGGCCACCGACCAGGCCAGGGCCTGCTGCTGGATAAGGGGGAACAGCGCCTCGCGCTTCTTCTCCGTCAGCTTCTTGGAGTCGTTGAGGCCGGGGAGGTCGCAGTTATCGGGCAGGATGACGGCGGCGGCGTAGACAGGGCCCATCAGCGGGCCCGCGCCGGCCTCATCCACGCCGCAGACAAGGGAAAAGCCGGCGGCGCGGGCTTCGGTTTCATACGTCCACAGGTTGGTCATAGGGCATCCTCCACCGTCTCAAGGGTGAAGCGGCCCAGCTTGCCGCCGCGGAATTCGTCCAGCAGGATGCGGGCTATGCGCTCGGTGTCCACCTGCGCGCCGCGCATGAGGAAGCCGCGCTTGCGGCCCGCCTTTTCCAGCAGGTCGTAGCCGGTGTCAGTCTCCTCCATGTCGATTTTGTAGCGCTCGGTGAGAACGTCGGCGTAGTGGGCGGCAAGGTAGTCCATCAGGTAGCAGGCCAGCTCCTCGATGTCTAGAACGTCGTCCTTTACAGCGCCTGTAAAGGCGAGACGCTTGCCAACCTCCGGGTCATCGAATTTCGGCCAAAGGATGCCGGGGGTGTCCAGCAGCTCCAGGGTGGCGTCCACGGGTACCCACTGTTTGGAGCGGGTGACGCCGGGGCGATCCTCGGCCTTGGCGGTCTTGCGCTTGGCCACCTTGTTGATGAAGGTGGATTTGCCCACGTTGGGGATGCCCAGCACCATGACGCGCACCACGCGGCCCACCTGACCCTTGGCGGCGTAGGCCTCCAGCTTATCACGGAGCAGCTCACGGACGGCGGCGGCGAATTTCTCCGTGCCCACGCCGCCCTTGGCGTTGGCCTCCAGCACGGCCCAGCCCTTGGCGCGGAAATACTGCGACCAGCGGCGGGTCTGGGCGGGGTCGGCCTGGTCGGCGCGGTTGAGGACGATGAGGCGGTGCTTGCCCGCCGTCAGGTCGTCCACGTCCGGGTTGCGGGAGGACAGGGGGATGCGGGCGTCCAGTATCTCGCAGACGGCGTCCATGTGCTGGATCTCGGACGCGATCATGCGCTTGGTTTTTGTCATGTGGCCGGGAAACCAGCTGAGATTTTCGATTTGCATTGCGTTCACCTCCGAATGGGGTCTTGGGCTCAGTATAGCATATTTCCGGGAAAAAGAAAAGCACCCACGGACGTGGATGCTCTTTCTTTTTGATCGATGCTTACAGCTTCTCGCGGATCTTGGCAGCCTTACCAACGCGGTCACGCAGGTAGTACAGCTTGGCGCGGCGGACATAGCCGTGGCGCACGGTCTCGATCTTCTCGATGGAGGGAGAGTGGACGGGGAACACCTTCTCCACGCCGACACCGTAGGACAGGCGGCGGACGGTGATGGTCTCCTCGATACCGCCGTGCTTCTTGGCGATAACAGTACCCTCGAAGACCTGGATACGCTCACGAGCGCCTTCCTTGACCTTCACGTGTACGCGGACGGTGTCGCCCACCAGCACCTGGGGTACTTCCTTGAGCTGCTTCTCGTTCAATGCTTTGATGAGATCCATGGATATTTCCTCCTATAATATAGGTGTTCATGCCGCCATATATGCGGTGTTCGCGCCTTTCGGAACACCGGCGACAGAGGACCGCCCTTTTCACGCCATGATAGAATATCATAGATGGGCGGGAAATGCAAGGGGAAATTTGAGATTTTTCGGCGATTTTGGGCCGTTCAGCGGAAATCGCGGCCCTCCGCGTCCAGAATGGCACGGCGGCGGATACGGGTAAAGTCAGGGGTCAGGTTGGGCAGATAGCGGGAAACGGCCTTTTCCAGCAGCTGGGGGTTCAGGCCGGGGTTTTGGGCCTGTACCGTCACCGTGCCGGTGACGACCCCCTCCCCTTCCGTGAAGGAAACGTCCTGTATCATGGGCGCGATGTCCACGTCCGCCAGCTCCTTGCGCTTGGTACGCTTTTGGATGACCAGCTCCGGGCGGCGCAGCAGCTCGGTGATGCGGGCGGCGGCATCCGCCGGCACGCCGTTATCGTATTCAAAGGTCACGTCCGCCCGGAGGTAGGCCAGGTCTCGGATGGGACGAACGGCGGGATAGCAGTCCAGCACCCGCAGTCCGGCGGGCATCCCGGTGTTCAGCTTGTCCGCGATGCCGTGGCCGTCGGCCTCCTGCGTGACCTCGAAATCCAGCAGCTCACAGTCGCTGGACTGGCCCACCGGCAGGGGCAGGACGATGGAGAGGATGGGATGGGGATGGTAGCCCTGGGTGTGCTTGATGTCCAGCTCCGTGCGGGGAAAGGCACGCTGGAACGTCCGCATCAGATCCAGGTGAGAGATGTAGGAGGCCTGGGCCTCCTTGATAAACAGCAGACGCAGCTTAGACATCGCATTTCCCTCCTACCAGCAAATTCGCGCCGCAGCCGTTGCAGTGGGTGCGGCAGTCCGGCGTGGTGACGGACGCATAGGCCTGATGGCGCTCCCGCTTCAGGTACGATTCGGTGACGCCGGAGGAGATCATGCTCCAGGGCATCAGCTCGTCCTCACTGCGGACGCGGTTGGCGTAGAAGTGGGGGTCAAGGCCGCACTCGTCAAAGGACTCCAGCCAGCGCTCCAGGGAGAAATACTCCTCCCAGGCATCCAGGTGCGCGCCCTTGCGCCAGGCGGTCTCCAGCACCCTTCCCAGGCGGCGGTCGCCGCGGGCCAGCACGGCCTCTAAAAAGCTGGTGTCGGAGTCGTGCCAGTTATAGGTGACGGTCTTGGTGGTGATGGCCTCCCGCAGCAGCGCCACGCGGCGCTCGTACTCCGCCTTGGAGATCTGCGCCTCCCACTGGAAGGCGGTGTGGGGCTTGGGCACGAACCAGCTGGTGGACACGGTGATGCGGACGCCGCGCTGCTTATTCTGGGCGCTCTCCCGCCAGGCGTGCATCACGCGGGCGGCCACGTCGGCGATGCCCAGCACGTCCTCGTCCGTCTCCGTGGGCAGACCCAGCATGAAGTACAGCTTCACGGCGCTGTACCCGCCGGCGAAGGCGGTGCGGCAGCTTTGCAGCAGCGCGTCCAGCGTTACATTCTTGTTGATCACGTCCCGCAGCCGCTGAGTGCCGGCCTCCGGCGCGAAGGTCAGGCCCGTCTTGCGGCCCTTGGCCAGCCGCTGCATCAGCTCCATGGAGAAGTTGTCCGCACGGAGGGATGGCAGGGACAGGCTGACGTGGCGCTGGTCGCAGAACCCCTCCAGCTCATCGCACAGGGCGGTGAGGGGCGGGTAGTCGCTGGTGGACAGGCTGGACAGCGTGACCTCCTGATAGCCGGTGTCGTCACAGGAGCGGACGCAGTAGTCGGCGCACAGGTCGCGGCTTCGGTTGCGGACGGGACGGTAGACATAGCCCGCCTGACAGAAGCGGCAGCCCCGGATACAGCCCCGGAACAGCTCCAGCGTCACTCTGTCCTGCACGATCTCCGTGCTGGGGACGATGGTCTTGACGGGGAAATAGGACTTGTCCATGTCGTGGACGATGCGCTTGGTGACTTTAGCGGGCGCGCCGTCCTTCGGAGTGATGGCGGACACCGTGCCGTCCTCGTGGTACGTGACATCGTACAGGCTGGGGACGTACACGCCGTCCAGCTGGGCGGCGGCCCGGAGGAACTGCGGCTTGCTCCAGCCCTCCCGGCGGGCGGTGCGGTGCAGCTCCACCAGCTCCACCGTCAGGTCCTCCCCCTCCCCCAGGCTCACCAGGTCGATGAAATCGGCGATGGGCTCGGCGTTATACATGGCCGTGCCGCCGGCGATGACCAGCGGGGTCAGCCCGGTGCGCTCCGAGGCATGGAGCGGGATATGGGCCAGGTCCAGCATATTCAGAATGGCGGTGAAGGCCATCTCGTAGCCCACGGAGAAGGCCACGATGTCAAAATCCGTGATGGGGTCGCCGGATTCCAGCGCGAACAGGGGCATATCCGCACGGCGCAGCTCCTCCTCCATATCGCCCCAGGGGGCGAACACGCGCTCACACCACACGCCGTCCATCTCGTTCATCACGCCGTAGAGAATACGCATACCCAGGTTGGACATACCGATCTCGTAGGTGTCCGGGAAGCAGAAGGCAATGCGGGTGTCCACCGCCGCCTTATCCTTCAGAACGGCGTTATATTCGCCGCCCACGTAGCGGGCGGGCTTTTGCACCCGGGGCAGGATGCGTTCCAGTCGTTTATCCATGTAGTATCCCTCGGTCATCTGTCGTAATGTTTAACAATTTATTTTAGCCGGTTTTGCGCCGTTTGGCAAGACCCCTTTTGACGCCAGCCACAGTGCGCCGGGCAGCAGGAACAGTCCGCCGCCGGTGGTGGCCGTCAGATACAGGCACAGAGACAGCAGCGCCAGGCCGGTGACAGCGCCCACCAGGGCGGCCACGCGGTCGGCGGTGTAGGGCTCGGTGAAAAGGGCCGTCAGCAGCCACAGAAGGCGGCCTCCGTCCATGGGGCGCACCGGCAGCAGGTTCAGCGCGCCCAGCAGCAGGTTCGCGCCGGAGAACACGGACAGCACGTCCACCGACAGCAGGGACAGCAGCGCCCACAGCGTCAGATTGCACAGCGGCCCGGCGGCCACGGCCAGCAGCTCGCCGCCGTAGGACAGGCGGGTCAGGCCGGGGACGTACAGCGATGCGCCGGAGGCGGACAGCGTCAGCGTTCGGGGCGGCGCGTGGAGGGCGCGGAGGGCTAGACAGTGGGCCAGCTCGTGACAGGCGGCGGCGGTGAACAGCGAGGCGGGCAGCAGCCAGGAGCGAGACAGCAGCAGAAAGACCGCCGCCAGCAGCAGCCCGGAGGGCTTGACCCGCAGGGCGGTGCGGGGCGCGTCAGGCCGAGACATAGTAGATGGGGTTGAGGAACACCGCGCCGCGGTGCAGCTCGAAGTGGAGGTGCGTGCCGGTGGCGCGGCCCGTGCTGCCCATCTCGGCGATGGGGTCGCCGGGGGACACCTGCTGCCCGGAGGAAGCGGTGATCCGGCTGCAGTGGGCGTAGAGCGTCTCGTAGCCGCCGGGGTGGACGATGGTGACGTAGCGGCCCAGGTCGCTGCTGTCCGCCACGGCGGTGACTGTCCCGGCGGCAAAGGCGGAGATCACCGTGCCCTCCTCCCCGGCGATGTCCAGGCCGTAGTGAAAGCGTCCGTCGCCCTCCAGCGGGTCGCTGCGGCAGCCGAAAAGGGACGTGATCGGGCCGGTGACGGGCGGGGCGTAGTCGAAGTCCAGCACCTGCTGGAGCATATCCACGTTATCGGGCAGGGCATCGGTGCGGGACACGGCGGCGGTGGGCGAGGCTTCCACCGGGGACGGGCCGAACACGGCGGTGTAGGCATCGTTGAGGGCGTCGGAAAGTGGGCCGTCGCCGGAAAACGCCCTGCCCGCGGCAGAGAACACCTCCACGAAGTCGGTGTCCGCACCCAGCAGCTCCAGCAGTGTGCCGCGGCAGCGCTCCAGCGCGGCGGGAGCGAGGAATTTTACGGCGATGACCGCCAGCAGCAGCGCGGCGGATACCACCAGCTGCCGCAGGCGGCGCTTGCTCTGAGGCGAGGCGGGCGGCGGCGCTTTGGGTCGGGACGGCGGCGCGGGGCGTGGTCGGCGGGGCGGGACACGGCGGGCTACGCGGCGGCCCGGGTAGACGGTTCGCTGGGGCATGGCGGGACACCTCCTTTTGGCACAGGATATGCATCGGCGGGACGGGTTAGACGAGGCGTGGAAAATTTGGCGGGCGGGAGGAAATTTCCCTTGACAGCGGAGGTGTTAGGCCATATAATGGAACGGCTAACGGGGTGTAGCGCAGCTGGTAGCGCGCTTGGTTCGGGACCAAGAGGCCGGGGGTTCAAGTCCCCCCACTCCGACCATAAAAGAAGAAAACCCGCACCCCTTGTGGTTGCGGGTTTTTCTTGTATTCATGCGGATTTTCGGGTTTTTTGGAAACACCATCTTTTGCCAAAGCGGTCTAAAAAACGTCGCTCATATTCAAAAATAATCAGTAATTTTCGATATGAATTTCAACATGAAAAGCCACCCCGGCGGGGTGGCTTTTTGCATGAAAACAGGCGCGGCGGGGATACTATGTGCAGCTATGTCAGGAGGTAGGATCTATGTCGGATATGTTTTGTTTTCAGTGCCAGCAGACGGCGGGCAACAGCGGGTGCGTCAAGGTGGGCGTGTGCGGCAAGCAGCCGGAGACGGCCCATTTGCAGGACGAGCTGGTGTGCCGGCTCATCCGGCTGGCCCAGGTGTGCCGGGAGAAGCCGGAGCGGGAGGTGACGCGGCTATTGGCGGACGGTCTGTTCACCACGCTGACCAACGTGAACTTCGATGACGAGGCTATCCGGGCCTTCACGGACCGGGTGGACGAAGCGCTGCGGCGGCACGGCGGACGCAGCGGCAGCGAGGACTGCGCGTGGCTGTGGCGGGGCGAGACGGACGTGGTGTCGCTTCGCTCCACGCTGCTGTTCGGCATGAAGGGGATGGCGGCCTACGCCCACCACGCCTTCCGCCTTGGGTATGAGGACGAGGAGGTCAGCGGGTGGTTCTATAAGGGGCTGGCAGCGCTGGCGGAGGAACACAGCGTGGAGGAGTGGCTGGCGCTCATCACGGAGTTCGGACAGGTGAACTACCGCTGCATGGCGCTTCTTGACCGGGCCAACACGGAACGCTTCGGCCAGCCTGAGCCCACACGGGTGAACACGGACATCCGGCGCGGGCCGTTCATCGTGGTGTCCGGCCACGACCTGGAGGATATGCGGCAGCTGTTGGAACAGACGAAGGGTAAAGGCATAAACATTTACACCCACAGCGAGATGCTGCCGGCCCACGGATACCCGGAGCTGAAGAAATATCCCCACCTGGCGGGCAATTTCGGCACGGCGTGGCAGAACCAGCAGAAGGAATTTGACAACATCCCCGGCGCGGTGGTGATGACCACCAACTGCCTGATGCCGCCCCGGCCCAGCTATGCCGACCGGGTCTACACCACGTCGGTGGTGGGCTATCCCGGCATGACCCACATCGAGGAGGACGCACAGGGCCGCAAGGACTTCTCCCCTGTTATCCGGCGGGCGCTGGAACTGGGCGGGTATGAGACGGATCGCAGCATGAGCGGCATCAACGGCGGTCACATACTGACCACCGGGTTCGCCCGCCACGCGGTGCTGGATCGTGCGCCCCAGCTTATTGAGGCCATCAAAAGCGGCGCGGTGAAGCACATCTTTTTGGTGGGCGGCTGCGACGGCGCGCACCCCGGACGGAACTACTACACGGAGTTCGTGAAGCGCACGCCCATGGATTCGCTGGTGCTGACGCTGGCCTGCGGCAAGTTCCGCTTCAACGACCTGGACTTGGGCGACATCGGCGGCATCCCCCGCATTTTGGACGTGGGCCAGTGCAACGACGCATACAGCGCGGTGGAGATCGCGCTGGCGCTGGCGGATGCCTTCGGCTGCACCGTCAATGAGCTGCCGCTGACGCTGGTGCTGTCGTGGTACGAGCAGAAGGCGGTGTGCATTCTGCTGAGTCTGCTGGCGCTGGGCGTGAAGGACATCTATATCGGGCCGACGCTGCCGGCGTTTATGTCAGAGACGGTGGTAAAGACGCTGGTGGACGCTTACGGCTTACAGCCCATCACCCATCCGCAGCAGGATCTGGACGCCATACTGCACAGAGGCTGACCGGGGTTGTAAGTCGAGGCACGTTATGATAAAATAGCCGCAAAGCGGCTATTTTCAGGCTGTCGAAAAAACCGGAGGCTTTTTCGACAGCCTGGGCCGGGGAACGCGGAAGCGTTCCCCGGCCTTTTTACTTATGCATTGGCAGAGCTGCGGCGGCACTGATCGGTGATCTCGCGCTTCAGCGCCTGCATGGGCGGAGCGGACAGGTCGCGTGGGTAGTCATAGCTTGTCAGGTCGAACTCCCGCAGGGTGCTGTCTGGATGCATGACGAGGATCTTCTGCCCCAGCAGCAGCGCCTCGTCCAGCTGGTGCGTCACCAGCACGATGGTGCGGGGCATGGCCCGCTGGACGGCCAGCAGCTGCGCTTGCAGCTCCTCGCGGGTGAGGAAATCCAGCGAGGCAAAGGGCTCGTCCATCAGCAGCAGCTCCGCCTGACCGGCCAGCACACGGGCCAGCCCCAGGCGCTGCTTCATGCCGGTGGACAGCTCTGCCGGCGTCAGGTCAGCGTAGTCCTCCAGCCCCACCAGCTTTACGAAGTCACGGGCCTTCTCGTAGCGCTCCTCCGGCGTTTTGCCCACGCCGCAGGCCATGGCCACGTTCCGCTGCACGCTGGTCCAGGTGATGACGTAGGGCTCGGGACTGAGCATGGCGCTGTGCCAGCCCTCAGGGATGTGCAGCTCCCCGCTGTCGGGCTGCTCCTTCCCTGCCAGCAGCTTCAGCAGCGTGCTCTTGCCGCAGCCGCTGCGGCCCACGATGACGGTGAGCTGCCCCAGCGGGAACGACACAGACAGGTCGCGCAGCACGCGGCGGGTACGGCTCTCCCGTGTCTCGCCGGTGAGCACCACCTCGGTGCTGTAGGTGGTGTAGGACTTATTCACATGGCGAAGGGTAATGGCTTCCATGGTGTTACCTCGATCTGTGCAGAATACGGTATTAGATAGTGTGCCAAACAAGCAGGTTGTCCGTGAACTCCGCCGCGATGCGGCCCTCCTCCTTCAGCCAGGAGAGGAACGAGCGGACGGTGCTGCCCACCAGGGCGTACTGCTGGAAGGTCATTTCCAGGCCGTAGGCGGTGAACAGCTTTTGCAGCAGCGCTTCGAAGCACAGCGGCTGGGCGCAGAGGGCCAGGATGCGGTCTGATACCTGGTGTACCTTGTCGATGTTGTACTGGGCCAGGGCGGACACGTCCTCCGCGGCGGCGGCATGGGCGGGGATAAACAGCCGGGCCTGCATGGTCTTGACCGTCTCCAAAGTGGTCAGGTAGGCGGCCACGTCGTAGATGAAGGGGATCTGATACTTGTCCAGCGTCTCGCGGCTGGACAGGCAGTCGGCCAAGTAGACCACGTCCTCCGCCGTGCGGAAGCCCACCATGTCGAAGAAGTGACCAGGCAGGGGCAGCAGCTCAAAGCCCTCCGGCAGCACGTCCGCCGTCAGCTCATGGGCGTCGCTGGGCTGGGCCATGAGGAACTTGTGGCGCAGCTCCCCAGGCGGGAAGCCGCCGTAGAGAAAGGACGGCTCCAGCAGCGGGTGGCGGGTGATGTCGCACTCGATTCCGGGGGCGTAGACGGCGCAGCCGGTCTGCTTTTGCAGATACTGGTTGCCGCCCACGTGGTCGGCGTTGGAGTGGGTGTTGTAGATGGCGGTGAGACGCCAGCCGTTTTTGTCCAGGTGCTGGCGCACCTTGCGGCCCGCGTCCTTGTCGCTGCCGCTGTCGATGAGGCAGACATCCGTCTCGTTCAGGCGGACAAGGCCGATCTTGGCGGGGCTTTCGATGTAATAGCAGCTCTCGCTGGCCTGGATGAGCTCGTACATGGGCGCGGCCTCCTTTTCGTGTTGTGTATTTACCCCCACAGGGTGGTGAGCATGGGGACGACCTGCTTTTTCCGGGACATGACACCGGGCAGGAACACGGTGTGGTCCTTGGGCTCGACGGCGAAGGCGTTGCGGATGGTGTCATCGCTGCCCACATACAGCAGCTGCGTACCCTCCTGCAGCACGTCGGTGAGCATGAGGATGACCATGTCGTAGCTGTTATCCTGCTGCATACGGCGCATGGCATCCAGCAGCTCGTCCTTGCGCTCCATCAGCTTTTGGGAGTCGATGCAGGTGATCTGTCCCACGCCCAGCACCTGCTCGGAGAGGTGGAACTCCTTGAAGTCGCTGCGGAGCAGCTCCTCGGCGGACTTGCCGTCGTTGCTGCCGCTGAACAGCTCACGGCCCAGGTCGGCGAGGGACACGCGGGCGATGCGGGCCAGCCGCTCCGCCATGGCGATGTCGCGCTTGGTGCAGGTGGGGGATTTGAACATGACCGTGTCGGACAGGATGGCCGCGGCCATCAGGCCCGCCATGTGGGGAGACGGCGTGACGCCGTGCTCCTGGTACATGGAGGTGATAATGGTGTTGGTGCTGCCCACCGGCTCGTTGCGGACGACGATGGGCTGGCGGGTCTGAATGTCCGCCAGGCGGTGGTGGTCGATGATGCCCAGGATCTCCGCCTGCTCGATGCCGGGGACGGTCTGAGCCAGCTCGTTGTGGTCCACCAGCACCACCTGCTTGCGCCGGGGCTTCAGCAGGTGGTAGCGGGACAGCGTGCCCACCACCTTCTCGTCCTCGTCCAAAACGGGGTAGCAGCGGTAGCGGCTCTTGAGCACCACCTCGCGGACGTCATCGATGTAGTCGTCCAGGTGGAAGGAGATCAGCCCCTCGGTGGCGCAGGGCCGGTCGATGGGCGTGGCCTGATAGATAAGGCGGTGGACGCGGCTGGCATCCAGCGGCGTGGAGATGACGCAGGTCTTGCCGGCGTTTTCCAGCCACGCCGAGTCAACGTCCGTCTGGCACAGGATGAGGCAGGCGATCTGCTGATCCAATGCGCGGCGGATCATATCCGGCTGGCTGCCGCACAGCACGATGCTGTCCGTGCTGTCAAACAGCAGATTCTCGCAGTTCTGCGGCAGGGCGATGGACACCGTACCGCTGACGGTATCCACCAGGTCGCCGCCATCGCCCATGACGCGGCCCTCGATGACGCTAAGCAGGTTAAACAGAGGGATGTCGTCCACACGGGGATCGCCCACGGTGTTCAGGCTGAAGGTGGCGATGTCGCCGGCGGAGAGCATGCCGTGGAGCGTGCCGTCCTCGTTGACCACGGGGATGGCGGAGATCTTCTGCTCGCGCATCAGCTTCCACGCACGGTCCATGGTGACGGAGGCATCCAAACAGGGCGGGCGGTCAAACTCCAGGTCGCGCACCTGGGTGCGGACATTTTGGATGAACCGGGGCGGGTCGAAATGGAAACGCTCCAGCATACGGTTGGTCTCGTCGCTGATCGTGCCCAGGTGCACCGCCACGTACTCCTTCTCGCCCAGGGCGTTTTTCAGGGCGGCGAAAGCCATGGCGGCAACGATGGAGTCGGTATCCGGGTTGCGGTGGCCGGTCACATAGATCTCGTTCATAGAAGCTGCTCCTTTGCGTAAAATATCTTCCTCTGACCTTTAATTATAAAGGAACTTTGCCCCGCGGTCAATCCGCGCCGGGAATTTTCGTATCTTGATCTTTTCATAGGTTTTGTATCACTCTCGTTATTTCCGTTTCGGCCTCGGTGCGTAGTCGCGCAGGCCGGGGACAGCGCCGCCTGATGCCGCCCACAGATACAGGCTGGCCACGCTGCCGTAAGGGCTGAACCGGCGGCGGTATTTTTCAAACAGCTTACGGTCGATGCGGCGGTGGTGATAGACCATCCGCAGACCCCGCTGAATAGCCAGGTCGTCATAGCTGAACACGTCGGGCCGCTGCATACAGAACAACAGGATCATCTCCGCCGTCCACACGCCGACGCCCCGCAGGGAACTGAGGGCGCGGATAGCATCCTCATCGCTCATGTGGCACACCGCGTCCAGGTCAAATTCCCCGCTGTGTACCTTTCCGGCGAAGTCGCGGATATAGTCTGCCTTGCGGAAGGTCATGCCCAGCGATTGCAGCTGTGCCGGGTCGGCGAACAGGATCGTCTCCGCCGTCACTGTGCCCAGGGCATCCCGCATCCGCTGCCAAATGGTGGTCTGGGCCTTGGTGGAAATCTGCTGACCGATGATATGGTGTACAACGGATGAAAAGAGGTCGGTGTCCACCTCGCGTTGGATCATGCCCACCTGGTCAATGACCGCAGCCAAGCGGACATCCCGCTGCCGCAGATAGGACAGCTCCTTTTCACCGTATGTAAAGTACAAGGCCCTCACACCCCTTTTCGCAAACCGATTTTCTGCACGGCATATTATAGCGAAAAAAAGGCGGTTTGGCAAGGTGGAAGCTGCGGATGGCCCACCGTTCAGACAATGTGCTCCGTGTGCGTGAGTTTTTATAAGAATACATAAACATCGTGCAAAGAAACTAACAGAGTAGCCAAAAATTATCTGGATTTATGCTTAAAAAATGATTGCAAATTTCCGGGGTTATATTATAATACGGATAACTAAATTTGTAGGAGGGTGAACACGTATGGAACTGCAAATTCAGGATCTCGTTTCCTCTATCAAGAAGGACGGGATCGACAGCGCCAACCGGGAGGCTGCCGCCATTGTAGCCGAGGCGAAACGGCAGGCGGACGCCATCATAGCTGACGCGAAGAAGGATTCCGACAAGCTGCGCGAGGACGCCAAGGCGGAGGTCGAGGTGTTCAAAAGCAGCGCGGAGCTCAGTGTGCAGCAGGCCAAGCGCGACGCGGTGCTGGCCTTCCGCCAGGAGATCCAGAAGGAGTTTGAAAAGCTCCTGGCCGCTGACACCGGCAAGGCACTGGATCAGCAGGCGCTGGTCACGCTCATCAAGGCCGCCGTGCAGGGTGAGGACGTGTCCGCCTACGCCGTGGAGGTAGGCCAGGTGACGGACGGGCTGCGCCAGGAGCTGGCCCGGGAGCTGCAAAACGGGCTGGAGATACGTCCGTCCAAGAAGGTAGGCGCGGGCTTCCGGCTGGCCGCCAAGGACGGCTCGGGCTACTTTGATTGCTCCGAGCAGGCGCTGGCGGAGATGCTGATGCCCTTCTTCCGGGATATGCATCTGTAAGGAGGGGTCACGTGGCTTCCTATTACTATCTGATCTCCAGTCTGCCCATGCTGAAGACCCAGGGCGAAGCGCCCATGGACTACGCCGCGTTTTTGGCCATGTGCCAAACGGCGGTGGGCAGCGGCGTATACCAAACGCTGGAGGCGCTGACGGTGGACGCCGACAAAGGGCCGCTGCTGTCCCAGTGGGCATCGTTCTATCAGGCGCTGCGGCGGGAGCTGACGTACCAGCGCTGTGTGAAGCTGGGCCGCCCCTGCCCCGTTCCCTCTGACCGGGAGGCCGCCATTACCCAGGCTGTGACGGCGGCGGTGAACGCGGACGACCCGCTGGAGGGCGAGCGCATTTTGCTGGAGCTGCAATTCAGGCGGCTGGACGATATGATCGGCCTGCACAATTTCGATGAGCACGCCCTGTACGGCTACGCCATGAAGCTCCGGCTGCTGGAGCGGCAGCAGGGCTTCCGCTACGAGGCGGGCAAACGGGCTTTTGACGGTTTGATGGATCACATCCGGCAGCAGGTCGTCAGCCTATAACGAAACAGGAGAAACAACGATATGGACAAGGTAACAGGATATGTGACAGGGGTCAACGGAAACCTGGTGTCCGCCAGCTTTTCCGGCTCTGTGCGAAAAAATGAAGTGGGCTACGTCCTGGTGGGCGATGACCGGCTGAAGGGCGAGGTCATCCGTGTCAACGGTGACACGGCCAGTATGCAGATCTATGAGATGACCAACGGCATCCAGGTGGGCGACAAGGTGGAGCTGTCCGGCGAGCTGATGAGCGTGGAGCTTGGGCCTGGCCTTTTGACCCAGGTGTTCGACGGCTTGCAGAACCCGCTGCCGGACCTGGCGAAGAAGTGTGGCTTCTTCCTGGAACGGGGCGTGTATCTCGACCCCATCCCCAACCGGGACTGGGAGTTCACCCCCTCGGTGAAGCCCGGCGACACCGTCACCGCCGGTGACGCGGTGGGCAGCGTGCCGGAGGGGCTGTTCACCCACCTGATCATGGTGCCCTTCGGGGTGAAGGGCGAGTGGAAAGTGAAATCCGTCCGGGAGAAGGGCGTGTATAACGTCCGGGACACCGTGGCGGTGATCGAAAACGAAAACGGCGAGGAGAAGGCGCTGACCATGGTGTTCTCCTGGCCGGTGAAGCAGGCCATCCAGTGCTATGAGGAGCGTCTGCGCCCCGATGAGACGCTGGTGACGCAGCTGCGCTGCGTGGACACGTTCCTGCCGGTGGCCAAGGGCGGCACGTTCTGCGTGCCCGGCCCGTTCGGCGCGGGCAAGACGGTCCTGCAGCACATGGAGGCCAAGAACGCCGACGTGGACATCGTCATCGTGGCCGCCTGCGGCGAACGCGCCGGCGAGGTGGTGGAGGTGCTGACAGAGTTCCCGGAGCTGATCGACCCCCGCACAGGGCGCTCCCTGATGGAGCGCACCATCATTATATGCAACACGTCCTCCATGCCGGTGGCCGCCCGTGAGGCATCGGTCTACACCGCCGTGACCATGGCGGAGTATTACCGGCAGATGGGACTGGACGTGCTGCTGCTGGCAGACTCCACCAGCCGCTGGGCGCAGGCCATGCGCGAAATGAGCGGACGGCTGGAGGAGATCCCCGGCGAGGAGGCGTTCCCCGCCTATCTGGAGTCCGTCATCGCCTCGTTCTACGAGCGGGCCGGTAAGGTGCGGCTGAAAAACGGCAAGGTGGCCTCCGTCACCATCGGCGGCACGGTCTCACCCGCCGGCGGCAACTTTGAAGAGCCGGTGACACAGGCCACGCTGAAGGTGGTGGGTGCGTTCCACGGTCTGTCCCGCGAACGCTCCGACGCCCGCAAGTACCCGGCTATCCACCCCATCGACTCCTGGTCCAAGTACCGGGGCGTGGTGGACATGGAACGGGTGGAGCAGGCACGGGCCATCCTGAAGCGCAGCAGCGAGATCAATCAGATGATGAAGGTCATCGGCGAGGAGGGCACTTCCGCCGAGGACTATATCGTGTACCAAAAGGGTGAGCTGCTGGACGCGGTGTATCTCCAGCAGAACTCCTTCGATCCCATCGACGCGGCCTGTGACCCGGCGCGGCAGCTCCACGAGTTCAACGTGCTCTACGACGTGCTGACGCGGGAGTTCGCACTCAGCGATAAGAAGGAGATCCGCGCCTTCTTCAACCAGGTTCGTCAGGAGTTTTTGGACTGGCACAACACCGTGTTCCAAACGCCGGAGTTTGAGGCCCAGGAGCGGAAGCTGAAGGACTTCTACCTGAGCCGTGCGGCGGAATGAGAGAGGTGGCAAGATGCAGAAGGTTTATACGAAAATAGAATCCATCGTCGGCAACGTTGTGACCGTGCGGGCCAGCGGCGTTCGCAGCGGCGATCTGGCGCTGGTGGGCGAGAGCTACGCCAACGTCATCAAGCTGGATAGAGACCTGGTGACGTTACAGGTATTCAGCGGCACGCAGGGCGTGAGCACCACCGACCCGGTGCGGTTTTTGGGACGGCCCATGATGGTGTCCTTCTCCGATCACCTGCTGGGCCGCATCTTCAACGGCGCAGGCGTGCCCCGGGACAACGGCCCGGCCCTGACGGAGAACATGATCCCCATCGGCGGGCCGTCCGTGAACCCGTCCAGGCGTATCGTGCCCAACAAGATGATCCGCACCGGCATCCCTATGATCGACGTGTTCAACACGCTGGTGGAGAGTCAGAAGCTGCCTATCTTCTCCGTGTCCGGCGAGCCCTATAACCAGCTGCTGTCCCGCATCGCCATGCAGGCGCAGGTGGACGTGATCGTGCTGGGCGGCATGGGCCTGAAGCACGATGACTATCTGTTCTTCCGGGACACGCTGGAAAAGAGCGGCGCGATGGGCCGCACGGTGATGTTCATCCACACCGCCTCCGACCCCACGGTGGAGTGTACTCTGGTGCCGGATATGGCGCTGGCCGTGGCGGAGCAGTTCGCGCTGGACGGCAAGCGGGTGCTGGTGCTGCTGACGGATATGACCAACTTCGCCGACGCGCAGAAGGAAATGGCCATCACCATGGAGCAGGTGCCCTCCAACCGCGGCTATCCCGGCGACCTGTACAGCTGCCTGGCATCCCGGTATGAAAAGGCCGTGGACTTTGAGGGCGCGGGGTCGATCACCATTTTGGGCGTGACCACCATGCCCGGCGACGACGTGACACACCCCGTCCCCGACAACACAGGTTATATCACCGAGGGGCAGTATTACCTGAAAAACGGGCACATCGAGCCGTTCGGCTCACTGTCCCGCCTAAAGCAGAACGTGAACGGCAAGACACGCAGCGACCATCGGGCGCTGATGGACGGCATGATCCGGCTTTACAGCGCCTATAAGGAGAGCCTGGAGAAGAAGTCCATGGGCTTCATGATGTCCGAGTGGGACGAGAAGCTGCTGAAATACGGCCATCTGTTTGAAACGAAGCTGATGGATCTGAGCGTGAACATCCCGCTGGAGGAGGCGCTGGATCTGGGCTGGGAGATCCTGGCCGAGTGCTTCGAGCCCAACGAGACGGGCCTGAAGACCAGCCTCATCCAGGAACGGTGGCCTAAGCGCGGCGCGGTGGAATGAAGGTGCGCCTATGGCTGTCAAACTAACGAAAAATGAGCTGAAGGTGCAGAAGGACCGGCTGAAGCAGTTCCAGCGGTATCTGCCCACCTTGCAGCTGAAAAAGCAGCAGCTGCAGGCCGTGGTCATGCAGGCCGCGGCACAGCTGGAGCAGGTGGAGCGCCAGCGTCAGGCGGCGGTGGCCGGGCTGGACGACTGGGTGGCCGTCTTCGCGGAGAACGACAGCTTCCCGCCGGACAAGCGGCTGGAAACCCTTGTCCGCCCCCGCAGCGTGGTGTGCGGGCAGGAGAACATCGCCGGCGTCACCGTGCCGGTGTTTCAGGAGCTGACCTTTGAGGACATCCAGTATGATGTGGCGGACTACCCCCTGTGGGTGGACACCGCGGCGGTGCGGCTGCGGGAGATCGCCGGGCTGGACGCTATGGCCAAGACGCTGCGGCAGCGGGTGACGCTGCTGGAGCGGGAGCTGCGCGCCACAGCCCAGCGGGTGAACCTGTTCGAGAAGGTGAAGATCCCCGAGGCCAAGGAGAATATCCGGGTCATCGGCATCTACCTGGGCGACCAGCAGACCTCCGCCGTGGTGCGGGGCAAGATCGCCAAGAAGAAGCTGCAGGAGGTGGGCCGATGATCGAAAAAATGAAGGTGGTACACATCGTCACCACCGCATCGGAAAAGACCGCCCTGCTGGATCGCCTGCGGGAGCTGGGCGTGATCCACTTCGCCGAAAAGGCCGATGCCGACCAGCGGTATCTAACGCGCTTCGCGGCGCTTTCCAAGGCGGCAGCGGTATTGCAGGAGTATCCCCAAGGGGCGCAGGCCGCCGCGCTGTCCGATGACGAGTTCGAGGCGTTCTTCCGGGAGCTGACGGGCTGCATCGACCGCAGGAAGGTCTTGCAGGAGCAGCAGACCGCCGCCCACGCCGCCGCGGAGCGGCTGGCGGAATGGGGGCACTTCTCCCCTGCCCAGCTCCGGGAGCTGCAAAGCAGCGGCTGGGACATCCACATCTACCGCACCGATAAAAAGACGATGGCGGCGCTGGAGCGCGACCCGGACGTGCGGTTCATCCGCCTGTCGCCGGTGGGTAAGATGCCCACGCTGGCCGCTCTCGCTCCCCTGCCCGCCTCCTACTCCGCCACAGAGTTTCCCATCCCGGAAAAAGGGCTGGACGAGCTGGAGCGGGAGCAGCAGGACTGCGCCGAGGGGCTGCGGGAATGTGAGGCGTTCCTGACGCGGGCGGCCCAGCACCTGCCCGACATCCGGGCGCAGCTGCTGAAAACGCAGAACGACGCGGAGTATTCCGCCGTGAGCAACACCTCGCAAGGTCAGGACGGGCTGGTGTGGCTGTCCGGCTATCTGCCGGTGGGCGAGGCGGAGGGCTTCAAAAAGGCCGCCGCACAGGCACACTGGGCGTGGGCTATGGACGACCCCGCCGGGGATGATGAGAAAGTCCCCACGAAGGTGCAGTACAACAAGGTCACGAAGCTGATGATCCCGGTGTTCGACATTCTGGGCACAGTACCCGGTTACCGGGAGTACGACATCTCCTTTTGGTTCTTGGGCTTCTTCACATTGTTTTTCGCCATGATCATCGGCGACGCCGGGTACGGATGTCTGTTCCTGCTGACGGCATTGGTGCTGACACTGAAGGGCAAGGGCTCGTCCAACGCCGTGCAGCTGCTGTGGGTGCTGTCCGCCGCCACGGTGATATGGGGTGCGCTGACAGGCACGTGGTTCGGCCTGGAACAGGCCATGGATGTACCGCTGCTGAAATCGCTGGTCATCCCCACCTTTGCCAACTACCCGGCGTACTTCGACGTGTCCACCACCACCCAGCAGAACACCATCATGAAGTTCTGCTTCATCCTGGGCACGGTGCAGCTGTCCCTGGCCTGTGTTATGAACATCCGGCGCAAGCTGAAGGAGAAGAACCTGAGCTGGGTGTCTGACCTGGGCTGGCTGGCCGCCATCGACGCGCTATATTTCGTGGTGCTGTATTTGGTCATCGGGCAGCAGGTGAACCTGCTCCCCGTGGCTGGCGTGGTCATCGCCGGATTCCTGCTGGTGGTGTGCTTTGGCGGTATGTCGCCGGACAAGAGCTTCGTGCAGGGGCTGAAGGCAGGCTTGGGCAACGCCTTTACGGTGTTTCTCAACACCATCAGTGCCTTTGGCAACATCATGAGCTACATCCGGCTGTTCGCCGTGGGCATGGCCTCCCTGGCCATCGCCCAGAGCTTCAACGACATGGCCTTCAGTCTGAACGGGCCGCTGGTCATCGCCGCCGTGCTGGTGCTGCTCATCGGACACGGGCTGAACATCGTCATGGGCCTGCTGTCCGTGGTGGTACACGGCGTCCGGCTGAACCTGCTGGAATTTTCCGGGCAGCTGGGCATGGAGTGGGCCGGCATCACTTACGATCCCTTTAAAAAACGCGATAAGATCAAAAAATAAACGGATAGGAGATCAATTATGAGTACGAGTATTGCTTTTATTGGTATGGCCTGCGCTTTGGGCCTGTCCGCCATGGGTTCTGCGTTCGGTTCGGGCTTTGCCGCTCAGGCCTCCGTGGGCGCGTGGAAGAAGTGCTACGCCAACGGTAAGCCCGCCCCCTTCATCATGGTGGCCTTTTCCGGCGCGCCGCTGACCCAGACCATTTACGGCTTCCTGCTGATGAACTTCATCCGCAGCGCCGTGGAGGGCGGCTGTGACGCCATGCTGGCCATGTTCACCGGCATCTTCGCCGGACTGGCCATCGGCCTCAGCGCCTTCTTCCAGGGCAAGGTGGCCGCCGCCTCCGCCGATGCGCTGGGCGAGACCGGCAAGGGCACGGCCAACTACTTCATCGTCATCGGCATTATCGAAACGGTGGCACTGTTCACGCTGGTGTTCAGCTTGCTGCTGCTGCAATAAGCGCGAGTACGCATACGAAGGAGGGCGGCATCCCATCAGGATGCCGCCCTCCCCAGGTTGTCGAAAAAGCCTGTCATTGTGAGCCAGTCCGCAGACTGGCGTGGCAATCTGTTCCCAAATCGCACAATGTTTACGCTTTTCTGCAAATTTGCAACTAAAAGATTGCGGATTCCCACGTTGCTTCGCGCCGCGAAGCAAGTACCCTTGGGGTGCTCCTCGGAATGACAGGATAGGTTTATCGACACGCTGAGGAACACCGCTCACACAAGCGGTGTTTCCTTTTTGTTGGCGCTACCTATCTTCCCGGGCCGTCTCCAGCCAAGTATTGTCAGCAGAAG
>CAMDUN010000008.1:0-64282 GCA_945878665.1 uncultured Clostridia bacterium | reverse complement strand
CTCCCAAAGGGAGAGGCAAGGGGTGCGGTGCGTGAAACGGCGGGCGGGGTAGAACCCCGCCCCTACGAAAAAGACAGCAACAACGATATTTACACATTTCACACACAAAGGAGAAACAGGATGGCACAGTTGTATTTCAAGTATGGCGCGATGGGGTCAAGCAAATCCGCCAACGCGCTGATGGCGCGGTTCAACTACGAGGAACGGGGACAGGAGACGCTGATGGTCAAGCCACGGCTGGACAGCCGGGACGGCGACCACATGGTGTACTCCCGCATCGGCTTGCAGCACCCCTGCGTCTATTTCGACGAGATGCAGGCCATGACGGATGAAGAATTGCAGCGCTACGCCTGCATCATCATCGACGAGGCGCAGTTTCTGACAAAGGAGGAGGTGTACTACCTGGTACACCTGGTGGACGACTGCAACATCCCCGTGATCTGCTACGGGCTGCGGGCGGACTTCAAGGGCGACCTGTTCCCCGGCAGCTATCATCTGCTGGTGCTGGCGGACAAGCTGGAGGAGGTCAAGACCATCTGCTGGTGCGGCAAGAAGGCGGCGTTCAACGCCCGGTTCGACGAGAACGGACGGGTGGTGAAGGAGGGCGCGCAGGTGGTGCTGGGCGCGAATGACAAGTACATCGGCCTGTGCCGCCGCCACTGGATGGCCGGCGATCTCGGGCCGGACTTTGACATCCACAAAACATGATCTGCACGCTGTGTCCCCGCCGGTGCGGGGCGGAACGGACGGCGGAGGCGGGCGGCGGCTTCTGCCGTATGCCCGGAGGGCTGCGGGTGGCGCGGGCCATGCTGCACCACTGGGAAGAACCGCCTATCTCCGGGCAAAACGGCGCGGGGACGGTGTTTTTCTCCGGCTGCACCCTGGGGTGCGTATACTGCCAGAACGGGGACATCTCCGCCGGGGGCTTCGGGAAGGACATCTCCACGGCACGGCTTCGGGAGATTTTCGAGGAGCTGATCGCACAGGGGGCGCACAACATCGAGCTGGTGACGCCCACTCATTTCCTGCCGTGGATATTGCCGGCGCTGACGCCCCGGCTGCCCGTGCCGGTGGTGTATAACTGCGGCGGGTACGAGCGGGTGGAAACGCTGCGGGCGCTGGAGGGGCTGGTGGACGTGTATCTGCCGGATCTGAAGTACGCGGACGGGACGCTGGCAGCAGAGCTGTCCGGCGCGGCGGACTATTTCCCCGTGGCCTGTGAGGCCATCCGGGAGATGTTCCGGCAGGTCGGGCCTTACGTGCTGGAGGACGGGCTCTTGACGCGGGGTGTGGTCATCCGGCACTTGGTGCTGCCGGGGTACTTGGACAACACCCGGCGGGTGCTGGACTGGATCGCGGAGACGTTCGCGCCGGGGGACGTGCTGGTGTCGCTGATGAGTCAGTACACGCCCACAGCCAACATGACCGGGCGGCTGGCCCGGCGGGTCACGGCGGCGGAGTACCGGGCCGCGGCGGACTATATGCGGAACTGCGGCATCACGGATGGGTTCGTGCAGGAGCGAACCTCGGCGGAGGAGGCGTATACGCCGGCGTTCGATGGCGAGGGCGTGTAGGCGGCGGGCTTTTTCGCCGGTACGTCGTTGCAGCACTTCGACATACACAAAGTATGCCTTCAGTGCTGCGCCTCGTCTTGACGAAAAATAGCGCGCCGCCGAAGGCGGCGGGGCTTTTTCGCCGGTAGGTCGCTGCGGCGCTTCGACATACACAAAGTATGCCTTCAGTGTTGCGCCTCGTCTTGACGAAAAATAGCGCGCCGCCGAAGGCGGCGGGGCTTTTTCGCCGATAGGTCGCTGCGGCGCTTCGATATACACAAAGTATGCCTTCAGTGTAAGGGTACAAAAAATACACCCGGCGGCTTGACAACCCGCGGCAAATCGCATACAATAAAGTGTAACCGTGTTGACCTCGCAGGAGTAGCCGCCACACCGCCGCAGCAGAGAGACGCGCCCTTGGGCTGAAAGCGCGTCGCGGCAAGGAGTCGGTCAAGACAGCGAACGAGCGGGGATGGAAACATCCACGGCGCGCTCCCCGTACCAGGAGCAAAAAGGGCCTCATCGGGCCGAATTTGGGTGGCACCACGAAGCGTTTTCCGCTCTCGTCCCAATGCCGGGACGGGAGCGCTTTTTTATTCTTCCCATTCGGCAAGCCGTTCCCACATCGTCATTGCGAACCAGTGCTCACACTGGTGCGGCAATCCGTTCCCCATTCCCTTGGGGAGACGGATTCCCGCGCCGGTGACATCGGTCACTGGCTCGGAATGACAGGGCTGATCCACGTGAGAACGCGGCGCAGGATCGGGAGATTTATTCTGTACCACAAGGAGATCACCATGCAGACTGTCATTGACTTCATCAACAAGCACCTGTACGACGTATTCATCCCCCTCACCGCGCTGGCCGTGCTGCGTATCATTGTATGCCTGGCCCAGCTGAAGCACATCGCCGCCCTCCGGGAGAAAAAGGGCGCGTACCACGTCGTGGGCCACAACTACACCGAGATCGGCGCGTGGCTCGGCATCCTGGTGGGCTTCGTCCTGGTGCTGGCCACCCGGCTGTGGTACGTGGGCCTGCCTCTGTCCGTAGTGCTGGGCATCCTCATCGGTAAGCTGGGCAAAAAGAAGGGAGCGGAGCTGGACGCCATCTACCGCGACGTGGCCTGGGAGCTGAAGCACGAGGCCGCCGCCCAGGCCGCCCGTGAGACCGCGTCCCACACGCTGGAGAGCGGCGCGGCGGCGCTGGAGGAGCACGAGGAAAACACCGAAGATAAAGGAGATACGGAAAATGGCTGAGATGACACCCCGCACCCTGTCGGGCTTTATGGAGCTGCTGCCCCGTCCCCAGCAGCAGATGGAGCGCATGATGGACATTCTGCGCCGCACGTACAGCCTTTACGGCTTCACCCCGCTGGACACCCCGGTCATCGAGGCGGCGGAGGTGCTGCTGGCCAAGGGCGGCGGCGAGACGGAAAAGCAGATCTACCGCTTCAACAAGGGCGACGCTGACCTGGCCCTGCGGTTCGACCTGACCGTACCGCTGGCCAAATACGTGGCCCTGCACTACAACGACCTGTCCTTCCCCTTCCGCCGCTATCAGATCGGCAAGGTCTACCGCGGCGAGCGCGCCCAGCGCGGGCGCTTCCGGGAGTTCTATCAGGCCGACATCGACGTTATCGGCGACGGCAAGCTGGACATCACCAACGAGGCGGAGATGCCCGCCATTATCTACCGCGCCTTCACCCGGCTGGGTCTGAAGCGCTTCTGCATCCGGGTGAACAACCGCAAGATCCTCAACGGGTTCTACGCCATGCTGGGCCTGACGGAGCAGTCCGGCGACATTATGCGTACCGTGGACAAGCTGGACAAGATCGGCCCGGACAAGGTTCGCGACCTGCTCATCGGCGAGGCGGGCGTGTCTGCCGAAAACGCCGATGAAATTCTGAAGTTCATCGCCATCACCGGCGGCAACGACCAGGTGCTCTCCGCGCTGGAGGGCTACACGGGCCGGAACGAGATGTTTGACGAGGGGCTGGAGCAGCTCAAGACCGTGGTGAAATACCTCAGTGCCTTCGGCGTTCCGGCGGAGAACTTCGCCGTGGATCTGACCATCGCCCGTGGTCTGGACTACTACACCGGCACGGTGTACGAGACCACCCTGCTGGATCACCCGGAGATCGGCTCTGTCTGCTCCGGCGGACGGTACGACAACCTGGCCGCCTACTACACCGACAAGCAGCTCCCCGGCGTGGGCATCTCCATCGGCCTGACCCGCCTGTTCTACGTGCTGGGTGAGCAGGGTATGCTGAACCCCGACCTGCCCACCGCCCCGGCGGACGTGCTCATCCTGCCCATGACCGAGGATCTGTCCGCCGCCGTCACCCTGGCCACCCGCCTGCGCGACGCGGACATCCGCACCCAGCTCTACACAGAGCAGAAGAAGTTCAAGGCCAAGATGAACTACGCCGACAAGACCGGCGTGCCCTACGTCCTGTTCCTGGGCGAGGACGAGATCAAGGCCGGCGTCATCGCCTGCAAGGACATGACCTCCGGCGAACAGACCACCCTGCCCTTTGACGAGACGCTTGCCCGCATCCAGGCCGGCCTGGCGGAGCGGAATAAAGGCACGGTCATTTTGGAGAAGTAAAGCGGACACATTTCCGCCCCTTCCCCTGTCATTCCGAGGCAGTGACCGATGTCACTGCCGTGGGAATCCGTATCCCCCGCCTAAAGAGAACGGATCGCCGCACCCGTGTGAGCACTGGTTCGCAATGACAATTCTCTATATAAAATTCCGTAACCACAACAACCATTCGTAATATTCCAACCAAATTATACAATCCATAATCATTTTAGGAGGATACAACGATGATGCAGATGCGTACACATACCTGCAACGAGCTGCGTATGGAACACGTGGGCCAGCAGGTCAAGATCGTGGGCTGGATGGAGAACGTCCGCACCGTGGGTCAGAACTTCGCCTTCGTGGTGCTGCGTGACTTCTACGGCACGACCCAGGTGGTGGTGGAGACCGAGGACATGATGACCATTATTAACGGCCTGAACAAGGAGTCCACCATCTCCGTGGAGGGCGTGGTGCGTGAGCGCGCCAGCAAGAACCCCAAGCAGGCCACCGGCGATGTGGAGGTCGTCCCCAGCAAGATCGAGGTGCTGGGCCGCTGCCGCTACAACTCCCTGCCCTTCGAGATCAACCGCAGCCGCGAGGCCGACGAGACGGCCCGCCTGAAGTACCGCTACCTCGACCTGCGTAACCCGGCGGTGAAGCAGAACATCATCCTGCGCTGCCAGGTGGTGGCCGCCCTCCGCGCCGCCATGACCGAGCACGGCTTCCTGGAGATCACCACCCCCATTCTGACGGCCTCCTCCCCCGAGGGTGCGCGTGACTACCTCGTCCCCGCCCGCAAGCACCCCGGCAAGTTCTACGCCCTGCCTCAAGCGCCCCAGCAGTTCAAGCAGCTGCTCATGACCTCCGGCTTCGACCGCTATTTCCAGATCGCCCCCTGCTTCCGCGATGAGGACGCCCGCGGCGACCGCTCCCCCGGCGAGTTCTACCAGCTGGATATGGAGATGGCCTTCGCCACCCAGGACGACGTTTTCGCCGTGCTGGAGGACGTGCTGCCCCCCATCTTTGCCAAGTTCGGCACGTACAACGTGGCCTCCGCCGCGCCCTTCCGCCGCATCCCATACAACACCGCCATGGAGACGTATGGCTCGGACAAGCCCGACCTGCGTATCGACCTGACGTGCAAGAACGTCACCGACCTGTTCGCTGACTGCGAGTTCGAGGCTCTCAAGGGCCAGACCGTCAAGATGATCGACATCACCGACTGCGCCCTGACCCGCAAGCAGGTGGAGAAGCTGCTCACCGACTGCGAGGTGCAGTCCGGCTCGAGGGCCTACTGGTTCAAGGTGGACGAGAACGGTGAGCTGGCCGGCGGCATCGCCAAGTTCGTCGCCCCCATGAAGGACGCGCTTTCCAAGGTGCTGACCCTCAAGCCCAACACGCTGGTGGTGGCGGCGGCGGGCCAGTACGCCACCAAGTCCGCCGGTGTGCTCATCAAGACCTTCGGCGCGGCCTGCGAGAACCATTTCGACAAGGAGCGCTACGAGTTCTGCTGGATCGTGGACTTCCCCATGTACGAGATCGGCGACGAAAGCGGTGAGCTGGAGTTCTGCCACAACCCGTTCTCCATGCCCAACGGCGGCATGGACGTGCTGCTGAAGGCCGAGCGGGGCGAGATCGACCCGCTGGACATCTACGCCAATCAGTACGACCTGGTGTGCAACGGCGTGGAGCTCTCCTCCGGCGCAGTGCGTAACCACGACCCGGAGATCATGATCAAGGCCTTCGAGCTGGTGCGCCTGGGCGAGGAGGATGTGAAGAAGAAGTTCCCCGCCATGTATAACGCCTTCTGCTACGGTGCGCCGCCCCACGCCGGCATCGCCCCGGGCGTGGATCGCATGGTCATGCTGCTGGCCGGCGAAAGCTCCATCCGCGAGATCATCCCCTTCCCCATGAACAAGAACGCCCAGGACATCATGATGGGCGCGCCCTCCACCGTGGAGCAGAAGCAGCTGGACGAGCTGCACATCGCCATCGTGGGCGAAGTGGAGAAGGACGACTGATGGCCACCACCAAGCTCTATTACGAAAACGCCTTTATGCAGGACTTCACCGCCGCGGTGGAGTCCTGCGGGGCTGTAAAAGACGGCTTCGCCGTCGTCCTGGACCGCACCGCCTTCTACCCCGAGGGCGGCGGCCAGCCCGCCGACCACGGCACGCTGGGCGAGGCCCGCGTGCTGGACGTGCAGGAGCATGACGGCGTCATCACCCACCTGTGCGACCGCGAGCTGCCCGTGGGCGCGGAGGTCAGCGGCCATATCGACTGGGCGCGGCGCTTCGACTTCATGCAGCAGCACTCCGGGGAGCATATCCTCTCCGGCCTGCTGTGCAGCACGTTCCGCTGCGACAACGTGGGCTTCCACATGGGCGCGGACGTTGTCACCATCGACTACAACGCCGACTTCACCTGGGAGCAGGCGCTGGAGGTGGAGCGCCGGGCCAATGCCTATATTTGGGAGGATCACCCGGTACATATCTGGTATCCCGACCCGGAGGAGCTGGCCGCCCTGCCCTACCGCAGCAAGAAGGCTCTCACCGGCTCGGTGCGCCTGACGGAGTTCCCCGGTGCGGATCTGTGCGCCTGCTGCGGCACACACGTACAGAGCAGCGGACAGGTGGGGCCGGTGAAGCTCACCGGCTATCAGAAATTCCGCGGCGGCGTGCGGCTGGAGCTGCTGTGCGGCCAGCGTGCGTCCGATTACCTCTCCCGCTGCTGGGAGCAGTCTCGCCTCGCCGGGCAAGCCCTGTCCGTCAAGCCCACCGACCTCGCCCCCGCCGTGAATCGCCTCCAGTCGGAGCTGACGGCCCTCAAGGAGAAAACCGCCCGGCTGGAGGAGCAGTCCTTCGCCCGCATCGCCGCCCAATACGCTGGCGCAGGGGACGTGCTGCTCATCACCGATCCGCTGGAGGGCGACGGCGCCCGCCGCTTGTGCGACGCGGTGTCCAAAAGCGCCGGAGGCCGCTGCGCTGTGTTCTCCGGCACAGACGGCGCGTACCGCTACGCCCTCATCAGCACGGAGGACGTCTCCCCGCTGGTCAAGGCCATGAACCAATCGCTTTCGGGCCGGGGCGGCGGACGAAACGGCTTCGCCCAGGGCAGCGCCGCCTGCACAGCGGAGGCCATCCGCGCCTTCTTCGCCGGGATATAGTTAGCCTGACGAAACATTTTTGCGCCTTTTTACCAAAATTTCACCCCGGAATGTGTGCAAAACACACACTCCGGGGCTTTTCTTTTTCCACAGGCCGTGTTATACTGGATTGGTTATGAAGTCACCACGAAAGGAAACACGATATGCAAAGCGAAAACAAGCTGGGCGTCATGCCCATCTCCAAGCTGATCTGGAATATGTCCCTGCCCATCATCGCGTCCATGCTGGTGCAGGCCCTCTACAACATCGTGGACAGCGTGTTCGTCAGCCGCGTCAGCGAGCAGGCCCTCACCGCCGTCTCCCTGGCCTTCCCCGCCCAAAACCTGATGATCGGCCTGGCCACCGGCACCGCCGTGGGCGTCAACGCCCTCATGGGCCGCGCCCTGGGCGCGGGCCTCCGCCAGCGCGCCGACAAGGTGGCCAACAACGGCGTTTTCCTGGCCCTGGTGGGCTTCGTCCTCTCCGCCATCCTGGGCGCGACCTGCTCCGACCTGTTCTTCCGCTCCCAAACCCAGATCGAGGACATCATCCGAATGGGCAACGGCTACCTGCGTATCGTCACCATCGGCTCGGTAGGTTTGTTCTGCCAGATCATGTACGAGCGATTGCTCCAGGGCACGGGCCGCTCCCTCCTCAGTATGTATACCCAGGGCCTGGGCGCGATCATCAATATCATTCTCGACCCCATCTTCATCTTCGCGCTGAACATGGGCGTGGCCGGCGCGGCCATCGCCACCGTCATCGGCCAGCTCTGCGGCTGCACCCTGGCCATTTGGTTCAACCATAAGAAGAACACCGACATCACCCTGTCCGTCAAGGGCTTCCGCCCCGATTTCCGCCTCATCGGCGAGATCTACGCCATCGGCCTGCCCAGCGTCATCATGGTGGCCATCGGCTCTGTCATGACGTTCCTCATGAACAAGATCCTCATTACCTACCACACCGCCCACGAGACGGCGGCCACCGCCTTCGGCGCGTATTTCAAGCTGAACTCCTTCATCTTCATGCCGGTGTTCGGCCTGAACAACGGCGTCGTCCCCATCGTGGCCTATAACTACGGCGCGCAGAACCGCCGCCGCATGGTGGAGACCATCAAGCGCGGCGCGCTGTACGCCTCCTGCATCATGGTGCTTGGCACGGTGCTGTTCTGGGTCATCCCCGGCCCGCTGCTGAAGATCTTCGATGCCAGCGAAACCCTGCTCTCCGTGGGCATCCCCGCCCTGCGTATCATCTCCCTCAGCTTCTGCATGGCCGGCGCGTGCATCGCCCTGGGCAGCTCGTTCCAGGCCCTGGGCAAGTCGGTGTACTCCATGATCACCTCCATCGTCCGCCAGCTGGTGTTCCTCATCCCCATCGCCTACGTCCTGGCCCGCTACGGCGCGTCCGTGGGCAACAGCGACCTGGTCTGGTGGAGCTATCCCATCGCCGAGGTGTTCTCCCTGACCCTGACGCTGTGCTTCTTCCGCCACGTCTATAAAACCACCATCGCTCCCCTCCCCGAGGGCCGCGAATGAACCAAAGAGTAAGAGCCGCGGAAACTCCTCGCCTCCCTCTGTGAGAAAGGCATCACGCCTCCCTTGTGCAAAGGCGGTGTCTCCCGCAGGGCGACGGAGGGATTGTCCTCTCGGGAGGATGCACCCCAAGGGTACTTGTTCCGCTTCGCTCCACTGCGTGGGCATCCGCCCCCTACGAAATTACCGGCGGCGCGTGCGTATATATTCCGGGCGGCCAAAGTCGTCCGCCCCTACATCCGTCTACCGAGCGTCCGTTCTGTTTTTTCTCTGTCATTCCGAGGGCGCAGCGCGCCCGTGGGAATCCGTAATCTTTTAGCTGCAAATCTATGCTAAAGCGCAAAAATCATGTGTTTTGAGAACGGATTGCCACGCCAGTCTGCGGACTGGCTCGCAATGACGGGCTTTTTCGACAGCCTGGCAAAAGCCCCCGCCTGACGGCGGGGGCTTTTGTTGTTAAGGGAGAAAAAAGGGAGAAAGAAATCTTTGTTACAAAATGGTGCACCACAGCGCCAGATCGGCGAAGAACCACACGGGGCACAGCATGGTCGTGACGCGCACCACCGGGGTGATGTTCCCCGTCAGCAGGCTGACCATGGTATAGGCGATGATCGCCGTGATCACCAGGGCCGCGATCAGGTATCCGGTACTCTTCTTCGTGTTTGTCATAGGGAACAACTCCTTTCTTGTTTGTGTCTGCATCATAGCACAAAAGATTGTGCTTGTAAAATCAATTATACTATGCTAATATATAGTCAAAAACTATAATTTGGGGTGAGCCTATGACCGATCAGGATATGGAGACCTTCTTCGCCATACTGGACAACGGCACGATGACCGCGGCGGCGGACGCGCTGTATATCACCCAGCCCTCCCTGTCCGCCCGCCTGCGGGCGCTGGAGAACGAGGTGGGCGCGCCGCTGTTCCACCGGGGCAAGGGCCAGCGCCGCATCACCCTCACCGACGCGGGCCAGCACTTTCTGCCCCTGGCCCGCCGGTGGCAGAACCTGCTCTCGGAGACCCAGGCCTTCGCCGCCGGGGAGAAGCGGGAGTTCCTCCACGTCATCGCCGCCTACACCGCCAACCAGTACATCCTGCCGCCGGTGTACCAGCGGTTTTTGGAGCGTGCGCTGCCGGTGTCCCTGTGGGTGGAGTCCATGCGAACCTACGAGGCGGTGTCCGCCGTGGCCCGGGGCGACGCGGACATGGCCATTGTGGACGGCGGATTGCACTACGACCTGCAAATCGAGATCCAGCCCCTGTTCCGGGAAGCCTTCTTCCTGGTCGTGCCGGAGGATATCGTCCTCGCCGAGCCGGTGGAGGCCACCGCCCTCCACCCGGAGGACGAGATCCTCATCTACGGCCAGCCGGAGATCTCCCAGTGGCACGACTACTGGTTCGGTGTCAACGCCCGCCCCCTGCTCTACACCGACACGCCCCAGCTGGCGGAGACGCTGCCCGCCTGCGGCAGGCGCTGGAGCATCATCCCCGCCGGCGCGGCGGAGCTGTACCTGCGCCTGTTTTCCCACGTCCGGGTGCTGCGCCTGGCCCACCCTCCGGCGGAGCGCACCTTCTACCTCATCACCCCCAAGGGGCGCGGCCTGACCGCCTCGGCCCATCAGCTGCTGGACGACCTGCACCGGCATCTGACCCTCGTGGACGGCATCACCCTGTTCTGAACCTCCGCACACCCGTCATAATTCCCCTGCCCCGGCCATATAAATAGGCCAGTAACAGCATGGGAGTGGTGTGTTATCAAAGACGATCTGGAAAACCGGGCCAAAGACCTGGCTCTTTACGTCATAGAGAACAAAGCGACGGTTCGCGCCGCCGCCAAGCACTTCGGCCTGAGCAAATCCACGGTACACAAGGACCTGTCGGAGCGTCTGCCGCTGTGCGACCGCACGCTTTACACGCAGGCAAAGGCCATCCTGGACGAGAACAAGTCCCAGCGCCACATCCGGGGCGGCCTGGCCACCCGCCGCAAGTACAAGGGCGCATAAAAGCAAGCACCTCGTTTGATGGGCGGTCGCAAAACAGTTAATGGAGCGTATCTGTACCGATACGCTCCATTTCTCGTGCCAACATACTATGGCCTTGGCTCTCCCTCCGGGAGAGCTGTCACCGCAGGTGACGGAGAGGGCCTTCAAATAATAAAATCAAATGATACAAGAACAGGAACAGCAGTCCATGCTGCTGTTCCTGTTATCTGTCTGATGATGTCAGCCCTTTTCGGGGTGCTTGCTTTTTAAGTATCTCAGTTGTTGTCGGTGCGGTGATGCCACTCCAGCTCCTGCTCCAGCTCGAACTTCAGCTTCTTGTTCTCCTCCACCAGCGCATCGTAGTGCACACCCTGCACATAATACTTCACGAAGTTGAACGTGGCCTCGCTGAACTCCTCCTCGGTGTACTCCGGCAGCAGCGAACCGTTCTTGCGGCGCAGGCCGGTTACGCTGATAACCACCAGACGGCGGTGCTCCTCCGTCAGCTGGAACAGCTTCAGCGTCTCAGGGATCTCCAGCTCCAGGTCGTAGCGCTCGTTGACGATCTCCAGCAGGCGGCGCTGCTCCGGCTTGGCGGAGACGATAACGCCGTGCTCGGCGAACAGCCGCTTCAGATAGCTGGCGGAGACCTCCTCGCGGGTGATCGTGCCCTTGCCGATGCCGGTGAGCATGGTGTTGGACAGGTTCAGGCTCACGTAGACTTCGCTGCCGGTCTTAGGATACTTCATGGACGTACCTCCTGTGTTTTCGCGCCCCCCCGGAGGGCGTATTTTGTTTGTGCTATTACCGTACCACATTTGCCGCCGTATTGCAACCACAACTTGCGAAAAATGTGCGCTATTTATACGAAAAAACGGCCCATTTCCGCGAAACAGACCGCTTTTGTTATGCCAAATGTACCAAACAACCTAAATGACCTCATCGCCCCGCCGCACCCTGGCCGGCTTTTTTCGGTATCCGCACCGTCAGGCAGATCTCGCTGTCCGTGTCCTGGCGGGCCACCTGCGCCCCCACGCCCGCGCCGCGCATCAGCCGGATGCCGCGCTCTACGCTGTTGAGGAACAGCCGCACATCCTTGATGATGTACGTGGGCCGCCGCCGGGGCGGCTGGGCCTGCTTCGCCGCCACCAGGCGGTCGATATACGCCTCCGCCTGGGCCACGTTCAGCTCCTGCTTGCCGATGTGCTCCGCCGCCCGCAGGCGCTCCTCCCCGTCGCTCAGCCGCAGCAGCGCCCGGGCGTGGCGCTCCGTCAGGCCGTAGCGGTGCAGCGCCGCCGTCACCGGCTTCTCCAGCCGCAGAAGCCGCAGCTTGTTGGCCACGGCGGACTGGGAGCGCCCCAGCTTTTCCGCCGCCTGCTGCTGGCTCAGGTCGTACCGCCGGATCAGCGACGCGATGGCGGCGGCCTCCTCCATGAAGTCCAGATCCCGGCGCTGCAAATTCTCGATCAGCGCCAGCAGCGCCGCGTCCTCCTCCCCCACCTGGGCCACCAGGCAGGGCACCTGCCGCAGTCCGGCGATGCGGGCGGCGCGAAGCCGCCGCTCCCCGGCCACCAGCTCATACACGCCGCCCTTGTCCCGCACCGTCAGCGGCTGCAAAATGCCGTAGGCGGCGATGCTGTCCGCCAGCTCCCGCAATCCCGCCTCGTCAAACCGGCGGCGGGGCTGCTGCGGGTTGGGCCGGATGGTGTTGATGGGTATGTACCGCACCCGGCTGGACAGAAATTCCGATTTTTGCTCCCGTTTCACGCTTTTGTCCCCCTCACTTCACGTTTTGCTCGGTGTTTTCCGCTATTCTACACCACAGAAGCCGCGAAAGCCCGCGCAATTTGTCGGGAAATCATGCTTATTTGCGTATTTTACGGCGCAAAAAGGACGCCCGCAGGCGTCCTTTTCCTTTCTTGTTCACATCATTTGCCGCTTCAGCCGTCGGATGTCCTCGCCGAAGAAGGGCAATATCTCGTACTCGCCCTCCAGCCGGGACAGCACCGCCCCGCCGTACCGCGTGCCCAGCTCCTCCGGCGCAAGGTTGGTGCTGATGATGGTGGCCTTCCCCTCCATCAGCCGTCCGTTCACCAGCTGGTACAGCGCGCTCTGCACGAAGGACGTGGTCATCTCCGTGCCCAGGTCGTCCACGATGAGCAGGTCGCAGCGCTGGCAGCGCTTGGCGTCGGCGTCGCCCTCGGCGTCGCCCCGGAACTTGGCCTCCTCGAACCGGGAGAAGATGCGGCCCGCCGTGTCGTACACCACGGAATAGCCGCCATCGCTGACCACCCGGGCGATGCAGGCGGAGAGGAACGTCTTGCCCAGCCCCGTGCCGCCGGACAGCAGCAGATTGCCGCTGCCCTTGGAGAACTGCTGGGCGTAGTCCCGGCAGACATCGAAGTTCCGCTCCATGTTGGCGCGGGGGGACGTGCCGTAATCCGGCCACACCGCGTCATCGTAATAGTCGAAGCGGAAGCTGTCGAACGTCGCCTCACCCAGGGGCAGCAGACGGGACAGCTCATGGAGCTGCTCACGGGCGTAATACTTTTTCAGGCAGTCGCACACCTGCCCCTTGCGGTAGCCGGTGTCGCCGCACAGCGGGCAGGCGGGCTTGTCGTCCAGATAGTCGATGGGCTCGCCCATGGCCGTCAGCAGCTCGGCCCGCTCCCTTTGCAGCTCCAGATTCTCGTCCCGCAGCACCCGGATGGCGGGCAGCGGGTCTGTGCCCTTTTGCAGGGCGGAGGTGACGATGCGGCCCATCGTCCCCCGCAGCTCCCGTTCGATCTCCGCCAGCCGAGGCTGGCGGGTGAAGGCCATGCGCCGCCGCTGCTCCAGCTCATCGGCGCGGCGCTGCTTATCCTGGTCATAGCGGGCCAGCGCCCGCTGCATGATGCTGCCGTCGTATGCCATACCGTCTCACCTCTTGATATAGCGCCGCATCCAGGCGTCCTTCTCCCCGCCGGAGGCGGGCTTGGGCGGCTGGGACGGCGGTTTCTTCTCCTCGCCCCGCTGCACCTGCTGGGGCGTGTGCCAGCCGTTTTCGTGCCAGCGGCGGAGGATGCCGTTGAGATAGCGCCAGTTCAGATCCTTCTTATAAAACACCGTCCGCTCATAGGCCAGGGCCACTGTCTCCGGCGGGAAGCCCTGATCCATCCAGTCGGCGATGTAGCGGCGCTCCGCCTCCACCATCTGCCGCTGGGGCAGGTGGAGGGCCTGCATATAGGCGGCGGACTTTTCCTCCCGCTGCGCCCACTTCTTCAGGTACGCGGCGGCGGTGGTCTGGTCGTAGATCCCCAGCTGCGCCCAGTAGTAGCCCTCCTTCTCGATCTGCCGCAGGGTGGGACGGCGGCCCTCGCCCCAGCGGCGCTTGGCCCGCTCCACACAGTGGCACACCAGCAGGTAGACCACATCGGCGGGCAGGCCCAGGTCGTCATACAGCCCGGCCAGGATTTGCAGGTCGGCGGTGCGGAGCTTTTTGCCCAGCTGCTGCTCCACCTGGGGCAGCAGAAGGCGGAAGCCCTCGTTGTCCTGCAAGAGGGCGGAGATGTCGTCCGCGGAGTAGACGGGCCGCTCCTCCGCCGGGGCGGGAACGGCAGCGGCGGCGGGACGGGGCAGCAGGCCCAGCTGCTGGAGCACCTGCTCCGCCGCGTCGATACGCAATCGGCTGATGGGCAGCGCCTTTTCCAGCTCCTCCGGCGTAACGCCCCGGCCAAAGCGCTGGAGCGCCAGATACAGCAGCGCCGCGTCGCCCTGACCGCTTTGCAGCAGCTTGTCCAGCGCCTCGGCGGGCAGGGAGATATTCTGTTGTCCGCCCCGCAGGATATAGCCGGCCATGGCCGCGCCCCCTCTCGTCATTTGACCCTATTCTACATGAAAAGCCACCGTTCGTAAAGCGGCGTTTTTACAAATTTCCGACTTTCGGCAAAATAGCCTTTTCAGCGGGGAAAATTGTGCTATAATGGACAATGAATAGGTATCTATATACCGAAGACATAAAGGAGGGCCTTACGTATGGCGAACCGAGTGACCATGACCATCTGCGGGACGGAGTACACCCTGATCGCGGAGGAGGACGCCGCCTACATGGAAAAGGTGGGGGCGCTGGTGGACAAGGAGATGCGCGAACTGATGGACAGCGCCCACATGAGCCGGGACAACGCGGCGGTGCTGGCGGCGGTGAACCTGGCCGACCAGCTTTGCAAGGCGCAGGACGGCTCGGAGAACCTGCGGCGGCAGCTGAAGACGTATCTGGACGAGGCCAGCCAGGCCAAGAGCGAGGCCGCCGAGCTGCGGCGCAAGCTGCAAAATCAGCAGAATCAGAACCGCCGCGGATGATGGAGCTGCTCGCCCCCGCGGGGGGCTATGAAGCGCTGATCGCCGCCGTGCAGAGCGGCGCGGACGCGGTATATATGGGCTTTGGCGCGTTCAACGCACGGCGCAGCGCCAAGAACTTCACCGACGAGGAATTTGCGTCGGCGGTGGACTATTGCCATTTGCGGGGCGTCAGGGTGTTCCTGACGCTGAACACTCTGCTCACCGACCGGGAGCTGGACAAGGCGGCGGACACGCTGCGAAAGGCCAGCGCCATGGGCGTGGACGCGGTGCTGGTGCAGGACTGGGGGCTGCTGACGCTGGCGCGGGAGACCGTGCCCGACCTGCCCATCCACGCCAGCACGCAGATGAGCCTGTTCACCCTGGGCGGTGCGCGGGAGGCGGAGAAGCTGGGCATGGAGCGGGTGGTGCTGGCCCGTGAGCTGAGCCGGGACGAGGTGGCGGAGATCTGCGCCGGGTGCGGCGCGGAGATCGAGATATTCGGCCACGGGGCGCTGTGTATGTGCTACTCCGGCCAGTGCGAGATGAGCGCCGTGCTGGGACAGCGCAGCGGCAACCGGGGCGCGTGCGCCCAGCCCTGCCGGCTGCCCTACGGCGTGAACGCGCCCTGCGGCGGGGACTATCCCCTGAGTCTGAAGGACGCCAACCTGTCCGCCTATTTGCAGGACATGGAGCGCATGGGCGTAGCGTGCCTGAAGATCGAGGGCCGGATGAAGCGGCCCGAATACGTGGCGGTGGTGACGGGCATCTACCGCCGGCTGCTGGACGAGAAGCGCCGCCCCACGGCGGCGGAGAGCGCCGCGCTGGAGCAGGCATTCTCCCGCAGCGGCTTTACCGACGGCTACTGGCTGGGCCGCAAGGGGCGGGCCATGTTCGGCACGAGGCCGGAGAACGTCCCTGAGCCGAAGGAGCTGTTTGCCCAGGCCCGGGCGGTATACGAAAACGGAAAAGAGAACCGAAAGATCCCGGTGAACCTCCGTATGACGGTGCGCCGGGGCGAGCCGGTGCGTCTGAGCGGCGCCTGCGCCATCCCGGGCGGCGTCACCATAGGCATGGCCACGGGCGATATGCCGGAGGAGGCGCGAAACCGCGCCGTGACGGAGGAGGAGCTGCGGCAGCGGCTGGCCAAGACCGGCGGCACGGTGTTCGCGGCAGAGAGCATTGAAATAGAGCTGGACGAGGGGCTGATGGTGTCCGCCAGCGCGGTGAACGGCCTGCGGCGGGAGCTGCTGGACGAGCTGGCAGCGCGGCGGACGGACAAGCCGGAGCGCCGGGTGTGCGCGCCCTCCCCTCTGCCGGACGCGCCGGCGGGCGCGGCGGAGCTGCAATTCACCTGCTCCATCGCACGGGCCGACCAGCTGACGGCGGAATTACTGGCGGAAAAACCGGCCATCGTGTATATTCCGGCGGAGCTGCTGGATACCATGGAGCTGTCCCCCTACGCGGGACAGGCGGAGCTTTGCGCCGTGCTGCCCCGTGTGTTCCGCACGGCGGACGAGGCCGTGCTCCGGGATATTCTCGCCCGGCACGGCGAGGTGTCCTCCGTGACCATCGGCAACCTGGGCCACCTGCCCATCGTCCGGGGGCTGGGCAAAACGCTGCGGGGCGACTACGGGCTGAATATCTACAACAGCCGGGCGCTGCGCTTCTGGCAGGAGCAGGGGCTGACCTCTGCGGCGGTGAGCTTTGAGCTGCGGTGGCAGCAGGTGCGGGATTTGGCGAAGTACGTCCCCTGCGAGGCCGTTATCTACGGGCGGCTGCCGCTGATGGTGACGGAGAACTGCATGACGAAGAACGCAGTGGGCTGCGCCCACGGCGGCGGCAGCGTGCTGACAGACCGCACGGGAGCGCAGTTCCCGGTGCTGTGCGGCTACGGCTGCCGGTGCGAGATCGAAAACGGCAAGACGCTGGTGCTGGCGGATAAGCCGGAGGTGTTCCGCTGCGGGCTGGCCTACGGGCGGCTGCGGTTCACCACGGAGTCGCCGGAGGAGTGCGCCGCCGTGCTGCGCGCCCACCGCACCGGCGCGGTGACGGCGGACGCGGATGTGACGCGAGGGCTGTTCTACCGGGGCGTGGAGTGAAAACCGGCCTGCTGCTCTCTGTCATTCCGGGCCAGTGACCGATGTCACTGGCGTGGAAATCCGCATCCCCGAAAAAAGAGAACGGATCGCCGCGTCGGGCTTTGCTCTCCTCGCAATGACAGAGATAGCGGTGCTTTTGCGCGCACGAGGGCAACTTCCGAAAACAAACGGTATAACAATCGCAATAATTTACAATTAGTATTCAATTTTGGGAGAAAAAGGTGTTACTATGGAGCTGAAGATCAAGGCCCTGTCCCCCAAGATAGGGACGGAGATACCCCTGCCGAAATTCGCCACCGCCGGGGCGGCGTGCATGGATCTGTGCGCCTGTCTGGACGAGGCGGTGACGCTGCAAGCCGGAGAGCGGCGGCTGATCCCCACGGGCATCGCTATCGCGCTGCCGTCGGCGGACTATGTGGCGCTGGTGTTCGCCCGCAGCGGGTTGGGCATCAAGCAGGGCGTGTGCCTGAGCAACGGCGTGGGCGTTATCGACAGCGACTACCGGGGCGAGATCGGCGTGGGGCTGGTGAACCTGGGACAAAGCGAATACACCGTGCGGCCCGGCGACCGCATCGCCCAGCTGATGGTCACGCCGGTGGTGCAGCCCACGGTGGTGCAGGTGTCGGAGCTGGATGACACCGACCGGGGCGCAGGCGGCTTCGGCTCGACAGGGCGGTGACGGGCATGGCGAAGATCGTGTTGGCCTCCGGGTCGCCCCGGCGGCAGGAGCTGCTGCGCCGCATCGGCGTGGCGGAGTTTGACGTCCGCGTGCCGGAGGTGGAGGAGTACTTCCCCGCCGGGCTTACGCCGGAGGAGACGGTGTGCTACATCTCCCGGGAGAAATCCCAGGCAGTGGAGGCGGCGGAGGACGAGATCGTCATCACCGCCGACACCATGGTGTTTCTGGACGATAAAAAGCTGGGCAAGCCCGCCGACGAGGCGGAGGCGCTGGCCATGCTGACGGCCCTGCAGGGCCACCATCACGCGGTGTGTACCGGCGTGACGGTACGGCAGGGCAGCAGAATGCTGACCCGTGCCCAACGGACAGAGGTGTATTTCCGCCCTGCCTCGGAATCAGAGCTGCGGGCGTATATCGCCGGGGGCGAGCCCATGGACAAGGCCGGAGCTTACGGCGTGCAGGGCCAGGGGGCGCTGCTGGTGGAGCGCATCAACGGGGATTTCTTCAATGTGATGGGCCTGCCGGTGCTGCTGCTGAGTCGGATGCTGGCGGAGTTCGGCGTAAAGCTGTTGGGATGATTTGAGGGCACTATGAAGCGATTTTTTACGAAAACGGGAATATGGCTGCTGGCGGCGGCGGCCACCATCGCGGTGGCGCTGTGCGTGGTGTCGGCGTTGGGCTCGGGGACGGGGTTTCTGCACAACGCCCTGGGCGTGGTGGCGTCGCCGTTCCGTGCGGCGGGCGCGGCGGTGGCCGGGTGGTTCACCGACCTGGGCGACCGCTTTGAAAGCGTGGAGCAGCTCCAGGAGAAGAACGCGGAACTGAACCGCCGGGTGGCGGAGCTGGAGGACGAGCTGCGGAAGGCCCAGAACGCCGCCGACGAGAATAAGGAGCTGCGCCGGCTGCTGGGTCTGCGCCAGCAACGCACCGACCTGCAATTCGAGGCCGCCCGCGTGACCCAGCGTGACGTGTCCAACTGGGCCAGCACGGTGGTGCTGAACCGGGGTAGTCAGCACGGCGTGGCCGTGGGCGACTGCGCCGTGGACAGCACCGGCAACCTGGCCGGCGTGGTGACGGACGTGGGCCTGAACTGGTGCTGCATGGCCACCCTGGCGGACACGGAGGCCCAGTTCGGCGCGATGGTGTTCCGCACGGAGGAGACGGCGGTGGCCGGCGGCGACCTGGCGCTGATGAGCGAGGGGAAGCTGAAGCTGCAATACCTGTCCGACTCCGCCAACCTCATCAAGGGCGACCTGGTGGTCACGTCCGGCCTGGGCGGCTATTACCCCGCCGGGCTGGTCATCGGCACGGTGGACGAGGTACGCACCGACGACGGCGGCCTGGCCCGCTACGCGGTGCTCACGCCGCGCTGCGACCTGAGTGACCTGCGCGACCTGTATATCATCACGGACTTTGATGTCATCGAATAACGAAGGAGCTTGCCTATGACCCGCCGTGCTGTGGTGCAGAAGTGGATATTGTATAGCCTGTGCGCCCTGGCGCTGGTGCTGGTGCAGAGCCTGCTTTTGGTACGGGTACAGGTATGGGGCGTACACCCCTTTCTGCTGCCGGCTATCGCCGTCATCCCGGTGACGCTGGAGCGGGACGAGGGGGCGCTGCTGTTCTCCGTGTTCTTCGGGCTGGCGTGCGACCTGCTGACGCCGGTGGCAGGGCTGCCCTGCTTTTACGCGCTGGCGTTCCTCGTCAGCGGCGGACTGGCCTGGCTTCTGTCGGGCCGGGTGGTGGCGGCGGGACTGGTGTGCTCCCTGGCTGCCGCCGCGTCGGCGCTGGTGGTGTGCGGCGTGCTGCACCTGGCGGTGCTGGCGGGCAGTCAGTCCGTGGACGTAACAGCGGCGGCGGTGCTGGCGGGCAAGGAGGCCGCGCTGTCCCTGCCCCTGACGGTGCTGGTCCACTATCCGTTCCGCAGAATATGTCTGCTGACCCAGCGGGATTGACCCACAGCGAGAGGAGACCCCTATGATACAGAACCCCCATCCCACAAAACGGCGCGTCCAGCTGCTGCTGGGCTTTTTCGCCGCGTTTCTGCTGCTGTTCGCCGCCGTGCTGTATGACGCGCAGGTGGCGCATGGCAGCGAGAACCGGGCCAAGTCCATCGCCAGCAACGCCTCCAGCGAGACGGTGACGGCCTCCCGCGGCATCGTCACCGACCGCAACGGCAAGGTGCTGGTGTCCAACCGGCTGGCCTATACGCTGGTGTTCGACCGCAGCGGCTTCAAAAAGGACGAGGATGCGCTGAACGCGGCCATTCTCCGGCTTATCGACCTGTGCCGGGAGACGGACACCGCGTGGAGCGACTCCCTGCCCATGACCGCCGGGTCTGCGCCCCAGCTGACCACCGCCGCCCGCTCCAGGAGCTTCAAATCCTACCTGGAAAAACGGAAGCTGCCGGAGAACGCCAACGCCGCAGAGCTGCTGGAGGCCCTGCGTGAGCTGTACCACATCGACAGCGGCTGCACCGTGGCCCAGGCCCGCGACATCGCCGGCGTGCGCTACGAGCTGGACAGCCGCAGCAGCTATACCTTCGCCGAGGACGTGTCGGCGGAGATCATCAGTCAGATCACCGACGGGCATTTCGACGGCGTGACCATCAAGACCGCCTCCGCCCGCGTATATAACTCCAAGCTGGCCAGCCATATTCTGGGCACCATCGGCCCGATATGGCAGGAGGAATGGAGCAGCGACGAGAGCACCGGCTACGTGGGCTATGCCGACAAGGGCTACGCCATGAACGACCTGGTGGGCAAGGACGGCGTGGAGAAGGCGTTTGAGGAGTACCTCCACGGCGAGGACGGCAGGCGGCTGGTGACCACCGACGAAAACGGCAAGCTCACCGGCGAGCTGTATACCCGCGAGCCCCAGCCCGGCGGCACGGTGGCCCTGACGCTGGACATTGATCTACAGGCCGTGGCGGAGCAGACGCTGGCCAGCACCATCCAGGGCATGATGGACAAGGACAGCTACCAGCGCGGCGGCGCGGCGGTGGTGATGGGCGTGGGCAACGGCGAGGTACTGGCCATGGCCAGCTACCCCACCTATGACCTGGAGACGTTCAACCGGGACTATGAGACGCTGGCGGAGGACGACCGGCTGCCCATGTTCAACCGGGCCACCCAGGGCATCTACGCCCCCGGCTCGACCTTCAAGCTGTGTACCTCCGTGGCGGCGCTGGAGAGCGGCGTCATCACCCCTACCACCATCATCGAGGATCGGGGCGTGTATACCTATTACAAAGATCCCCAGCCCGCGTGCTGGATCTGGCGGCAGGCCCGCATGACCCACGGGCGCATCAACGTCAGCCAGGCCATCGTGGACTCCTGCAACTACTTCTATTACGAGGTGGGCCGCCTTACCGGCATCGCCCGGCTGGACGACTACGCCACCCAGTTCGGCCTGGGTCAGTCCACCGGCATCGAGATCGGCGATGTCAGCGGCGTGCTGGCCTCCCCGGAGTGGGCGGAGGCCCACGACCGGGAGTGGACGGACGGTCAGACCATCACCGCCGCCATCGGCCAGTCCTACAACGCCTTTACCCCCCTTCAGCTGGCCAACTACGTGGCTACGCTGGTGTCCGGCGGTGAGCACTACGCCGCCCACCTGCTGAAAACCGTAAAATCATACGACAATTCGCGTCTAATTTACGCTTATGATGAAAAACCGCTAAACGACATGAACATCTCCGACAGCACCATGGCAGCGGTGACGAAGGGTATGCACGACCTGACCCACGACTCTCTGACCTCCGCCTTCTCCCGCTGCGTGGTGGAGGCCGGCGCAAAGACCGGCTCGGCTCAGGTGGGCACGGACATCGCCAACGGCGTGTTCGTGGCCTACGCCCCCTATGAAGACCCGGAGATCGCCGTGGCCATCGTGGTGGAGAAGGGCGGCAGCGGCAGTCTGCTGGCCAACGCCGCCGTGGACATCATCAACGCCTGGTTCTCCCGGGGCAGCAACAGCAGCACCGCGGGAGAAAACACTCTGCTGCAATAACGAGGTACGCTATGGAAACCTATTTCGATCCCCGCGATACACGCTGTAAAACGCCCTTCGGTGCTGCCAAATGCGGCACTGAGGTGCGTTTCGCGCTTTCTGACGATGCGTTCTGCGGCTGTGAGCTGCTGGTATACCGGGAGTTCGCCGCCGCGGAGGACGTGTGCCCCCTGCCACCGGCGGAGGGCGGCTTCGCCGGCACGTACACCGTCCCCGGCGAGGGCGAGCTGTGCTGGTACGTGTTCCGGCTGACCCGCTGGGACGGCACGGTGTCCTACCTGGGCAAGAACGGCCTGCGGCCCGACAGGGACGGCGCGGCGCGCTGGCAGCTGACGGTGTACGAGGACACCGCTACGCCGGACTGGTTCGGACGGGGCGTGACGTATCAGATCTTCCCCGACCGCTTCCACCGCACCGGCCTGCCGGACGTGTCCGGCATGGTGGGCCATCGCTGGCTGCACGAAAGCTGGGACGACCAGCCGGTGTTCCGCCCCGACGAGAACGGGCAGATCACCAACCGCGACTTTTTTGGCGGCTCGCTGGCGGGCATCACGGCGAAGCTGGACTATCTGCAAAGATTGTCCGTGACCACGCTGTACCTCAACCCCATTTTCGAGGCCGCCAGCAACCACCGCTACGACACCGCCGACTACCGGGCCATCGACCCGCTGCTGGGCGATGAGGAGGACTTTCGTACCCTGTGCCGGGAGGCCCACAAGCGTGGTATGCGTGTGCTGCTGGACGGCGTGTTCAACCACACCGGGTCGAGAAGCCGGTACTTCAACGCGGACGGCTTCTACCCTGAGCTGGGCGCGGCCCAGAGTCAAAGCTCACCCTATTACGGCTGGTACAGCTTCCACCCCTGGCCCACGGACTACGACGCCTGGTGGGGCGTAAAGACGCTGCCCGCCGTCAACGAGCAGCAGCCCGACTACCGCCGCTTCATCTTCGAGGGCGAGGACAGCGTGGTGCGCCGCTGGCTTCGCTGCGGCGCGGACGGCTGGCGGCTGGACGTGGCGGACGAGCTGCCCGACGATTTCATCGCCGGTATCCGCCGGGCCATGGAGAGTGAAAAACCCGACGCTTACCTGCTGGGCGAGGTGTGGGAGGACGGCAGCAACAAGATCGCCTACTCCCAGCGCCGCCGGTATCTGCTGGGCCGGGAGACCCACGGCCTGATGAACTATCCCCTCCGCACGGCGCTGCTGCGCTGGCTAGGCGGCGGCGATGCCGCCGACTTCCGCGACAGCATGGAGACGCTCCGCGCCCACTATCCTCCCGCCGCGTTTTACGGCGCGATGAACTTCCTGGGCACCCACGACACGCCCCGTATCCTGACGCTGCTGGGCGCGGACCACGTGCCTGCCGCCAAGGAGGAACGGGCGGCCTACGCCCTCTCCCCCGCCCAGCTGGCCCGTGGAAAGGCCAGGCTGCGGCTGGCTGGGATGCTGCTGTACGGCTTCCCCGGCTCGCCCACATTGTTCTACGGCGACGAGGCCGGAATGCAGGGCTTTGAAGACCCGCTGAACCGGGGCACGTTCCCCTGGGGACGCGAGGATGCCGCGCTGCTGGATTTTTTCCGCACGCTGGGCCGCCTGCGAACGCAGCGCCTGTCGCTGCAAGAGGGCAGTCTCGCCTACGTCTACGCCCAGGGCGGCGGCCTGGTCATCGCCCGTGAGCACGAGGGCGAGACCACGCTCATTGCCCTGAACGCCGGGGACGAGACACTGACGCTGACACTGCCCTGGGGCGCGTCCATCGCCGCGGACGCCCTCACCGGCCAGCAGTTCCTGGTGGCCGGCGGTCAGCTCCGGGTGTCGCTGCCGCCGCTGGACGGGTTGATGTTGATTTGACGCAAGGAGCTGTGTTTCACGTGAAACACAGCTCCTCAGGCTGCCGAAAAAGCCCCCGGCTTTTTCGGCAGCCTGAAATAATGCCGTTATTTTCGTGCCGCCTTGCAAGGCAAGGCTTTGCGCGACATTTGATCCGATTCGAGGCGGGCTCTGCCCCCTCGAGCTCCCCCTGCGTAGATGAACTGCTTATCGTATGGAGAATGTTTATCGACAAGCCGAGGAGCTGTGTTTCACGTGAAACACAGCTCCTTTTTTGCGTTTCACGTGAAACATTCCTTACTTTTTTGTTAAACTCAGCGAAAAAACCTTGAAACCTGCCGCACACGTGGTATATACTACTGGAATGTAGAAAGAGACAGAAAGGTGAACTGCCGTGGCAAAAATTATCGCGATCGTAAACCAAAAGGGCGGCGTGGGCAAGACCACCACCTGCGTGAACCTGGCCGCCGCCGTCAGGGCCGCCGGCAAGCGGGTGCTGCTGTGCGACTTTGACCCTCAGGCCAACGCCACCAGCGGCATGGGCGTGGACAAGACCACCAGCAACGGCGTGTACGACGCCCTCATCAACGGCGTGGACACCGCCCAGCTCATCGTCACCACCCCCTATGGCGACGTGCTGCCCAGCAGCAAAGCGCTGGCGGGCGCGGGCGTGGAGCTGGCCAGCCTGCCGGACCGTCAGTTCCTGCTGAAGGCCGCGCTGCGGCAGGTGGCGGACAACTACGACTTCATCTTCATTGACTGCCCGCCGTCCCTGGAGCTGCTGACGCTGAACGCCCTGTGCGCCGCCAACACGCTGCTCGTGCCGGTGCAGGGCGAGTATTACGCCCTGGAGGGCGTCAGCGACCTGATGAGCACCGTCCGCCTGGTGCGCCGCAGCCTGAACCCCGGCCTGGACATCGAGGGCGTGCTGCTGACCATGTTCGACGGGCGCACCAACCTGAACATCCAGGTGGCCCAGGAGCTGAAGCGCTTTTTCGGCGGCAAGGTGTACGCCACCGTCATCCCCCGGAACGTCCGTCTCAGCGAAGCGCCCAGCCACGGCAAGCCCATCACCGCCTATGACCGCAGCTGCCGCGGCGCGGATGCCTATACGGCGCTGGCCGCGGAGTTCCTGCAAAAGAACCGCTGAAAGGAGAACGTCCTATGGCAAATCAGATGAAGGGCCTGGGCAAGGGCCTGGGCGCGCTGCTGGGCGACAATGTGCTCTCCGCCGATGAGCGCTCCTCCCTGCTGCTGCCCATCAGTCAGGTGGAGAGCTGCTCCACCCAGCCCCGCAAGACCTTCGACCCCGATGCGCTGGCCGACCTGTCCGAATCCATCCGCCAGCACGGCATCATCCAGCCCCTGACCGTCCGCAAGCTCCAGTCCGGCTACTATCAGATCATCGCCGGTGAGCGGCGCTGGCGCGCCGCCCGCATGGCCGGGCTGACGGAAGTCCCCGCCATCGTCATCGAGGCCGACGACCGCAAGGCCATGGAGCTGGCCATGATCGAGAACCTCCAGCGGGAGGACCTGAACCCCATCGAGGAGGCCGAGGGCTACCGCGTGCTGACGGAGCAGTACAACATGACCCAGGAGGAGGCCGCCCAGCGGGTGGGCAAGTCCCGCCCCACCGTGGCCAACGCCCTGCGGTTGCTGGGGCTTACGCCCCCTGTCCGCGCCATGGTGGAGGACGGACGGCTGTCCGCCGGCCACGCCCGTACGCTGCTGCCGCTGAGCGCCAAAATGCAGCAGTCCGCCGCCGAGACGGTGGTGAAGGACGGCCTGTCCGTCCGTCAGACGGAGCTGCTGGTCAAGAAGCTCACTGCCGAGAAAAAAGAGCGGCCCGCCACCGACCCTCTTTCCGTCAATTATGTTGAGGAGGCCGCCCGGGAGCTGTCCGGCAAGCTGGGCCGTCCCTGCCGCATCGTCAACGGCAAGAAAAAAGGCCGGGTGGAGCTGGAGTATTACGGCGTGGACGATCTGAACGCCCTGCTGGAAGCGCTGGAAAAGCTGAAAAAATAAACCGCTGTTTCACGTGAAACATTGATTACGATAACGAGGTATGACACCATGCTTGATATGAAATTCCTTCGGGAGAACACCGAAGCCGTCAAGGAGAACATCCGCAAGAAGTTCCAGAACGCCAAGCTGCCCCTAGTGGACGAGGCCGTGGCCATCGACGCCCAGCGCCGCGCCGCCATGCAGGAGGCCAGCGACCTCCGCGCCCTGCGTAACCAGCTGTCCAAAAAGGTGGGTATGCTCATGGGTCAGGCCAAGAAAGACCCGTCCAAGCTGGCCGAGGCCGAGGAGGCCAAGGCCCAGGTCAAGGCCAACGCCGACCGTTTGGCCCAGCTGGAGCAGATAGAGGAGAAGCTGGCCGCCGACCTGCACCGCATCATGCTGGTCATCCCCCAGATGATCGACCCCTCCGTGCCCATCGGCCCGGACGACAGCCACAACGTGGAGGTGGAGCGCTTCGGCGAGCCGAAAACGCCCGACTTCCCTATCCCCTACCACACGGAGATCATGGAGCGCTTTGACGGCGTGGACATGGATGCCGCCGCCCGCGTCAGCGGCCAGGGGTTCTATTACCTCATGGGCGACATCGCCCGGCTGCACTCCGCCGTCACCGCCTATGGCCGGGACTTTATGATCGACAAGGGCTTCACCTACTGCATACCCCCGTTCATGATCCACGGCAACGTGGTGGAGGGCGTCATGAGCCAAACGGACATGGATGCCATGATGTATAAGATCGAGGGCGAGGATCTGTACCTCATCGGCACGTCCGAGCACTCCATGATCGGCAAGTTCATCGATCAGATCATCCCGGAGAGCAAGCTGCCTCAGACCCTGACCTCCTACTCCCCCTGCTTCCGCAAGGAGAAGGGCGCTCACGGCATCGAGGAGCGGGGCGTGTACCGCATCCACCAGTTCGAGAAGCAGGAGATGATCGTGGTCTGCAAGCCGGAGGAGTCCAAGGACTGGTATGAGAAGATGTGGCGCTACTCCGTGGAGCTGTTCCGCTCCCTGGACATCCCCGTGCGGCAGTTGGAATGCTGCTCCGGCGACCTGGCGGATCTGAAGTGCAAGTCCTGCGACATCGAGGCCTGGTCTCCCCGCCAGCAGAAGTATTTCGAGGTCTGCTCCTGCTCCAACCTGGGCGATGCCCAGGCCCGCCGCCTGAAGATCCGCGTCAAGGGCGAGGACGGCAAGATGTACCTGCCCCACACCCTGAACAACACCGTGGTCGCGCCGCCCCGTATGCTCATCGCCCTGCTGGAGAACAACCTGCAGGCCGACGGCTCGGTGCTCGTGCCCAAGGCGCTCCAGCCCTACATGGGCGGCAAGGAGCGGCTCGTCCCCCTGCACTGATAGCGCATCGTAATATTTACTAGATAATATACTCTTTGTATAGGAGCTTTCGCCCATGAAAAAGTTTCTGAATGAGTTCAGAGAATTTGCCATGCGGGGCAACGTGATGGACATGGCCATCGGTGTCATCATCGGCTCTGCCTTCGGCAAGATCACCACGTCCCTGGTGAACGACGTGTTCATGCCCCTCATCGGCCTGCTCATCGGCGGCGTGGACCTGGGCCGGCTGAACCTGACGCTGAAGGCCGCCGTCATGGACGGCGACACCGTGGTAAAAGAGCCGGTGACGCTGGGCCTGGGCACGTTCCTCAGCACCGTCATCGACTTCATCCTGGTGGCCTTCGTCATCTTCCTCATGGTCAAGGCCATCAACCAGTTCCATAAGCTGACGAAGAAGAAAGAGGAGGAAGCTCCCGCGCCGGAAGAGCCGGAAGCCCCCACCTCCGAGGAGCTGCTCACCGAGATCCGCGACCTGCTGAAGGAACAGCAGAAATGACCGACATCCTCACCGCCGGCCTGACCGAGCTGGGGCTGGACACCGCCGCTGCGGCGGTGCTGGAGCGCTACGCTGACGCGCTGCTGGAAAAGAACAAGGTCATGAACCTGACGGCCATCACCCAGCCCGACCAGGTGGCCACGCTGCACCTGCTGGACTGCGCCGCCCTGCTGCCCCTCTCCCCTCTCGCGGGCAAGACCGTCATCGACGTGGGCACAGGCGCGGGATTGCCGGGCATGGTGCTGGCACTGCTGACGCCGGATGCCCGGTTCACTCTGCTGGACAGCCTGGGCAAGCGCATCGACTTTTTGCAAGAGGTCTGCGATGACATGGGCCTGCCCCACGTCACCTGCGTCCACGCCCGGGCGGAGGACTTCGCCGCGCAGCACCGGGAGCGGTACGATGTGGCCGTGTCCCGTGCCGTGGCCCAGCTGAACGTGCTGTGTGAGCTGACGCTGCCGCTGGTCAAGGTGGGCGGGCGGTTCATCGCCATGAAGTCCACCTCCTCCGACCAGGAGATCGCGGAGGCCCGCAGCGCTGTGGCCCAGCTGGGCGGCGAGATCGCCGCCGTGCGGGACTACACCGTGCCGCAGACCGATGTGCGCCACCGCGCCGTCATCATCGAAAAGGTGCGGGCCACGCCCCGCCAGTTCCCCCGCAGCTTCGCCCGCATCAAGAAAGCGCCGCTGCGCTGAAAGGAGTGCCCATGGGCAAGATCATCGCCGTGGTGTCCGGCAAGGGAGGCACCGGAAAAACCACCTTCACCGCCAACACCGCCCTGGCGCTGGCCGCCATGGGCCAGCGTGTGCTGTGCATGGACTGTGACGTGACGCTTCGCAACCTGGACCTGGCGCTGGGCCTCAGCGACCGTGCGCTGATGGACTTCTCCGACGTGCTGGCGGGCCGCTGCACCCTGTCCCAGGCCGCCGTGGCCCACGAAAAATACCCCACCCTCTCCCTGCTCACCGCGCCGGTGGCCGACCGTCCGCTGGAGCTGTCTGTCTCCGCCGTGAAGCAGCTGGCCGCCGACATCCGCGCCGGTTACGACTGGTGTCTCATCGACGCCCCTGCGGGGCTGGGTCAGGGCTTCCAGATGGCGGCCTGCATGGCCGATCAGGTGGTGGTCATCACCACCACGGACGTGTCCGCCATGCGGGATGCCCAGCGCACCGCCATGGAGCTGTCCGCCTTCCCCGGCGGCACGGTACACCTGGTGGTGGGCCGCGTGTCCAAAAAGGTGCTGCGCCAGCTCCACACCACCATCGACGACGCCATCGACGCCGCCGGCCTGCCGCTTCTGGGCGTCGTGCCGGAGGACGAGGACGTCCCCTACTGCCTGAACCGCGGGCTGGTGCTCCGGGAGCACAACTACTACGCCGCCCGCGCCTACGAAAACATCGCCAAGCGCATCATGGGCCAAAAAGCGCCCCTGATGAAGATATAAACTCTCCGCGCAAACCACTCTTACAAAGAGAAAGGAGCAATTCTATGAATATTGCACTGATGGCACACGACAACCGCAAGGAGCTGATGGTACAGTTCTGCACCGCCTACTGCGGAATTTTGGCCAAGCACACCCTATGCGCCACCGCCCGCACCGGCCAGCAGATCGCCGATGCCACCGGCCTGACCATCCACCGCTTCCTGTCCTTCGACCACGGCGGCGGCCAGCAGATCGCGGCCCGCATCGCCTATAACGAGATAGACATGGTGCTGTGCTTCGGCGACCCCAGTCAGAAGCACCCCGATGTGGATATAACCTATATCTCCCGCCTGTGCGACCAGAACAACGTCCCCTTCGCCAGCAACCTGGCCACCGCCGAGATGCTGGTGCTGGGCCTGGACCGGGGCGACCTGGACTGGCGCGACATCGTCAACCCCAAGAGCAAGCCCTTCACCGCGTAAGGGTACAAAAAATACACCCGGCGGCTTGACAAATGCAAACCATCAGGGCGTGACTTTGCAGCGCGGAGGACTTTTGAAATGGTGGAGCGGCGCATTGACAGCGACATACGGCTGATCCCCTATTACCGAAACGACGGCGCGTCGCTGCCGTGGTATCAGGATCTGGACGTGTGCAAGCAGGTGGATGACCGGGACACGCCCTATGACCTGACGCTGCTGCACCAGATGTACGACTACCTGAGCACCCACGGCGAGTGCTACTACATCGAATACCGGGGCGTGCTGGTGGGGGACGTGTCGCTGCGCGACAACGGAGAGATTGCCATCGTGGTCTGCAAGGAGTACCAAAACCGGCACATCGGGCGGCGCTGCGTTTTAGAGCTGCTGCGGTTGGCAGCGGAAAAGGGCATGACCCAGGTGACGGCCAACATCTATGATTTTAACCGGCAGAGCCAGCGGATGTTCCTGGCCGTCGGCTTTGAGAAAACGGGCGAGGAATGGTACACATACCGGCTGACGCCGGAAACGGAAGAATAACAGCAGGCGGTACGCTTGAAGCGCACCGCCTGTTTTGCTATATATGGCCCTCCGGGAGGGGTTGACTGTGGACCATGACGCGGCCAAAGCAGGTGAGGCTGCGTCCGCTGCCACGGTGGAACACCACGTCCATGTCGGCACGGCGGCGGTTCAGGGAAAAAAGGTAGACCATGCCGAAGGGGTCGCGGCAATACTGCTTGCACAGCATATCGCCGTCCACGCAGAAGATGCCCACATCGCCGTTTTGCAGCGGGTCGTGGTTGACGTAGACCACCGAACCGTCGGCGATGAGGGGCGACATGGAGTCGCCCTGGATGCGGACGGCCAGCTCCGCGCCGGGGGGAACGTCGCCGGTGACGGTGAGCAGCTCGTAGTCCTCGCCGAACACCGGGGCGGCGAAGCCCGCGGCGGCGGGGGAGGTGTAGAGGGGGATGGTGCGGGGCTCGGCGGCAGGGGCGGTCTGACGCACCTGGTCTGTCATGACGGTGAGGGCGTCTAACAGGGTGTGGACCGTTTGGCGGCCCGCCAGGGGCAGGGCGCGGTACTTGGCCAGCAGGCGGCGCTCCTCGTCACTGCCGGAGTCGGGGCGGTGGAGGTAGCTGCCCCGGTAGAGGTAATTGGGGTCTACCTCCAGGGCGTTGAACAGGCGGAGAAGCACCTCCTCCCTGGGGGCGCTGACGCCGGTCTCGTAGTTGCCCACGGCGGACACTGACACGCCCAGCCGCTGGGCCAGCTCGCTCCGGCTCAGGCCCAGCTCCTCGCGCCGGCGGCGCATCTGCTCACCAAAGGACATAAGCACACCTCCTACGTTTGCGACAGGTTTCGACACGTTTTTCTATATAGTAACCCGAAAGTTTGGCTTTGTCAATGTAGTTTAACAAGAAACTTGTGATTTTAGTCTTGACATCTCAAGTTTCTTGTGATATATTGAGGTCGTTCACAAGAAACTTGGTATTCGAGGTGAGAAAAAGCCGCGCCCCTTTGGGCGCGGCGGGAAAGACAGGAGGTGCGGAGAATGCGGTCAGCCGGACTGGCTTTCGTCCAGAGGGTCGATGATGGTCACATTATCACTCAACTGGTGCATACCGGGCCAGTAGCGGATGCCGGGAACGGTGATCGTGCCCTCCCAAAGCTGGTACTCGATGGTCTCAGGCATCCAGACGTTGGCGTCCAGTGTGCCCCCAGTGAGGAGGACGGTGGGGGTCACGGCCTGATGGCCATCGCCGCTGAAGCCCCAGCCCTCGGTGATGGTGATGGTGCCGCCGCGGCACACCAGGTTGGTGCAGTCCATGAGCTGGCTGACCGTCAGCGTACCACCCGTGACGCAGGCATCGCCGCTGACGGTAAGGAGGTCGGTGGTCAGTGAGCCGGAGCATACGATGAGGTTGGCGGTGTTCTCCGGGTCGGTGTTGGCCGTGAGCACCACGGCGGGGCAGGTGACATCCACGCCGTCAATGATCAGGGCGGGGAGGGCGGCCTGGCCCGCGCCGACCTCGATGCTCTGGGACAGGGTCAGCGTGCCGCTGCCGGTGATGACCACGGTGTCAAAGCCGCCAAACAGGCCGATCTCGCCGCCGGTGCCGTTGTCCGCCCAGCAGTCGCCGGACAGATCCAGCCACAGAACGCCGCCCTCGATGCTGCAAAAGCCGGGGATAAAGCTGTCCTCGGCCTGCACATGGACGCAGTGGTACAGCTCATCGTTCCAGCAGAAGCGGCTATAGTCGCTGGTCTTGATGGCCTTGCCGCCGGTGAGGTCGGTCATATAGAGGCCCTCGCCGCCGTTGGCGGCCAGCTGGGAATACACACCCTCGTGCCAGACAGGGATGTAGTCTGGCGCGCCCCGGGACGCGGAGGCGGCCAGGGGGAGCTTGCTGTCGGTGGGGGCGATGGGCGACCAGCCGGCATAGGTGTAGTACAGGCGGCAGACCTGGGGGATGTCGTCAAGGCTGGCGACGGGGTCTGTCGACGGGGGATCGTCAGCGGGCAGGGTGTCGGTTTGGCCGCAGGCGCACAGCAGGGCCAGCAGCAGGGTAAGAACCAAGCAGGAAATACGTTTCATGTGTATCCTCCTTTTGATGCGCGGACGGGATACCGCTATTATATCGGAAAAAGCGGGAAAGTGCAATAAAAACCGTCTTGCTTACGCAGGACGGTTTTTGGTGGGGGATGGTGGATTTACCCCTTCGGGGCATAAACTTCGACTCCACATCCCTACCAATAAAAATACCGACCGCCCTGACGGACAATCGGTATTTTTGGTGGGGGATGGTGGATTTACCCCTTCGGGGCATAAACTTCGACTCCACCTCCCCACCAATAAAAATACCGACCACCCTGACGGGCAATCGGTATTTTTGGTGGGGGATGGTGGATTCGAACCACCGAAGGCGTTGCCAGCAGATTTACAGTCTGTCCCCTTTGGCCACTCGGGAAATCCCCCATATAAAGCATATTCGATTGGAGCTGGTGGACGGATTCGAACCCCCGACCTGCTGATTACAAATCAGCTGCTCTACCAGCTGAGCTACACCAGCATCTCACCAGCGAACCGTATTATAACAGAGGTTTCCCGGAATGTCAACAAAAAAGTTCAACGATAGCGGAAAAATTTATCGCTTTAAAGTTATGCAATTTGACGTTTGGGAGCAGTGGGGCGTTCCGCGCCTGCGGGCGCGGGGAACGGATTCCCACGCCAGTGACGTTGGTCACTGGCTCGGAATGACACCGCTGGCGCGGTGTGCGGGGCGATGCACCCCAAGGGTACTTGCTTCGCTGCGTGGGCATCGCCCCCTACGGACGAGCAACGAGGGTGCGTTCGTGTGATGTCTCTCCCTCCGTCACAGCGGGAGGCAAGGGGTGCGATCACAGACAACAGCAGACAACACAAACACAACGGACACAAAAGAGGGGGAAAAGAGCATGACACTTGCAGAGCTATCCATGGAATACGAGGCCAGCGCGGGGCTGATCTCCGGGCGGCTGGCGGAGCTGCGGCTGGCGCTGCGGCAGGAGGAGGACGCGGAGACGGCGGTGCGGCTGCGGCGGCGCATTGAGACGCTGCGGCCCATGCTGACCCAGTGCAGGAAGCTGTCGCATCTGACAGCCCACTACTACGACCCAGATTTTTGGCGCTATGGCGAGTACAGCCTATGACATCATGGACCGGGCCGGGCTGGAGCGGTGGCTTCGGGAGACGGCGGGGGACAACAGCCAGCGGCGGGAGCGGCTGAAGCGCAACCTGCGGCGGGCTATGAAGCGGGAGCTGACGCCGCGGCAGCAGGAGATCATGGCGCTGTACTTCTTCGAGAATCGTCCCATGACGGAGATCGGGGCGATGCTGGGCATCAACAAGTCCACGGTGTCCCGGTGTCTGCGCCGGGGGCAGGAGCGGCTGCGGCACTTTTTGGAGTACAGCCTGTGAATGATGAAAAAAGCCTTGACAATCGGCATCCCGGCGGAGATAATGCCGGTACAAGGACAACGCACAAGAGAGGAGCGAAAGCGCTTGTATACGAAGCTGATGCATGACAAGGGGCTGCGGCTGGTGGGCGGACTGCTGGGTTCGCTGCTGATGAGCGTGGCCATCAACGTGTTTATCGTGCCCCAGGGGCTGTACGCCGGCGGCGCGTATGGCCTGTGCCAGGTCATCCGAACGCTGCTGGCCTCCAAGCTGGGCGTGGAGACCGGGTTCGACCTGGCGGGCGTGCTGTATTTCTTTGTGAACATCCCGCTGTTCCTGCTGGCGTTCCGGGCGCTGGGGCGGACGTTCTGCCTGAGGGCGGCGGTCTGCACCGTGTCCAACTCCGTGTTTTTGGCACTGATCCCGTCCCCCGCCGTGCCCATCATCCCCGACCCGCTGACAAGCTGCATGATAGGCGGCATTCTGGTGGGCTTCTCCGCCGGACTGGTGCTGACCTGCGGCTGCTCCACCGGCGGGCTGGACATTTTGGGGCTGTATCTCAGCAAGAAGAACAACAAGTTCACCGTGGGGCGGTTCTGCATCTCCTTCAACGTGTGCCTGTACCTGCTGTGCTTCCTGCTGTTCGACGCTACCACCGCCATCTACTCCGCCATCTACAACGTGCTGAGCAACCTGTTTTTGGACAGGCTGCACCGGCAGAACGTGTCGGTACAGCTGATGATCTTTACCAAGTCCAAGGACCCGGCGCTGCCGCAGTACATCATGCAGCAGCTGGACCGGGGCGTGACGTACTGGCTGGCCAAGGGCGCGTACACCGGCGACGACGTGCAGGTGCTGTGCGTGTGCCTGTCCAAGTACGAGATCGACACGCTGGAGCAGGTCATCCGGGACATCGACCCCAACGCATTCTTCGTGGTGCAGGAGGGCGTCCGGGTGGTAGGCAACTTCAAACGGCATTTGGGATAATAAAAAAAGAAGCGGCTGCGCCGCTTCCTCAGGCTGTCGAAAAAGCCTCCGGCTTTTTTCGACAGCCTGAAATAATGTCGTTATTTTTGTGCCGCCTTGCGGCACGAAAATAGTCGCTTCGCTCCACGCACGCCTTGCAAGGCAAGGCTTTGCGCGACATTTGATCTTATTCGAGGCGGGCTTTGCCCCCTCGAGCTCCCCCTGCGTACATGAACTGCTTGTCGTATAGAGGAGGTTTATCGACACGCTGAAAGAAGCGGCTGCGCCGCTTCTTTTTTTATTCTTTCTTCCCGGAGACGTTGGCCACGAACACACAGACCAGGATCAGCACCACGCCCAGCGCCTGCCAAAGGGAGAAGGTCTCCTTCAGCAGCACCACGCCGGCCAGCACCGACACCACGGTGGTCACGTTGGAGAACAGGGACGCCTCGGTGACGGTGAGATGGCTGTTGGCAAAGTTCAGCAGGCCGTAGGCCACGCCGGAGGACAGGATGCCCAAATACACCACCGCCAGCCAAAAATCGCCGTTTTGGGCGGGCTGGAGGATGAGGGGGCTGGTCAGGCCGCCGGCCTGGAGCAGCGCCACCGGGACGAACACCACCATGCCCACCAGGAACATGACGTAGGTCATCTCGAAGGGGGTAAACTTCTTGGCGGCGCTATGGCTGACGCCGTAGTACACCGTGTCGCTGAGCATGGTCAGCAGCAGAAACAGCAAGCCCAGGGCGGAGATCATCACCGCGCCGCCCACGGAGATCAGCGCCACGCCGCCCACCGCGCCCAGGGCGCACAGCACCTGCCGCACCGTGACGCGCTCGTGGAGCACCAGCACGTCCATGAGGATGCAGCACACGGGCACGGCGGCGATGATCGTGCCGGCCACGGCGGAGGACGTGTAGAGGATGCCGTAATTCTCGAAGATGAAATAGGCCACCGGCTGCACAAGGCCCAGCAGCACCAGCTTGCCCACAGGCTTGTGGCACAAGTCGAAGGCAAAGAGCTTCCTGCCCCGAAGCTTGCCCACCAGGGCGTTGACGGCGATGACCAGCGTCATGGCCGCCACGGCCAGCGTAAAGCGGAAGGCCAGCAGCACCGAGGGCTGGGCCACGGCCAGCGCCAGCTTGGAGAACATGAAGCTCATGCCGAAGATGACGGAGGCGACCAGGGCCGCCAGCAGGCTGAGGATATGGATTTTTTCTTGTTTCATGGGACACCTCCTGTGCAAGCGGGATGTATGATAGCACATTTTGCCGGAAAACGCAAGGACGCGCCGCCCGGGGGAATGGACGGCGCGTCCCCATAGGGGAGAAAAGGGGGGAATCAAGGGAAAACTCCAATTTGTGAGATCGTTGAGAGGATGCGGGGTGCTTACTTGTCAGTCACACGGCTGACAACACCCACCACCACCAGCAGCGCGGCCAAACCGGCCAGGATCAGGTTCAGTGTCATTTTCAGCGCCTCCTTTCTTGGCAGTTCCTTAACTTGGTTACAGTGTATCACGGCGCGCCTCAAATGTAAAACGCATCATTTTCATCAACTTGATGAAAAAAAGTTTGCAGTTGCCGGGGTGGGGTGGTAGAATACCTGTAAAGAGAGGGAGGCGGCATCATGAGCGTGACCAAGTATCAGATATTCCTGAAAACAGTGGAGAAGGGCAGCTTTACGGCGGCGGCCCGGGAGATGAATTTCACCCAGTCCGGCGTGAGCCACGCCATCTCCTCTTTGGAGGAGGAGCTGGGTGTGACGCTGCTGGTACGCAGTCACGGCGGCGTGACGCCTACGGCGGACGGGCGGGCGCTGATGCCGTATTTCGAGGAGATGTGCGCCATGCAGCACAGGCTGGAGCAGCACGCGGCGGACCTGCGGGGACTGGAGACGGGCCTTGTGCGGGTGGCCACGTTCACCAGCGTGTCGGAAAAGTGGCTGCCGGGGATACTGAAAACGTTTCAGGCGCAGTATCCCCGCATCGAGTTCGAGCTGCTGCCCTCCAACTTCAACAACGAGATCTCCGACTGGGTGCTCCAGGGCAAGGCGGACTGCGGGTTCATCTCCCTGCCCACCCCGGCGGAGAAGTATCTGGACTGCTGGCTTTTGCAGCGGGATCAGTGGAAGGTCATCCTGCCCTGCGATCATCCCATGGCGGGGCGGCAGCCCTTCCCGCCGGAGGCGCTGGCCCGGTATCCCATGATATTGCTGGACGAGGGGGACGACTACGAGATACAGGCCATTTTCGACCACTACGGCATCCAGCCGCAGGTGCAGTACACCGTGCAGCAGGATCAGACCATCCTGGCCATGGTGTCCGGCGGGCTGGGCATCAGCATTATGGAGGAGCTGATGCTGTATCACTGCGCCTATCCGCTGGCGGCCAGCACGCTGCCCAAGGTGTTCCACCGGGACATCGGCATCTGCGTCAAGGACAAAAACGCGCTGTCCCACTCCACGCAGGTGTTCATCGACCACGTGCGGCGATGGGTGCTGCAAAACTTCCCGGAGGGGTGGAACGCGCCCCAGCCTCACGAGCGATAACGGAATACGCAACGAAGCGCCGCTTCCCGCCGTCAGTATAGGCAGGAGCGGCGTTTTGCCGCCTGAAAGGAGCGATCACGATGAAAAAACTGTTTACATTGTGCCTGGCGCTGGTGCTGGCGTTGGGATTGGCCGCCTGCGGCAAGGAGAAGGAGTCCTCCGACATCCAGTCCGTAGACCTGCGGGCGGAGTACGAGGCGGGCATCAAGCAGGTACAGGACGAGCTGGGCGACAACGCGCCGGTGCTGCTGGAGGAGACCGCCGTGGAGCTGCTGAACAGCTACTATCCCGGCCTGGAGAACGCCAAGCTGAAGCAGGGCGTGTTCTTCATCTCCCCCACCGCCACGTCCTGCGAGGTGTCCATGGTGGAGGCGGAGAGCGCCGCCGACGCGGAGATCGTGCGGCAGAGCTTCCAGGCCCGGGTGGACAGCATGGCCAACGACACCACGTACCCCGACGAGGCCGCCATGTGGAAGAACAGTTCCACCGTCACCGTCAACGGCAACTATGTGGTGCTGGAGGTGCTGCCGGAGGGCTGCACCGTGCCGGACGCATTTTTGGCAAAATTCTAAAGAGCGTAGGTAGATTTTCCCCTTTCTCTGTGGTATGATGGGCAGACCTGAGACACAGAGAAAGGGGACGCTTCCATGGACGACGCCCAGATCATAGAGAGCTTTTTCCGCCGCGATCCGGCGGCCCTCGACGCCGTGCAGCAGAAGTACGGCAAGCGCTGTCTGGCCGCGGCAGGGCACATCCTGCCCGACAGCCGGGACGCGGAGGAGTGCGTCAGCGATGTGTGGCTGCGGCTGTGGAACGCCATTCCGCCGGAGCGGCCACGGTCGCTGGCGGCGTATATCGCCACCGTCACCCGGCGGCTGGCGCTGGATAAGTGCGATTACAACAGGGCGGCCCAGCGGCGCAGCGACCTGACGCTGGCCTTTGACGAGCTGGAGGGCTGCCTGTCCGGCCCGGACGAGGCTCAGGCCGCCGTGGAGCGACAGGACTTCGGGCGGGTGCTGAACGGCTTTTTGGGGACGCTGACCCGGCAGAGCCGGGCGTTCTTCGTCCGGCGGTACTGGTACGGCGAGAGCATACGGGAGATCGCGGAGCGCTGCGGCGCGGGAGAGGAAAAGGTCAAGTCCTCCCTGTTCCGCACCCGGCAGCGGCTTCGGAAAACTTTGGAACAGGAGGGGATGCTGTGAACGAGGAACGGTTCAAGCGTTGGATGGACGCCATCGACGACAAATACCTGGAAGAAGTCCAGCGTCCCCTGCCCCATGCCGCCGCAAGGCGCTGGGGCACGCTGGCGGCGTGCCTGTGCGCGGCGGCGCTGACGTTGGCGCTGTGGCAGCCGTGGCACGGCAGCACAGCGGCTGAGGACGCTATGGACACCGGCGCAGAGCCGCCTATCGCCTTCGCCGTGCCGGCGGCAGAGCCCCTGAGCGCCACGCTGGCGCTGCCGGAGAACGCCTCGCTGGTGGCGGGCTACGACCTGCGGCAGGATGAGGACGGCGCGGTGTCCGCCGCGTCCTGCACCGTGGAGCTGGACGGCGCAGATTACAGCTATGGCGCGGTCTACACCGCCTCCCCCCTGCCCGCGCCGGACGGCTCGCTGCCCTCCGCCAGCTGGCAGCTGGGCGGCCTGACGCTGCTGGTCTACGACGACGGTGCGGTGGGCTGGTACAGCGAGAGCGCCGGCATCCAGTGGTACTGCGCCGCCGATGACAACGGCGGCACGCTGGCGGTGGCCTTCTCCATGATGAGCGCCCAGGCCTACACCGTGCCCACCGCGCCGGAGGGCGCGGCGGTGCTGGGCTACGACCTGTTCGAGCTGGACGGCGAGACGGTGACGGAGGTGGCGTTCAGCGAAAACGGGCAGACGTGGCGTTACCGCATGATGCCCACGATGGACGTGACGGAGCACATCCCGGACATCTCCGGGTACACCGGCGGCGGTAAGACGGCGGAGGGACAGGTGCGCTGGTGCGCCGCCCGGCTGTGCTGGGATGAGGGCGGCACGGGCTGCATCATCTGGAAGGATGTCGCGCCGGGGCTGGCGTACAGCCTGACGGTGGACAGCAGCGCATCGGAGGCGCTGCTGAACGACATGGCCCAGCGGGTATTCCAGCCCGCCCAGGGCGAGGACGAATAAGGAAAACGGACGCAGAAACAGAGCCTTGGGCGGAGGTCTACCTCGCCCAAGGCTCTGTTATCATATTGCCTTTATCCCTCAGTCACGGAAGTCAAACAGCTCCTTTGGCGTTATCTCCAGCACCTCGCAGAGCTTGAAGATCACGTCAAAAGATACGCCCACATTTCCCAACTCGATGGCGCTGATGTGGCTGCGGTCGATGTCCACCAATTCGGCAAGCTGGAGCTGCGTGAGCTTTTTCCTCTTACGGTAAAAAACAACGTTCAGACCGAATTTTTCATACAGGCACTTGTATTCCTTTCGCACTTTCATCACCTCTGTCAATATCTTAGAGGCGTAGTTCCGCAACATAAACCTTGTGAAACAATCGTTACGCTATTGACACAAGTCATTTTGCTTGTTACAATGTCGGTAACACAAAGAAAGGAAGATGCTCTGATGAAAAAATTAGTCTGTTTTCTTCTTACCCTTGTCATGATCCTCGGTTTGAGTGCCTGCGGCGGCACTTCAGACGACAAGACAAACGCCGATGCCGTGGATGATGCCGCGCAGCAACAAGAGGCCGCTGACCCCGCCGAGGCCAACGAACCTGAAGACGAAGAGCCCGTCAAGCTGGGGCGCTGGGTCATCGACTACTATGTGGACAATTTTCAACAACCGACGGAGGACAAATTTATCGCCAACAGAACAGGTCCCTTCGTTGGCACATTCAGCAATAGCGCCACCCAAAATTCGTTGCTGAACGTCTTGGCGGTCGTAGATGCCGATGATTTGAGCTTCGCTCTCTATGAGTATGGCGGCGACAATCGGGTGAAGAACAGCTCCTCGCGGTATGATGATGCCTACAACATCACTATGCGTCTTGCGGACGGTACAGAGTATTCCATGAGCGGCACGATGTACTGCGGCGGTGACAGGGTATACGTCGATGATGCGTACTATGACACGGTCATAGAGGCGTTCAGCCAACCCGATACCAACGTGGCATTCTATATCGAGAAGGCAGATCGCACGGTGACGAATTATCTGTTCACCGTGGAGACCAGCAACTTCGCCGAGCTGTATCAGGAGCTTACATAAGTGTCTCACGCAAAAAGGAAGACCTGCCCGCGGCAGGTCTTCCTTTTTGCATACGCTTATTCTCTCCGCAACGCCTCGATGGGGTTCAGCTTGGAGGCCTTCATGGCCGGGACAAGGCCGAACACCACGCCGATGACCATGGAGAAGGCCACGGCGATGACGCAGGCCGGGACGCTGATGGCCACCGGCGTGCCCATGATGTGGGACAGCATCTCCGCCAGGCCGATGCCTGTGGCCACGCCCAGGATACCGCCCATGCTGGTCAGCACGGCGGCCTCCGTCAGGAACTGCCACAGGATGCGGCTCTGCTGCGCGCCGATGGCGATCTTCAGGCCGATCTCGCGGGTGCGCTCCGTGACGGACACCAGCATGATGTTCATGACGCCGATGCCGCCCACCACCAGGGAGATGGCGGCGATCCAGATGAGCTGCTTGTTGGTGGCCTCGGACAGGCTTTGCAAATCGCTGGCCTGCTGGAGCAGGTCAACGGACTGGTACTTGAAGGTATCCGTGGAGATCACGTTCTCGTTCAGGTACTTGGCCACGTTGTCGCCGGCCTTGGTCATGTCGTTGGTGGACGTGGCGCGGATGGCTACGGACTGGGGCTCGTCATAGCGATAGGCCACCGGCCAGGTCACGTCGGGGATGAACATCGTGCCGGAGGTGTTGCCGGAGTACATCCAATAGTCCTGATAGCTGTTGATGACCGGCTCGGAGGTGGAGCGGGCGGACACCACGCCCACCACCGTGTAGGGCATACTCTGTATCTCCACCGTGCCGCCGATGGGGTTGCGGCCCTTGAACAGGGACTGGGCGGTCTTGGCATCTATCAGCGCCACGCAGCGGCGGTTCTCGTAATCGCCGGCGGTGAAGGCGCGGCCATAGTTGACCACATAGTCCACGGCGGACAGATAGTTCTCGTCCACGCCGTACAGCGAACCGCTGAACGCGGTGTTGCCCACGTACACGCCGTCGCTCCACTGGCGCTGGTTATACAGGGACACGGTCTCCACGCAGTCCAGCTTCTCCATCTCCGATCGCATCTCGCGGGTGATGGGCTGAATGCCGTCAGGCAGGGCGGAGTAGCCCAGGTCGGCGGTGTAGTTGTCCTGCATGAGCTGCACCCGCACCACGTTATTGCCCGCGCCGATGAGGTTCTGCTTGATCTGTTCGTTCGTGCCCTGAATGGTGGACACGATGGTGATGATGGCGGCGATGCCGATGATAATGCCCAGCATGGTCAGGAAGGAGCGGAGCTTGTGACTCCATACGCCCTGAAAGGCGAGATTTATATTTTCACCCATTGTCCCGCCTCCTTACATTCCGTTATACAGCTGATCCGCGGTGGCCTCCTGGGTGTGAGCACCCTCCACCACGTCGCGGCCATAGGGGAAGGCCACGTAGTCCTCCAGCGTCAGGCCGCCCCGTATCTGCGTGTAGCTGCCCCACAGGTCGCGGCCCGTCTGCACCCAGCGCTTCTCCAGTTTGTCGTTTTCGCCCCGTACCATAACGTAGCTCTTGCCGTTCTCGGAGCGGAGGAAGAAGCTCTCCAGATACAGGCTGTCGGCGCTGTCGGCCTCCGCCGTTTTCTGATACTGCATCTCCACGTAGTCGTTGGGCTGGAGATTGGCGTCCTCGCTGACGAACACCTTGAACGGGTAGTAGGACACGTTGCTGTTGCCGTCGCCCGAGTTGCTGCCGTTCTGCGCGGGGTAGTCGTCGATGGACACGATCTCGCCCTCGCAGTTCACGCCGGTGCGCCAGCTGCTGATCTGCACCGTGTCGCCCACCTGAACGCTGCCAAGATCCATCTCGCTGAGCGTGCCGGTGACGTAATATCCGCCGCCGCCGGACAGCTCCACCACGGCCTCGCCGCTGTTAAAGGCCTCCGTGGCGTCCCGCACGGCCTTCACCGTGCCGTCGAACTCGGCGTAGACGTTGCCGTCGCCCAGTTCGCTCTTTTTCTTCTCCAGATCCAGCTTGGCGACCTTCAGGCTGGTCTCCAGCTGGCCGATCTCCTTGTACTTCGTGCCGATGGCCACATCCAGCTCCTGCCGGGTCATGGAGCTGTCCATCAGCTCCTGGGCGCGGGCCACCTGCTGCTCCAGCTTCTGAATGGTCTCGCTGTTGTAGGTGTGGCCGGGGTCTTCGTAGTCCGGCAGGTTCGTCACCAGCTGCACGTCCACCGTGACCTTGTAGGTGGTCTCGCCGGTCTTCGTGTAGGTATCCGTCACCTTGACGCCCCAGTTGGCCTGGATGCTGCCGCCGATCTTATCATCAGTGCGCTGCACCAGGACGATATTCGTCACCAGCGGGCTGGTGCTCTCCGTAGCCCGCAAACGTCCGCCGAAGTCGGTGAGCAGATGCTCACCCGACAGCGTGGATTTGCTGGGCCAGGCGTAGTAGTACACCGTTTCCTTGCCGCCGGAGCTGTTCTCCACCGTTTTCGTGCCCAGCAGCGCCTCCGTCACCGGGTTATCACCGTCGTAGGGATGGCTGGGATCTTGGTCGTATTTCTTCTTCTCCGCGTCCAGCTGGGTCTGTAGCTTGTTCAGCTCCAGCTGCAGCGCCTCCTTGTTTTTGGCCTTTTGCAGGAGCTTGAACTCCGTCTTGGCGTCCTCCAGATTGCCGGACTGGCGCTCGTACTGGATCTGCGCCCGCTCCACCTCCGCCTGGGACAGGGAGGAGTCGTAGCTCAACAGCTTCGCGCCCTTTTTCACCGTCTGTCCCTCGGTGACGTAGACCTTGCTCACCGTTTGGGTGGAGGATACGTAGATCTTCTGCAGCTTATCCGTTGTGACCATGCCGTTGGTACTGGATGTGTCGCCCCAGTAGTTGGTCATGGCGAAATCGCTGACGGAGTACACGTTCACGTCGCCCCGCTGGGCGTTGCGGGCGATGGTCAGTCCGCCCCACACCGCGCCGCAGGCGGCCACCGCGATGGCGGCGGTGATGATGATCTTTTTCAGCTTCTTATTCACTCTCGTCACCTCCCGACAGTACGCCGTCGCGGATGGTCTTGATGGTATGGGCGTGGTGGGCGATGCTGCGGTCGTGGGTGATCATGATGATGGTCGAGCCCCTGTCGTGAAGCTGCTGGAACAGCTCCATGACCTGTGCGCCGCTGGCGCTGTCCAACGCGCCGGTAGGCTCATCCGCCAGCAGCAGCTTCGGCTCGCCCACGATGGCACGGGCGATGGCCACGCGCTGGCACTGGCCGCCGGACAGCTGGTCGGGCCGGTGATCCACTCGGTCGCTGAGACCCACCGTCTCCAGCGCCGCACGGGCGCGCTCCAGCCGCTCCGCCTTCTTCACGCCGCCGTACAGCAGCGGCAGCGCCACGTTGTCCAGCGCCGTCAGCTTGGGCAGCAGGTTGAAGGACTGGAACACGAAGCCCAGCTCCTTGTTCCGCACCTCCGCCAGCTGCTTGTTGGTACACTGGGTGATGTCCCGCCCGCCCAGCAGATAGCTGCCGCTGGTGGGCACGTCCAAGCACCCGATCAGGTTCATCAGTGTGGTCTTTCCGCTGCCGGAAGGGCCCATGATGGCAAGGTACTCGCCCTCCCCCACGTCAAGGTTCACGTTCTTCAGAATGTGTGCCACGCCCTTGCCCATGGGGTAGTCCTTGCAGATGTCACGCATTTCAAGGATCATAGTCAGCCCTCCATCGGCGGGGTAATCACCGGCGCGGTGGACTCCGCCATACCGCCATACTCCACGTTCGTCGTGCCCTCCGTCTCACCGCCGATAGCAGAGGAAGTGCCCTCATCCGTAGGGACGTCCGCCGAGCCGTCGATCATGCCGCCGTCCATGCCGCCGTTTGTGCCGCCGTTCGTGCCGGGATCAAAGGTGGCGTCGTCATAGGTCACGCAGGCCATGCCGGCCTTTAGGCTCTCGTCGGGGTAAGCGATGTAGTCCTCCGCCGTCAGGCCCTCCAGCACGGGATATGTATCCGTATCTGCGTTGTACTCGCCCAGCTTCAGGTCACGCTTTTCCAGCTTGCCCTTGCTATTCTGCGCCCACACCCAGGGGCTGCCGTCCGGGTCGCTGATGAAGTAGGACGGCAGATTGATGGCACTGGCGTCCTGCTCGTCCTCCTGGCCGTAGTCCGGCTCGATGTAGACGTGCTGGCCCAGCAGCAGCCCATCGCCCTCGTCCAGCGTCACGTAGAACGGGTACTTGCTGGACAGGCTGGTGTCGCTGTCATAGTAGCTCTGCTGCTGCACCGGGTTGTTCCAGTCCACGGTGTCCACGCTGCCCTTCCACGTCTGATCGCTGACGCGGGAGCGGATGATGACCTCCGTGCCCTCCCGCAGGGCGGCGGCGTTGTTCTCGTTGACGTAGCCCTTTACCCGGAAGCCGCTGGTCTCCACGATGGTCATGAAGGGCAGGGGGTTGCCGTTGTTGTCGCTGCCGCCGTTTTCGTTGATGGCCTGCACCTCGCCGGCTACCTCGGACTTGACGGAGGCGTTCTTCAGGTTGTTCTGCACCTTCTCGATGTCCTTCTTCTTGGAGGAAATGTTGGCCTTGTAGGTCAGGATGTCCAGATTGGCCTCTCGGATCTGAAGGGTATACTCCCGGCGGGCGGCGTCATCGCCGGTCTGATCCCGCTGCTCCTCCAAATCCTTCTTTTCGCTCTCCTTGTTCTCCAGCTGGTTCTGCTGCTGCTCCAACTCCAGCTGCGCCTTCTCCAAATTGCGCTGCAATTCGCTCAGGTCGTAGGTGAACAGCACATCACCCACCGCCACCGTGTCGCCCACCTTTACCTTGATGGTGTCCACGGTGAGGGAGTCATCCTTTTTGATCTTCGTCTCGCCCAGGGGGCTGACAATGCCGCCGAAGCGGTCGGCCAGGCCCACCGAGCCCAGTCCGCAGATCATGGACACGGATTGAACGGAGGCCTCGCCCTCCGCCTGGCCGCAGCCGGGCAGTAGACCCAGGAGCATCACCAGGGCCAGCAAAAACGCAGCTTTCTTCATTTCGTTTCTCCTTTTTGCCATTTTTTCGCCGCCCGCCACGGGGCGGGCGCGGTCATGTACTTGCCTATATAGACGGCGCGGCGGCGGGAAATGTTCCGCCCCTGCCAAAAATCGCCGTCTCTCCCCTATCATAGCATGACAAGCGCCCTCTATTCGTGAACAAATTATGAACACCAGCTTAAGGACTGTCTAAAAATGGGAGACAAAGCGGTGACAAAATGGTGACAACGACCCGGGAAAGCGGCGCAGAATATTGACAGCGCCGCGCCTTGGGATTTATTATATTATAAAGTATCAACTATCGACTCGCCGGGCAGCGCCGTCCCGGCTACCCGAAAACGGAGGTATGCGCCATGAACAAGAAGCGTATCCGGCAGATGGACCTGGCCCTGCGCCGCCGGTTGGCCGACCGCAGCGCCGCCGACTGGCTGGCGGGGCGGGAGCAGCTGCTGGCCCGGCCTGAGGGGGACAGCTATATGCAGCGGTTCGCGCCGCTGTTCAACGGCACGCGGCTGCGCTGCGCCGATGTGCTGGCCCTGTGCCGCCCGGAGCTGGACATCCTGTGCCCGGTCGGGCCGGAGGAGGGCTGGCTGGCGTACAGCTACGACTTCGCCCGGCGGCTTTTGTACCCGGAGCGGGAGCAGGACGAGCCCTGCGCCCCCGGCGCGGTGTTCTTTCTGTCGGTCTTGCAGGTGCTGTTCGCCGCCGAGGGCGAGCTGCTGCCCCACGACCCGGCCTACACCTTTGATTTCCTCACGGAGGCGGAGCTGGCGGACAGCGCCTGCGCCCCGTCCTACGCCAAATTTCTGCGCCAGTGGAAGCGGGAGTACGTCTACGAGCTGATGCGCCTGGGGCTGGAGGTAACGCCCTTCCGCACGCTGGAGCACATCGCCGGGGTACACCACGTGGCATTGACGGCGGCCCGTGCCCTGCGCCGCAGCGGCACGGCGGTGGATCTGGCGCTGGTGTCCGGCGCTGCCGCCGGTCACGACATCGGAAAATTCGGATGTAGGCCCGGCGAGCGCGTGCCCTATCTGCACTATTACTACACCGACCTGTGGTTCAGACGCCGCCGCATGACCGACATCGGCCACATCGCCGCCAACCACTCCGTGTGGGATCTGGAGCCGGACTACCTGTCCGTGGAGGCGCTGCTGCTGATCTACGCCGACTTCCGCGTGAAGCAGATCCACGACGGTCAGGGCCGGGAGATCAGCCGCATTTCGTCCCTGGACGAGGCGTTCCAGGTGATCCTGTCCAAGCTGGACGACGTGGACGGCATGAAAAAGCAGCGCTACACCCGTGTTTACGCCCGCTTGCAGGACTTCGAGCGCTACATGATCGACCGGGGCGTGGACGTGACGCTGCAAGGCGGCGACACCGCCCCCCTGCCGGAGAAGCACGCCGCGCTGATGACCGATGACGAGGCGCTCCACGCCCTGACCATGCGCTGCGTGGCGCACAACATGGAGCTGATGGCCCGCCTCACCGGCCAGCGAAGCTTCGCCCGGCTTCTGGAGCTGGCCCGCGGCGAGACGAACTGGCGGCGTCTGCGCGCCTACCTCAGCGTATTCGAAAGCTACTCTCTCTATCTCCACATCCCTCAAAAGGTGCAGACGCTGACGTTCCTCTATGAGCTGCTGATGCACCGCGAGGGCGACATCCGCCGCCAGGCGGCGGCGCTGCTGGGCGAGATCATCGCCGGCTTCCACGCGGGCTACGCCAAGGAACGCCCCGCGGACAGCCGTCCCGACCCCCGCTCTGCCACCGATGTGGAGCAGTGGAAGCTGTATCTGGACAAGATGCTCTACCCCGACCACAAGCTGATGCCCCAGCACCGGCGCTGGATCAGCTACGCCCTGAAATTCGCCGTCATTTCCCTGCTGAACCACGCCCCCGGGCGGGAGGAGCGCTTCCTCGCCCCGGTCTTTGCCTACTACCGCCGCCCGGAGGACACGGAGGACACCGTAGCCTTTCAGCTTCTCGACACCGCCGCCGCCCTGCCGGACAGCGCCCTGACCCCCGCCCACGCCCGTGAGCTGTGTACCTTCGCCGTGTCCATGTGCCGCCGGGGCGACCTGACGGTGCGGCTGGCCGCCGTGCTGCTGCTGGACCGCCTGCACCGGCTGTACCCGTCGCTGCCCGGCCCGCTGGAGGCCATCGCCGCCGTGGACTGCACCGACAGCGCCACGCTGCGCTGGCTGCGCGACGACCTGCTGTCCGGCGGCGCGCCGCTGCTGCTGCCGGATGACGTGGTGTCCGAGATATTCCTGGACAACCTGAAGACCGCCACCCCCTGGATCACCAAGCAGGCCAACCTGCGCCTGCTCACCGACTTTGCCCGCAGCGGCAAAAGCCCCGCTCTGCACATCGCCACCCACCTGTCCAACCTCATCAAGGTCAGCGACCGGGTGACGGTGCGCCACAGCGCCGGCAGCGCCCTGCTGGAGCTTGCGCCCCGGCTCACCGCCGACCAGCGCAACGAGGTGGCGGTGGAGCTGTGCCGGGGGCTGGAGCTGGGCCAGCAGGAGTTCACCAAATATATCCCCGACTACCTGGGCCGCTTCGCCCTGTGGCTGCCTCCGGCGGAGCTGAATGAGGTGCTGGACGACCTCCATGTGAACCTCAGCTCCTCCGACAGCCGCGTCACCGCCTCCGTGCTGGACACGGTGGGCGTGATCTACGAGGAGTACGATGTCTACCGCACCCGTTTCCCGGAGACGGACGAGGCCTACCGCCGCCGCCGTGAGCGGCTGCTGGGTATGCTGATGCACGGCCTGTGCGGCATCGACGACCCCACCCGCCAGGAGACTATGTTCGTGCTGGGCCGCCACGTGTTCGGCTCGGACGAGCTGAGCCGCCACGAGAAGCGCCGCGCCTTTCTGCTGACGGATCGGAAGCTGCTGGCCGCCCACTACGAGACCCCCGACCGGGAGCTGACGTTCTACTACCGGGCGTTCATGCTGGGCAAGCTGTACCGCTTCCTCACCGAGGAGCGGCTGTTCCACGGCGGGTTCGACTTCGGCCCGCCCCGGCCCGTGGCCTTCTTCCCCGGCACGTTTGACCCCTTCACCCTGTCCCACAAGGGCATCGTCCGGGCCATCCGAGACCTGGGCTTCGAGGTGCTGCTGGCCATCGACGAATTTTCCTGGTCCAAGCGCACTCAGCCCTACCGCGTCCGCCGCCGCATCGTATCCATGTCCGTGGCGGACGAGTTCCACGTTCACATCTTCCCGGAGGACTTCCCGGTGAACATCGCCAACCCGGAGAACCTGCGCCAGCTGCGCCAGGCGTTCCCAGGGCGCAGCGTGTCCATCGTGGTGGGCAGCGACGTGGTGGTCCACGCCTCGTCCTACCAAAAGCCGCCCCAGGCGGATTCCATCCACACCTTCGACCACGTCATCTTCCGCCGCACCGAGCCGGACGCGGTGCAGGCCGACTATTCCTGCATCACCGGGCATGTGGTGGAGCTGACGCTGCCGCCCCAGCTGGAGGAGATCAGCTCCACCCGCATTCGCGAGGCGGTGGATGCCAACCGCGACGTGTCCAACCTCATCGACCCCACGGTGCAGGAGTTCATCTACCGCCAGGGCCTGTACCTCCGCGAGCCCCAGGACAAGCCCGTGCTGCGGACGGAGGACCTGTCCTTCGTCCCCACTGACATCCGGGAGACCGCCGCCTTCCTGCGTACCATGCTGCCCCGCGCCACGGCGGAGAGCCTGACGGAGCTTTTGCAGCGCTGCGGCGACGATGTGATGGTCTGCCGGGACGCGAACGGCGCGGTGCTGGGCGCTGCGTCCTACCGCTGTCTGGACAGCCAGCACCTGTTCGCCCGGCTGGGCGATCCAGCCCTGTCGGCGCTGGTGCGGCAGAGCGCCGGTGGCCGGGCGCTGCTCATCAGCGGGCTGTTCGTCCCTCGCGGCGAACGGCAGAGCGACCTGTGCCAGCTGCTGGTGACGGAGGTGCTGACCCTGGCCCTGAGCCGTGAGTACACCTACGGCCTGTACTGCCCCCTGGAGGGCGCGGCCTCCGGCTATGGCCGCCAGACCCTGCTCTTGCAGGGCTTCCTGCCCATTTCCGAGGGCAGCGACACGATGGCGGTGGATATGCGCTGCCCCATCGTCCTCAGCCGCAACGTGGACACCGCCATCAAAGAGCCCTTCAGCACCTCCCCCCGTGTGCTGGCCGCCATCGGCAGCGCCCACCGGCGCTTACAGGCGGCCCTGACCCGGCTTCAGCCCGGTTCGCTGGTGCTGAGTCTGTCGGCAGGGGTCATCTACCACCGGCTGCTCCAGCACATCACCGCCCGCAACGGCGTGCCCGCCGAGCCGGTAACGCCCCGCGTCCTCGGCCCGGACATCTGCGTGCCCTACGGCAAGATCCTCCGGGGCGTAGTCGTGCCCAACACCGTCACCAAGACGCTGCGTACCGACAAGGTCTACGAGCCGGACCTGAGCCGCTGCTCCATCGAGGCGTACCCGGACTATTCCCCGCTGCCCGACCAGGTACGCACCATCCACGCCTTCGACCGGCCCGTGATCCTGGTGGACGATATGCTCCACGACGGCAAGCGCATCCGGCGCATCGCTCCCCTGCTGGCGGAGACCAACACCCCCGTGGACATGGTGCTGGTGGGCTACCTCACCGGCATGGGCCGCGATTTGATGGAGCAGCTGGGCTACGAGGCGGACGCCATCTACTACCTGCCCAACCTGCGTCTCAGGTTCGTGGAGTCCACGCTGTATCCCTTCATCGGCGGCGACACCGTCCGCCGCAGCGAGGGCCTGCCCGGCGGCTTGCAGCCGGCGGTGAACCGCATACTGCCCTACGCCGCGCCGGAGTTCACCGGCATGGATCAGAAAACGGCGTGGGAGCTGAGCCTGTGCTGCCTGGAAAACGCACGGGACATCCTGCTGGCGCTGGAGACGGAGTTCCGCGCTCTCTACGCCCGCAACCTGACGCTGAACCGGCTGGGCGAGGCGGTGATCCTGCCCCTGTGCCCCGACAAGGGCGGCTGTACCTACGACATCAGCCGCGCCGCCAGCGCCTGCTTGGAGGGCGACATCGAGATCCTCAAGCGGATGCGCCCCGCCGACTGAAAAGGAGACATACCATGGAAATTTTCAATACCGCGCCCCTGTCCCTGCCCCGCCTGCCGGACAAGGCCCGCGTCACGCTGCTGGCCCTGGGCGACGTGGGCAGCACCCTGCTTATGGGATTGCGCCTGCTGGGCGGCGACGTGATCTCGTCCATCGGCATCTGCGACGTGCGGGACAACGTGGCCGCACGCTGGGAGTTCGAGCTGGATCAGATCGCCCCGCCGGAGACCGAGCCGCTGCCGGAGGTAGACATCATCGCCCCGGAGCAGCTCTTTGACGGCGACGTGTTCCTGTTCTGCGCCTCCCGCATGATCCCCGACACCTCCGTGGTGCAGGGGGATGTACGCATGGCCCAGTACGGCCTGAACCGGGAGCTGGTGGGGCATTACGCCCGCATGGCCCGGGAGAAGCAGTACCGCGGCCTGTTCGTGGTGGTCAGCGACCCGGTAGACCCCCTGTGCCGCTGGGCGCTTCGGGAGAGCAACAAAAACCAGCGCGGCGATTATGACGGGCAGGGCCTGTCCCCGGAACAGATACGGGGTTTCGGCCTGGGCGTCATGCACGCCCGCGCCCTGTACTTCGCCCGCCGCGACCCCCGCTTCGCCTCGTATCTCACGGAGGGCCGCGCCTTCGGCCCGCACGGCGAGGATCTGGTGCTGGCCAACTCCCTGACCCATTACGACGATGCCCTGTCCCGTGAGCTGACGGAGAAGGTGGCCCACGCCAACCTGGAGATGCGTAAGCTGGGCTTCAAGCCCTACGTCGCCCCGGCCCTCAGCTCCGGCGCGCTGACGCTGCTGGCCCTGCTGCGCCGCCGGTGGCACTACGCCTCGCTGTACGATGGCCGGGTGTTCATGGGCCGCCGCAGCCGCCTGACCGACACCGGCGCGGAAACGGAGAACGTCCCCCTGCCGGAGGCGCTGGAGAAGCGCCTGGCGGAGACCCGCGCCAAGCTGGACGCCATCGAGTGAACCAACAAGGAGGCCCATTATGCTCACCGTACTGCTCCCTGAAAATGAATACAGCCCCGCCCTCCGCGCCCTGCTGTCGCCCCTGCTGCCTCCCGGCAGCGTCATCCTCGACCCGGACGAAAGCCTGGACGGCCTGCAAAACCGCCGCTTGCTCTTTGCCGTGGCGCTGGACGAGGGCGGCTGCAACCAGTCGTATTACCGTATGCTCTCCCGCCTGCGCCGCAGCGAAACGCTGCTTCGCGGCTGTGTGGCGGGCTGCGTCGTCACCGGCGTGGGCGAGTTCTACACCAAGGACGTGGCCCGCGACATGGTGTTCGCCGCCAACCAGGCGGGCTGCGCCTTCCTGGGCCGCCCGCTGGTGGAGGCCACCGGCTCTCTGCGGAACTTCCGCACCCAGGCGCTGGTGGGCGGCGTGGACGAGGAGACCGCCTTCCGCGCCGCCATCTCGGAGCTGCTGGGCCGCCTGACGGACTGGCACAAGCCCGCGCCCATCCGCCGGGTGCTGGCCCTCCACGCCTCCCAGCGGGCCACGTCCAACACCCTGGCCCTGTGGGAACTGGTCAAGGCCGGCCTGCCGGCGGACATGGAGGTGCAGGAGATCTGCCTGCGAAACGGCACGATGGCCGACTGCAACGGGTGCAGCTACACCGCCTGTCTCCACTTCGGCGAGCAGGGCGGCTGCTTCTACGGCGGTCCGATGGTGGACGAGGTCTACCCCGCCATCCGCCGGTGCGACGCGCTGGTCATGCTGTGCGCCAACTACAACGACGCGCTGGCCGCCAACCTGACGGCCTGCATCAACCGCCTGACGGCCCTGTTCCGTCAGACCCGGATGTACGACAAGCGGCTGTTCGGCCTGGTGGTGTCCGGCTACTCCGGCGGCGACCTGCTGGCCCGCCAGCTCATCTCCGCCCTGAACATGAACAAATCCTTCTTCCTGCCGCCCCACTTCTGCCTGCTGGAGACGGCCAACGAGCGGGGCAGTCTCATCAAGCTCCCCGGCATCGAGGCCCAGGCCCTGTCCTTCGCCCGCCGGCTGGCCCAGGATTGACATCCCCCGCGTATAACCCCGCGCCCTGCCGGGGAAAATATCTCCATCCTGATTTTTTGGAGGTATTCACCATGCAAGCCATTGTTCTGCAAAAAGCGTGTATCCAGTGCGGTCTGTGCGCCGGATTGTGCCCGGAGGTGTTCGCCCTGGATGCCGGTGAACCGGCCCGTGTGCTGGTCGATCCCATTCCCGACGCACACAAGATCGGTGTTCAGGAGGCGGCGGATAGCTGCCCCGTGGCCGCCATCGAGGTAAAAGCGTGAAATTCCTGTCGTTCCGGGCAAAATACCACTTTACAACCCGCGAATAGTGTGGTATCATCACAAAGTACGCGCTATGCGTGCATGACCCCTGCCTTAGCGTGCGGAGCGTTCCATCTCTCCCTCTGCTCAGGCTGCGGGCGTATTTCAAGAAAGGTGGAAACACAACCATGATGCTGAAAGATCAGAAGACCTCTATCATCGAGGCCAACCGTACCCACGAGACCGACACCGGCTCTCCCGAAGTCCAGGTCGCCATCCTCACCGAGCGCATCAACCAGCTGACCGCTCACCTGAAGGTGCATCCTCATGACTTCCACAGCCGCCGCGGTATGCAGATGATGATCGGTAAGCGCCGTCGTCTGCTGGACTACCTGGCCAAGAAGGACATCGAGCGTTATCGTGCCCTCATCGCCAAGCTGGGTCTGCGTAAGTAAGGGAAAACAGGGGTGGTGTGCGTTCGCACCACCCCTCTTTCACATTTTTGTGTTCCGGGTCTGCCCACGCCTTTAGCAGTTGAAAATGGCGAAAACCCCTTCGTTTTCTCCGTTTTCAAGTGCTAAATGGTGATGACCCGGCACACGCATCTTAACGAAAAGGAGAAACGTTATCATGTCAACCATCATCACCAAGCGTCAGTTCCCCCACTACCACAAGTACACCATGGACCTGGCGGGCCGTCCCCTCACGCTGGAGGTGGGCAAGCTGGCCGAGCTGGCCAACGCCGCCGTCATGGTGGGCTATGGCGACACCCGCGTACTGTGCTGTGTCACCGCCGCTCCCCGTCCCCGTGACGGCATCGACTTCTTCCCCCTCAGCGTGGACTTTGAGGAGAAGATGTACTCCGTGGGCCGCATCCCCGGCAGCTTCAACCGCCGCGAGGGCCGCCCCGGCGAGAAGGGCATCCTGACCTCCCGCGTCATCGACCGCCCCATCCGCCCCCTGTTCCCCTATGACTTCCGCAACGACGTATCCGTCATGTGTACCGTCATGGCTGTGGATCACAACTGCTCCCCCGAGATCGCCGCGCTCATCGGCACTTCCGCCGCCCTGGCCATCTCCGACATCCCCTGGAACGGCCCTGTGGCCGCGCTGAAGGTGGGCCTGGTGGACGGCAAGCTGGTCTTCAACCCCGATGCCGAGCAGCGTAAGGTCTCCGACCTGGACGTGACCGTGGTCTCCACCGGCAAGAAGGTGGTCATGATCGAGGCCGGCGCTAACGAAGTGCCCAACGCCATCATGTTCGAGGCCATCAAGAAGGCCCACGAGGAGAACCAGAAGCAGATCGCCCTCATCAATCAGATGGTGGCCGAGATCGGCAAGCCCAAGTTCGACTATCCTCACGCCGACTTCAACTACGAGCTGTTCAACAAGATCACCGCCGACTTCATGGACGAGGCCAAGGCCGCCATGGACACTGATGACAAGAACGTCCGCGAGCAGCGCTGGAACGCCATGATCGAGAAGTGGCACGACAAGTACCTGGAAGAGTACCCCAACATGGATCAGTACCTGGAGGAGATCACCTACAAGTTCCAGAAGATGATCGTCAAGAAGTGGCTGCTGGAGGGTCATCGCGTGGATGGCCGTCAGAAGAACGAGATCCGTCCCCTGGATGCCGAGGTGGGCGTGCTGCCCCGCGTTCACGGCAGCGGCCTGTTCACCCGCGGTCAGACCCAGGTGCTGTCCGTCTGCACGCTGGACACCCTGTCCGCCAATCAGAAGCTGGACACCATTTGGGAAGAGACCGAGAAGCGCTATATGCACCACTACAACTTCCCCGGCTACTCCGTGGGCGAGGCCAAGCCCGCCCGCAGCCCCGGACGCCGCGAGATCGGCCACGGCGCGCTGGCCGAGCGTGCCCTGCTGCCCGTCATTCCTCCCGTGGAGGAGTTCCCCTACGCCATCCGCGTGGTGTCCGAGGTGGTGTCCTCCAACGGCTCTACCTCCCAGGGCTCTATCTGCGGCAGCACCCTGGCCCTCATGGACGCCGGTGTGCCCATCAAAGCCCCTGTGGCCGGCATCTCCTGCGGCCTGATCCAGGACGATGACGGCAGCTTCACCACCTTCATCGACATTCAGGGCGTGGAGGACTTCCACGGCGAGATGGACTTCAAGGTGGCCGGTACGAAGAAGGGCATCACCGCCATTCAGATGGACCTGAAGAACGACGGCCTGACCATGGAGATCATTCAGAACGCGCTGGACATCACCTACGATGCCCGCTGCCAGATCCTGGATCAGATCATGCTGCCCTGCATCGCCGAGCCGCGGCCCGAGGTGAGCCAGTACGCCCCCAAGATGCTGACCATGCACATCGACCCGGATAAGATCCGCGATGTCATCGGCAAGGGCGGCAGCGTCATTCAGAAGATCGTGGCCGAGTCCGGCGCGAAGATCGACATCGACGACGACGGCACGATCCACATCGCCTCTCCCGATGCCGAGAGCTGCGCCATTGCCAAGAAGTGCATCGACGACATCGTGTTCGTCCCCGAGGTGGGCCAGCTGTACTATGGCCGCGTCGTGCGTCTCATGACCTTCGGCGCGTTCGTGGAGCTTGCCCCCGGCAAGGACGGCCTGGTGCACATCTCCAAGCTGGCGGACCACCGCATCGAGAAGGTGGAGGATGCCTGCAAGATCGGCGACATGATGTGGGTCAAGGTCACGGAGATCGACGAAAAGGGCCGCGTGAACCTGAGCCACAAGGACGCCATGAAGGAGATCGCCGCCAAGCAGGCCGCCGGCGAGGTCATCAAGTAAGGCGTTTCCCAACAGAACAAAAAAGGAGGGCCGATGGCCCTCCTCTTCCTTTTTCCCTTTCCCTGTGCTATACTATCGAAAAACCACCAAGGAGGCCACCCCTATGCCCGACACCATTGCCGCCATCGCCACCGGCCATGCCCCCAGCGCCATCGGCATCCTCCGCCTCTCCGGCCCGGAGACCTTCTCCGCGCTGGACGCGGTGTTCCGCGCCCAAAACGGCAAGCCTGCCGCCGCCCAGCGCCCCCGCTCCATGGTGCTGGGCGACCTGATGGACGATGCGGGCCGCGTCATCGACCACGTGCTGTGCGTCACCTTCCCCGCCCCTCACAGCTACACCGGCGAGGACTGCGCCGAGCTGCACTGTCACGGCAGCCCGGTGGTGCTGGATGCCGGCCTTCGCGCCCTGTTCGCCGCCGGATGCCGCCAGGCCGCAGGCGGCGAGTTTACCCGCCGCGCCTTCCTCAGCGGCCAGCTGGATCTGATGCAGGCCGAGGCCGTGGTGGACCTCATCGATGCCGAGACGGCGGAGCAGGCCCACAACGCCGCCTGCCAGCTCTCCGGCGCATTGAGCCGCACCATCGCCCGCATTTACGACGGCCTCACGGACATGGCCGCCCGGTTCTACGCCGTGGTGGACTACCCCGACGAGGACATCGAGGACCTCCAGCGTGAGGAGATGCTGGACACCCTCCGCACCGCCCAGCAGGAGCTGGACGGCCTGCTGGCCGGGTTCTCCCGTGGCCGGCTGATGAAATGGGGCGTGCCCACGGTGCTGCTGGGCAAGCCAAACGCCGGCAAATCCTCTCTGCTCAACGCCCTGCTGGGCTACGACCGGGCCATCGTCACCGACATCGCCGGCACGACCCGCGACACGGTGGAGGAGAAGGTCACGGTGGGCGGCGTGCTGCTGCGCCTGACGGACACCGCCGGCATCCGTGACGGCGGCGACACCGTGGAGGCCCTGGGCGTGGAGCGCAGCCGTGCCGCCGCCAGGCAGGCGTCCCTGGCCATTTTGGTGCTGGACGGCTCCGCCCCCCTGACGGCGGAGGACGAGGAGGCCATCGCCGTGGCCCGGCAAGTCCCCCACCTGCTGGTGGCGGTGAACAAATGCGACCTGCCCCGGCGGCTGGACATCGGTGCGCTGGCAGACCGCTTTGATAACGTCCTCTCCGTCTCCGCCACGGAGCACCTGGGGCTGGACACCCTCACCGACGCCATCGCCGCCCTCTTTCCTGCCGGCACGCCCGCCCAGGGCGCGCTGCTGACCAACGCCCGCCAGGCGGATGCCGTGTCCCGGGCGCTCAGCGCCGTGGGCGAGGCCCGCAGCGCCCTGCGTATCGGCATGACCCCCGACGTGGTGCTGACGGACTGCGAGGCGGCGCTGGAGGCCCTGGGCGAGCTGAACGGCAGGCACATCCGGGACGACCTGGTGGACACCATCTTCTCCCGCTTCTGCGTGGGCAAATAATTCCTTCATCTAATATGTTATATTATTTACATTTCCCCTATTCCGTGATATGATAGGCCATATCGCTCCAAAGGAGGCTTTACCCCATGCGTGATTACATTATCATGACCGACAGCTGCTGTGACCTGACGGACCACATGGCCCGTGAGCTGGAGCTGACGGTCGTTCCCCTGACGGTCCACATCGACGGTCAGGACTACCCCAACCTGCTGGACGGCAGCGCTATCAGCTTTGAGGATTTCTACACCAAGATCCGATCCGGTAAGCTGGCCACCACCTCCGCCGCCAACGTGGGCCAGTTCCAGGATGCCATGCGCCCCGTGCTGGAGAGCGGCAAAGACATCGTCTGCATCAGCTTCTCCAGCGCCCTGTCCACTACCTACCAGAGCGCGTCCATCGCCGCCAACGATATGCGCCAGGAGTTCCCCGATGCCAACATCTACGTGGTGGACTCCCTGTCCGCCTCCCTGGGTCAGGGCCTGCTGCTGTACCTGGCGGTGCAGCAAAAGCGCCGGGGTCTCACCGCCGAGGAGTTGGTGCAGTGGGTGGAGGACAACAAGCTGCACATCGACCACTGGTTCACCGTGGACGACCTGAACTACCTGAAGATGGGTGGCCGCGTCAGCGCCACCACCGCCTTCCTGGGCACGATGCTGTCCATCAAGCCGGTGATGCACACCTCCGACGAGGGCAAGCTCGTCCCCATGAGCAAGGCCCGTGGCCGCAAGGCCAGCCTCCAGGCCCTCATCGACAAGGTGGCGGAGCTGGGTATCGAGCCCAGTGAGCAGACCATGTTCATCTGCCACGCCGACTGTGAGGTGGAGGCTCGTGCCGTGGCAGAGGAGCTGAAGGCCCGCTACGGTGTCAAGGAGGTCTATATCAACTACATCGGCCCGGTCATCGGCAGCCACACCGGCCCGAACACCATGGGTCTGTTCTTCTTCGGCACGAAGCGCTGACCCCAAACTGACAAAACGGAGGGCACGCCATGGAATGGCTGGAAATGAAGATCGACACCTCCCACGCCGGTCTTGACCCGGTGTGCGAGCTGCTGGAGCAGCAGGGTGTCACGGGATGGATGATCGACGATGAGGCGGACTTTCAGGACTTCCTGGAGAACAACCGCCAGTACTGGGACTACGTGGACGAGGAACTGCTGGCGGAAAAGCGCGGCGTCAGCCGCGTCACGTTCTACCTGGAGCGCGGCGAGGCCGCGCTGCCCGTCATCGCCGCCGTGCGTATGGCCATGTCCGACCTGAAAAAGGCCCACCCGGAGTACGGCCCGCTGCTGCTGACCATGGACGATGTGGCCGACGCGGACTGGGAGAACAACTGGAAGCAGTTCTACAAGCCCATGGAGATCGGTGAACGCCTGCTGGTTGTCCCGGAGTGGGAGCAGGCCGATGGCCCGGAGCGGGTGACGCTGCGGCTGAACCCCGGCCTGACCTTCGGCACAGGCAGTCACGCCACCACCCGGCTGTGCCTGCAAGCGCTGGACACCCACATCCACGGCGGTGAAAGGGTTTTGGACCTGGGCTGCGGCAGCGGCATCCTGTCTATCGCCGCGCTGCGGCTGGGCGCGGCCCGCGCCTTCGCCTGCGACATCGATGAAAAGTGCGTGGACGTGGCCTATGAAAACGCCGCCCTGAACAACATCACCCACGACACCTATACCGTCCGCTGGGGAGATGTGCTCCACGATGCCCAGCTCCGCAGCGAGATGGGCGGCGGCTATGACATGGTGGTGGCCAACATCGTGGCTGATGTTATCATGGGCCTCAGCGGCAGCGTCCGGGACTTTTTGAAGCCCGGCGGCCTGTTCCTCTGCTCCGGCATCATCGACGACCGGGCGGAGGAGGTACTGCAAAAGCTGAAGTCCGACGGCTGGGACGTGCTGGAGCAGCGCACCAGCGAGGGCTGGTACAGCTTCCTGAGCCGCTGATCTCGCACCCCAAAGCCTCCCTTGTGTAAAGGCGGCCCAGTGCTCGCCGCGAAGCAAGTACCCTTGGGGTGCACACTGGGTTGTGCGGCGAAGCGTAGCTGAGGTGGCGCGAAGCGCCGGAGGGAGAGACGTTGTATGAACGCACCCCTTGCTCCCCTCCGTAGGGGGCGATGCCCACGCAGTGGAGCGAAGCGGAACAAGTACCCTTGGGGTACATCGCCCCGTATGCCGCGGCATCATCCCCACATAAAAGGAAGCAGGGCCTACGGCCCTGCTTCCTTCTTTCCTATGTACTTATCCCGGCAGCTCCCCCGGCGCGACCAGCACGATCTTGTCACTGCGGTCGTAATCGCTGTACGCCTCCTTGGTGCTGTGCAGCAGCGTCCCGTCCCCGGCATACACGTTGCGGTACGTCTGCACCGCGTAGCCGTTGTGGCCGCTCTGCTCCGTCACACTCTCGCCGGGCGCAACGCTGACATCCTCCTGATACACCGTCTCATAGCCGGAGTAGGACAAAAAGGCGTTGGTCATCTCCACGTAGTTGTCGTTGACCTTCGTGCCCATGATTGTCACCGTCAGCTCGTTGGTGTCATCGTTGTAGCTGGTGACGATCTTGATGGGATAGTCCGTGTCGTTGCGGAAGGCAAAGTCCGGCCCGCCCCAGCTTACCGTGGCATCGCAGCCGGTAACGGGCATGTAGCCCGGGTCGAACATGTGGGCGTACCGCAGCACGATCTCCAGATCGCCCAGCAGCGCCGCGTAATACAGCGTGGACGACACCTGGCAGATGCCGCCGCCGATGGACGTGACGGTCTTGCCGCCGGAGTAGGCCGCGGCGGGCTGGTAGCCCCGTTCCTCCGTCCGCTCACCCACGGTGGCGTTGTACCAAAAGGCTTCGCCGGGGTTATAGATCCTGCCGTTGATGGCCCTGGCCGCCAGCCGGATGTTCTGATGCCGCCCCCACGGCCCGGCGCACTTGGTGGTGCTTGTCCCCAGCACGTCCCGGAACATGGCCGTCTCCAGCTCCTCCGTGGTCACGGAGGGGAACGCCACCTCCGCCTCCGCCAGGAACTCCGTCCCCGGCGCGGCGCTGTCCAGCTGGGCCTGTACCTTCCCCACGTCGAATGCCACGCCCACGTGGGACTGGGTGGGCTTGCCGGTGGCCTTGTCGCACACGGCGCTGACCACCTGCCCCTCCAGCTCATCGTGGATGGCCTGCAAGTCCAGCGGCGCGGCGGCCTGCTCCTTGTACGTACACTCGATGGCCGACAGGTCGCGTCTCTCCAGATGCTGCTCCAGCGCCGTTTTCAGCGCGGTGCTGTCCAGCCGTTCGCCGTTTTGCGGCTTGGTGATATACAGCCCCTGGCCGTCCTCCAGCCGGTAGCCGCCGTCCACCACGGTGCAGTCCACCGTGTCGGCCAGTGTCTCGCAGGCGCTCTCCAGCTTTTCCCCGCTTACATCTATCTGCGGCACGGCGGACACGCCGCCTATCAGACTGTGAAGATAGTCCCAGCCGCTCCGCGCCACGTCCAACACGCCGCCGCCCGCCGAATCACACCCGGCGGCCCGGCTGACGTACAGGGGTTTCACCTCCGCGCCCAGCTCCGCCAGCGTCACCTCACCCAAAATATAGCTCTGCCGCGTCAGGTCGATGACGGTGTTTTCCAGCACCGCCGCCCCCTTTTCCTGCCACAGCTGTTCCGCCTGCTGGGCGCTCATGCCGGACACGTCCAGTCCCAGCACCGTGGTGTTGGGGAACGCCCTGTGGCCGTACACCGTCTGCGCCACCACGCACAGCGCCGCGTAGCCCAGCACCAGCGCACCGGCCACGATGCCGATGATCAGCCCCGTCTTTTTCCCGGCGGGGCGATCCGTCTGCTCCTCCTGGGCGATGCGCCTGCCGACCGTTGTCTGCACAGAGGACATCCCGTTTTCTTCGTTCATCATGTCCCCCTCCTTTTTACGTTTCTGCCGGCGTACCTCCGCCGGAGATACCATTATACAGCAGAAAATCAAAAAAAGGGTTACAATTCCGTTACGACATCCCGCCCACGGCAAACATCCCGCAGGAGGGCGTTGACCTGCTAATCGCTGAGCACAAGAAGCATCCCAGCAACCCGTACATACTCCTCTCCCATCATTTCGCCTTTTGGGTCACGGTTTGGGTCAAGCGAAAAACGCCGAAATGCCGCGTCACTTTTGAGATCATAAACAGAAAAAGTTCCTGATTTCTTACGAAATCAGGAACTTTTTGGTGGAGACTGCTGGACTCGAACCAGTGACCTCCTGCGTGTGAAGCAGGCGCTCTAACCAGCTGAGCTAAGCCTCCATATTGTCGGCGGCCCTGACGGGCTGCCGACGTGGTGACCCGTACGGGACTCGAACCCATGTTACAGCCGTGAAAGGGCCGTGTCTTAACCACTTGACCAACGGGCCGTATGCCCTTTTCGAGGGTGTATCGGAGAGATGCTTTCGCATCTCTCCGATGTGGTAGCGGCGACTGGATTTGAACCGGTGACACTGCGGGTATGAACCGCATGCTCTAGCCAACTGAGCTACGCCGCCATGTCATCCTCGACAGGCACGAGTTACTATACCATATAATAACGCCTTTTGTCAACAGGTTTTTTGCAAAACCGGGAGAAAAAAGGGGATGCGGCCTGCGCCGCATCCCCTCATCGGTTTCCGTCGCTTAATACATGCCCATGCCGCCCATGTCGGGAGCGGGCGCAGCCGGTGCGGGTGACTGGGGCTTGTCGGCCACCAAAGACTCGGTGGTCAGCACCATGCCGGACACGCTGGCCGCGTTCTCCAGGGCGCTGCGGGTCACCTTGGCGGGATCGACGATGCCGCTGGCGATCATGTCGCAGTACTCCTCCTTGTAGGCATCGAAGCCGTAGCCGTTCTTGCCGGAGGTACGCACCTTCTCCAGCACCACGCTGCCGTCGATGCCGGCGTTGGCCGCGATCTGACGGATGGGGGCTTCCAGTGCCTTGGCCACCAGCTGCACGCCCACGCGCTCGTCGCCCTCGGTGGTGTTCAGCAGGGCGGTGACGGCGGGGATGACGTTGACGTAGATCGTGCCGCCGCCGGCCACGATGCCCTCCTCCACGGCGGCCTTGGTGGCGTTCAGCGCGTCCTCGATACGCAGCTTCTTCTCCTTCATCTCCGTCTCGGTGGCAGCACCCACCTTGATGACGGCCACGCCGCCGGCCAGCTTGGCCAGGCGCTCCTGCAGCTTCTCCTTGTCATACTCGCTGGTGGTCACGCCGATCTGAGCGCGGATCTGAGACACGCGATCCTTGATGGCCTGCTGGTCGCCCATGCCGTCCACGATGATGGTGTTCTCCTTGGTGACTTTGATCTGACGGGCGCGGCCCAGCATATCGATGGTAGCATCCTTCAGCGTCAGGCCCAGCTCCTCGCTGATGACCTGGCCGCCGGTGAGGATGGCGATGTCCTGCAGCATCTCCTTGCGGCGGTCGCCGAAGCCGGGGGCTTTGACGCACACCACGTTCAGCACGCCCTTCAGCCGGTTCACCAGCAGGGTGCTCAGGGCCTCGCCCTCCACATCCTCGGCGATGATGAACAGCTTCTTGCCGCTTTGCAGCATCTGCTCCAGCAGGGGCAGGATGTCGCTGATGACGGAGATCTTCTTATCGGTGATCAGGATATAGGGGTCGTCCACCACGGCCTCCATCTTCTCCATGTCGGTGGCCATGTAGGGGGTGATATAGCCGCGGTCGAACATCATGCCCTCCACCACCTCGCTGTACGTCTCGGCGGTCTTGGACTCCTCGATGGTGATCACGCCGTCGGCGCTGACCTTCTCCATAGCCTCGGCGATGAGCTTGCCGATGGTCTCGTCGCCGGAGGACACCGTGCCCACGCGGGCGATGTCGTCCGTGCCGTTGACCTTCTGGCTCTGCTCCTTGATGGCGGCCACTGCGGCGCTGACGGCCTTGGCCATGCCCTTCTTCATCACGATGGGGTTCGCGCCGGCGGCCAGGTTCTTCAGGCCGTCATGGATCATGGCCTGGGCCAGCAGCGTAGCGGTGGTCGTGCCGTCGCCGGCCACGTCGTTGGTCTTGGTGGATACCTCGCGCACCAGCTGCGCGCCCATGTTCTCAAACGGATCGTCCAGCTCGATCTCCTTGGCGATGGACACGCCGTCGTTGGTGATCAGGGGCGTGCCGAACTTCTTATCCAGCACCACGTTGCGGCCCTTCGGACCGAGAGTGACCTTAACGGTATCCGCCAGCTGGTTGACGCCGGCTTCCAGCGCCTTGCGGGCCTCATCGCCGCGCTTAATGATCTTTGCCATATCTAAATGCCTCCTATTATCCTTACTCTACGATGGCCAAAATGTCGCCCTGCTTGACGATGATGTACTCCACCTCGTCCAGCGTCACCTTCGTACCTGCGTACTTGTCGGTGATGACCTTGTCGCCGGGCTTCACGGACATGGTGACGGTCTTACCGTCCACCGTGCCGCCGGGGCCCACGGCGATGACCTCTGCCACAGAGGGCTTCTCCTTGGCAGAGCCGGTGAGGATGATGCCGCCCTTGGTGGTCTCCTCCGCCTCCGTCATCTTCAGCACCACGCGGTCGGCCAGCGGTGTCAGTTTCATAGCTGCTTCCTCCTTATATTCTCAATATTAAAAACCAGTTCAGCGTTAGCACTCAAAGTCTCTGAGTGCTAACGCTGTTTATCATACCACACTATTGCAGATTTGCAAGGGGGAAAAGGCAAAAAAATCAAAAGTTCACAATTTGTTCAAGCCAGCCCGACGGGCGTGAAAAAGCGCCTGCCGTGGGGCAGGCGCTGGGGTGCGGGCTTATCGGGCGGTGCGGTTGCAGGAGCAGCCCACCGGGCCGAAGAAATTCAGCTTCTTGTCGTGGAGCTTGATGGTCACGTCGCTGTTGGTGACGCACTCGCCGTCCAGACAGGTGACGATGTCCGCCTTGTCGGACTGAATGCGGATAGTTTTAGGCGTAGAACAGTGGGCATATTCGGGGAACTTGGCGTACTCTCCCTTAGAATACGGGCCGACGAACCGTAAGAATGTGCGGCGGTTCACGGCCTTTACCACCAGGGTGTTCAGCACGCCGTCGTCCATCCGGGCTTCGGCCACAGGCATGAAGCCGCCGCCGTAATACCGTCCGTTGCACACCGCCACCAGCGACCAGTCGCCCTTTACCGGCACGCCGTCCAGCGTCACCGTCCAGTGAGAACCGATACCTTTAAACAGGAAATTTACCGCTAAAGAGTAGATATAGCTGCCTTTTCCGTCCAAAAGCGGGCTTTCGCTGTATTTATGTACGTCGGCGGCCACACGGGCATCGATGCCGGAGCAGGCGATGGTCAGCGCCACGCGGCCATTGACATTGATGGCATCCATGGGGAACTGCGGGCCGTCCCAAAGGTTCTCCGCGTCCCGGAATTTTTCAGCATCATCGCCAAAGTTCTTCAGGAAATCATTGCCCGTGCCCACGGGGATGACGGTCATGGCGGCGTTGTCGTAGCCGATGATGCCGTTGGCCACCTC
>CAMDUN010000007.1:0-71059 GCA_945878665.1 uncultured Clostridia bacterium | reverse complement strand
AAAGGGATTTTCAAACCGCAGGTTTGAACGGCGTTTTTGGGTACTTTTGCCGCCGTGGGCAAAAGTACCCCGCGCCCGCAGGCGCGGAATGTCCCTTTGGACAATCCGCCGCGAGGGTGTTCCGCGCCTGCGGGCGCGGCGGGCGGATGTGGGCATCCGCCCCTACGCATGGCTATCGGTGGTCATTCCGTAGGGGGCGATGCCCACATCGCCCCGTATGCCGCGGCGCTGCCGCGGCATATCTCTCCCTCTGCCACGGCCTTTGGCCGTGACGCCTCCCTCGCAGGGGGGGCGAGGGGCGTTCCGCGCCTGCGGGCGCGGTGGGTCATTCGTGCTGGGTGGGGCGGAGGGTGTAGACATCGGGGCGGCGGGCGGAGAGGAGGGGGAGCTGTCGACGGACGGCGTCCACACGGGACAGGTCCAGCTCGGTGACGGCGAGCTCCTCCCTGTGGCCGCAGGTGTGGAGCACCGTGCCCCAGGGGTCGCAGACGATGGAGTGTCCCCAGGCCACGTAGGAGGCGGTTTCATCACGGGCGGGGGACGTGCCCACGGTGAAGCACTGGGTGTCCACGGCGCGCTGACGGAACAGCAGCTCCCAGTGGGCCGGGCCGGTGGTCATGTTGAAGGCGGCGGGGACGAGAAGAATTTTCGCGCCGGAGAGAGCCATCAGGTGGGCCAGCTCAGGGAAGCGGAAGTCGAAGCAGATGCACAGGCCCATTTTGCCCCAGGGGGTGTCGAACACGGTGACATCCGAGCCGGGGGACAGGGTGGCGGACTCCCGGAAGGACTGGCCGCCGGGTACATCGATGTCGAAGAGGTGCATTTTGCGGTGGCGGGCCACGCAGCTGCCGGAGGGGTCGAAAACGTAGGAGGTGTTATACACCCTGCCGTCGGTCAGCTCCGGCACAGAGCCGCCCACCAGCCACAGGTGCTGTTCACGGGCCAGGGAGGAGAGGCATTGGTACGCTTCGCCGCCGGGGGCTTCGCCGTAGGCGCGGAAGCAGCTGTTGTCATAGGGGCAGCAGAACATCTCCGGCAGGACGGCCATATCCGCCGGGGCGGCCTGCCGGATGAGGGCGGCGGCGCGGCGGAGGTTTTCCGTCTTGTCGGAGGTGACGCGCATTTGGATCTGGGCAATCTTCATGGTCAAAACTCCCTGAGCACCAGGTCGGTGACGCCGTCGTGGATGGTGACCAGGCGCTTGACCTGGCCGCGGTGGGTGTAGGTGGTCCAGAGCATATCGCGGATGGCCGTGCCGCCGCGGTAGCCGTGGATGAGGCGCAGGCGGTACGTGCCGCTGCCGGCGCGGCGGAGGGCCGCGTCGATGGCGATCTGCGCCTGGTAGGTGTTCATGCCGTGGAGATCCAGCTCCACGATGCCGCCGGTCATGGACATTCCTCCTTTTGCATTTTACATTCATCGTGACAGAGGGTGGCGTTTGCTCAATCATACCGTAAAGGAATTGAGTTTTCAATGGGAATGTGGTAGAATAACAAGATGAAAGGGAGATGAGTGGTCGTGCGGGTGCTGGTGGTGTCGGACAGCCACGGGAACGTGGACAATATGGTGCGGGCGGTGGAATGGGTACAGCCGGACTATGTGCTGCATTTGGGGGACTGCCAGCGGGATCTGGAGGCGCTGCGGCGGGAGTTTCCGGGGCTTGCCATGGAGGGCGTGCCGGGGAACTGCGACTGGGGCAGCTATGACCAGAAGGAGCGGCTCATAGAGTTGGGCGGCGTGCGGATACTGATGCTGCACGGCCACACCCGGAACGTGAAAAGCTCGCCTATGGCGGCTATGTACGCCGCGAAGGAGTGCGGCGCGCAGGTGCTGCTGTTCGGGCACACCCACAGGCCGATGGTGGACAACGACGGGACGCTGCTGACGCTGAACCCCGGCGCGGCAGGGGACTGGGAGCATCCCACCTGCGGCGTATTGACCATTGAGAACGGAAAGGCGGACGTGAAGACCGTCTCGCTGCGAGAGAAAAAGGAGTAAAAGGGCTATGTTTTACATCGGATGTCATCTGTCGGCTTCGGAGGGATTTTTGGCCATGGGGCGCACGGCGCTGTCCATCGGGGCGAACACGTTTCAGTTTTTTACCCGCAATCCCCGGGGCAGCAGGGCCAAGGCCATCGACCCCAAGGACGCGGAGGCGTTTTTGGCGCTGGCGAAGGAGAATGGGTTCGGAACGCTGGTGGCTCACGCGCCGTACACCATCAATCCCTGCTCCAAGGACGAGCGGACGCGGGAGTTTGCACGGCTGACCATGGCGGACGACCTGCTGCGGATGGAGTATGTGCCGGGGAACGTGTATAACTTCCACCCCGGCAGTCACACCGGGCAGGGCGTGGAGGTGGGCATCACGGAGATCGCCGAGACGCTGAACGCCATCCTGACGCCGGAGCAGACCACCACGGTGCTGCTGGAGACCATGGCGGGCAAGGGCAGCGAGGTGGGAAGCCGGTTCGAGGAGCTGCGGGAGATCATGGACCGAGTGGAGCTGAAGGACAAGCTGGGCGTGTGCATGGATACCTGTCATGTATCCGACGCGGGGTATGACATCGCGGGGGATCTGGACGGGGTGCTGACGGAGTTTGACCGGGTCATCGGGCTGGAGAAGCTGAAGGCGGTACACGTGAACGACAGCATGAACCCGCTGGGCGCGCACAAGGATCGCCACGCCCGCATCGGTGAGGGGTATCTGGGGGTGGAGGCGCTGGGCCGGGTGGTGCGCCATCCGGCGCTGGCGGGGCTGCCCTTCGTGCTGGAGACACCCAACGAGCTGGAGGGCTACGCACGGGAGATCGCGCTGCTGAAGGAGCTGAGAGGGGCATGATGCTGCGTGTGTCGGCGCTGGTCATCGCGGCGGTGACGGCGGCGGGGCTGTATAAAAAGGCGTGGCTGCCGGAGAAGAAGTGCATCCGGGCGGGGTTTTTCGTGTACTACACCCATTTGAGCAATCTGCTGGTGCTGGCGTATGAGCTGGCGCTGGGGATCGGCGGGCGGGGTGCGCTTCGGTGGCTCAGTTCGCCGGGGGTGGCGCTGAGTGTGACGCTGTGCATCTATGTGACACATCTCATCTACGCGCTGGTGCTGATCCCGCTGGCGAAGCACAGCAACGACGAATCGTGGCTGAAGGGACGGTACAGCTTTGCCAACGTGTGCGTACACTACATCGTGCCGGGGCTGGTGGCGGTGCAGTGGCTGCTGTGGCAGGACAAGGCCGGGCTGACCGTGTGGAACGCGGTGTGGTGGCTTGTGCTGCCGGTGGCGTACTTCGCATTCGTGATGCTGCGGGCGCGGACGGGGAAGCCTATCGGGTTCAGCGGGGAGCTGTATCCGTACCCGTTTTTGGACTACCGGGCGCTGGGCGCGAAGCGGTTCTGGCGGTGCGTGGCGGGCATCCTGGCTGGGTTCTTCCTGCTGGGGCTGCTGCTGGTACGCATTGGCAGGCTGTTGGGCGGATGAACGGAATAAGAAAAAGCACCCTTCCGGGTGCTTTTTTGATGCCTGCGTTATGCTTCCGACGAAACCATTTCTTTCAGGGGGGAAAAGTCCGTCCAGGGGTAGGTATCGGGGGGAGGGCAGGTGACATCCAGGGGCTGGCCGGTGACGGGGTGGGTCAGGGCCAAACGGCAGGACCACAGGGCCGGGGGGCAGGGGGCTTTGCTGCCGTAGCGGATGTCGCCCAGCAGGGGCAGTCCCCGGTGGGAGAACTGGACGCGGATCTGATGGGTGCGGCCTGTGTGCAATCGGACGCGCACCAGCGTCAGGCCGTCGTGATGGGCCAGGGCGGTGTAGTCCAGCTGGGCCTCCCGGACGCCCTTTCGCATACGGGTGACGACGTAGCTCTTGTTGTGGGCGGCATCCCGGAACAGCAGATCGGTGAGGGTGTCCGCGTCCTTTTCCGGCGTGCCGCGCAGGACAGCCAGATACTCCTTGGTGACGCGGTGCTCCGCCACGGCGGCGGTGAGCTTGCCGGTGACATCCCGGCGGCGGGAGAACAGCATGACGCCGCCCACCGCCTTATCGAGACGGTGGACGGTGGCGATGTAATCATTTTGACCCAGGGCGCGGTAATGCTGCCGCAGCAGGGCGGGCATACAGGCGGCGGTGTCGCTGTCCTCGGACAGAACACCCACGGGCTTGACGCAGAGGACGAGGAATTTGTCCTCGTACAGGATACGCAGGTCTTCCATGGCTTCGTCAGCGGCGGCGGCCACGGTAGGCGTGCTGGCGGTAGTTCTTGTTGGACTTGCCGTAGCGGCGGTTGCGGCCATAGAGCCTGAACCACAGCACCAGGGCGACGGCCAGCACGATGAGCGCGATGGCGGCGATGCGGACGGAGGGGCGGGAGAAGAACAGGCCGATGTTGTGGCGGGCCAGCAGGAAGCGGCTGACAGACACGTCCGCCACCGCCAGCAGCGGCACGGTGACGCAGTCCTGGCCATTGTAGCTGACGGTGATCTCGCCCAGCCGGTCGCCGGCGGCGATGGGGGCGTTGGCCGTCTCGTTATCCAGCTTGACGGTGCGGACCAAATCCTCGTCCTTCACGTCCTTGGGGAGCATGGCCTCGGTGGTCTCGGCGGGGTGGACGGCCACGGAGGACACCTGCTTGCTCAGGGCCACGGGAACCTCCTGGATCAGCTCGTTCTCATCCAGCACCTGACGGGAGGCGAAGTTGTCGAAGCCGTAGTCAAAGAGCCGGGCCGTCTCGGTGAAGCTCTCCACAACGTAGCCCGCGCCGTTCTCCTTTTCCACCTTCTGCGCGCCCAGCACCACGCTGACCAGCGTGCGGCTGCCGCGGACGGCGGAGGAGACAAGGCACTGGCCGGCGGCATCGGTAGAGCCGGTCTTGATGCCCTGCGCGCCGGAGTAGAGGTAGCCGGCCAAGCGCCAGTTGGAGATGAGGGCGTTGGTGCTGTGGAGCACCCGCTCGTCCTCGGTCTTGTTGGTGGGGGGTATCTCGTAGGACTTGGTGTTCACGATGGTCATGAAGTCGTCGTGGGTCATGGCCTCACGGGTGATGAGGTAGAGATCCCAGGCGGAGGAGTAGTGGCCGGACTTGGTCAGGCCGGTGGTGTTGGCGAAGTGGGTGTTCTTGCAGCCCAGCTCCTGGGCGCGCTGGTTCATGTGGGCCACGAAGGCATCCACCGAGCCGTCCAGCGCCTCGCCCAGGATGTTGCACGTCTCGTTGGCGGAGATGACCAGCATACAGTACAGCAGCTGCTCCACCGTCAGGGTCTCGCCCTCCACGATGTCGGCGGTGCTGCCGTCCTCCGGCAGGCCCTTCAGGGCGGAGGCGGTGGCGGTGATGCTCTGATCCATCCGCAGGTCGCCCCGGTCGAGGGCCTCGAAGATCAGCAGGGCGGACATGATCTTGGTGGTGCTGGCGATGTCCAGCTCGTCGTGGATGTCCTTTTCATAGAGGACGGTATCGGAGCTGATGTCCACCAGCAGGGCGGCCTTGGCCCGGATGGCAGGGTCTTCCAGCCCGTAGGCGGGGACGGTGAGGGTGGCCAGCAGAACGGCCAGCAAAAAAATAGATAAAAAACGGCGGATTTTCATAGGAATTTCTCTCCCGGTATGTTATAATGAAGTGTAAAGCGCGGTGCGGAGCGTCCGCGCCGTATGTGCAAGGCATATTATAGACGAAAAAGATGGGGTAGTCAACCGTGGGAAAACGGATAAAATTGACAAGGACGGATGTGTATCTGCTGGTGCTGACGGCGCTGTTCTGCGTGGGCGCGGCGGCGCTGTGGGCGGCTGTGCCGAAAACGGCGGCGGGGGACTATCTCATCACCGCCGCAGAGCCGGAGGACGGCGGGACGGCGGTGAAGCCGGTGAACATCAACACCGCCGGGGTCAGTGAGCTGGACGGCCTGCCGGGCATCGGGCCGGTGCTGGCCCAGCGCATCGTGGACTGGCGGACGGAGAACGGGCCGTTTCAGACGGCGGAGGACCTATTGCAGGTGGAGGGCATCGGCCCGGCCACACTGGAAAATCTGCAAAACTGCATCATCACGGAGGAGATGGAATGAAGATACTGGTCGTGGACGACGAGAAGCTGCTGGTCAAGGGCATGAAGTTCAACCTGGAGAACGAGGGATATGAGGTGGCGACGGCCTATGACGGCGCGTCCGCCGTGGAGCTGGCGAAGAAGGGCGACATCGACCTGATCGTCATGGATGTGATGATGCCGGGGCTGTCCGGCACGGACGCCTGTATGCAGATACGGGAGTTCTCCAACGTGCCGGTGATCATGCTGACGGCCCGCAGCGAGGACAGCGACAAGCTGATGGGGTTCGCCTACGGCGCGGACGACTACGTGACGAAGCCGTTCAATATCCTGGAGCTGAAGGCCCGGATACGGGCGCTGCTGCGCCGGGCCGCAGGGAACGGACAGCAGGCACAGGCACGGCAGCGGACGCCGCTGCTGACGGTGGGCGATCTGAGTCTGGACACGGAGCAGCGGGTGGCCATACGGGACGGAAAGACCATCGACCTGACGGCCAAGGAGTACGACCTGATCGAGCTTTTGATGAAGAACCCCCGGCGGGTATACAGCCGGGAGAGCTTGATGGATCTGGTGTGGGGCTATTCCTACGCCGGGGATTACCGAACGGTGGACGTACACATCCGCCGGCTGCGGGAGAAGCTGGAGGCCAATCCCGCCGCGCCGGTACACATCATGACGAAGTGGGGAGTTGGTTACTATTTCGCAGGAGAGGAACAGCCCACCGCGTAAGGCGGCGTGGATGGAGAAGGCAGAGGCCCGCGCAAGATCGCTGTGGGGGCGCGTTTCGCCGCGGCTGAAAACGCTGCGGGGCAAGGCGACCTTGCAGATGAAGTTCAGCCTGAGCTATATTTTGGTCATCGCGGCGGTGCTGATCCTGCTGAACTCCTACCCGCTGCTGGTGTCACAGAACCTGATGGTGAAGTCGTCGCAGAACAACCTACGCAGCGCGGCCAAGGTCATCGAGTCGGCGCTGATGGGGCTGGAGAAGCTGACGAAGGAGAACGTGGCCACGGCGCTGGAGGGACTGGATGAGTCCGGCGCGGATCGTATCATGGTGACGGACAGCGCGGCGAGAGTGCTGTATGACACCCGCGACGGCGGCAACGCCGTGGGGAAGTACGCGCTGTACTCCGTGGTGACGGTGGCCCTGCGGGGGGACGATGCGTCCTACTGTAAATATGACGGGACGGCGTTCCTATGCCGCGTGGCCACGCCGGTGGTGTATCACAATCAGATCGTGGGCGCGGTGTACGTGTATAGCTACGACACGGAGCAGGCGGGACTGCTGGAGGCGTTCCGGCACAACCTGCTGATCATCTCCTTGATGATCGCGCTGCTGGTGGCGGGGCTGAGTATCGTACTGAGCCGGATGCTGACGCGGCAGATCAGCGGGCTTTTGCAGGCCATCCGCAACGTGCGGGAGGGCGCGTACAGCCACCGGGCAGACGCCAGCGGCACGGACGAGATCGCACAGATCGCGGCGGAGTTCAACAGCCTGACAGACCGCTTGCAGACCACGGAGAACGCACGGCGGCGGTTCGTATCCGATGCCAGCCACGAGCTGAAAACGCCGCTGGCGGGCATACGGCTGCTGACGGATTCCATCTTGCAGACCGAGGGCATGGACGAGGAGACCACCAAGGAGTTCGTCACCGACATCGGGCGGGAGGCGGAGCGGCTGAGCCGCATCACGGAGAACCTGCTGCGGCTGACGCGACTGGACAGCGGCGTGGTGCAGCAGCCCTACCCGGTGGCCGTCGGGCCGGTGCTGGAGCGGGTGGAACGGATGCTGAATGTGGTGGCGGCGGAGAAGGGCGTGACCATCTCCGGCCAGGCATCGGAGGACGCGGTGGCACTGGCCACCGACGACGACGTGCACCAGGTGCTGTATAACCTGATGGAGAACGGCATCAAGTATTCCGCGCAGGAGAACGGCTTTGTCCGGGCGGAGGCCCGGGCCGACGACGGGAGGGTGGTCATCACCGTCACCGACAACGGCATCGGCATCCCGGACGAGGATCTGCCCCACGTGTTCGACCGCTTCTACCGGGTGGACAAGATGCGCTCCCGGGAGGTGGGCGGTACGGGCCTGGGATTGTCCATCGTGAAGGATACCATTGAGAACCGGGGCGGCACGATCACCGCCGGGCACGGCCCGGAGGGCGTGGGCACGGTGTTTACCGTGACGCTGCCCCTGGCGGAAAGGGGGGAGGAGGCATGAAACGGCGCATCGTGACGCTGCTGCTGGCGGCGCTGCTGCTGTGTACGGCGGCGGGCTGCGGCGAGAAAAACGCGGCGGATGGGACGGAGAATACCTCCGCCTACCTGCGGCTGTACTGCCCGGCGGAGCTGGGTGAGAGGAACAAGAGCGCCGGAGGCGGCGACGCGGTGAACGGCATCCCTATCAGCTGGAAGCAGGTACGGGGCGATGACCGCGGACGGCAGCAGCAGGCGCAGTATATCATGGAGCTGCTGCTGGGCGGCTGCACCGACAGCGATTTTATCCGGCCCATGCCGGAGGGTACGGCGGTGAATAGCTGCACCGTTACCGGCGGCACGGTGTCAGTGGATCTGAGCCGGGAGTATGACCAGCTTATGGGCGTGGAGCGCACCATCGCGGACTACTGCATCACCCTGTCGCTGATGCAGCTGGACGGCATCTACGCCGTGCGGCTGACGGTGGACGGGCGGCTGCCGGAGGACCGCACCAACGAGGTGTATACCTCCGGCGAGGTGCTGCTCACCAGCCCGGAGGACATCGTGCGGACGGTGAAGGTGATGCTGTACTACCCCAACAGCGGCGGCACGCTGACCGGCGAGGAACGGCGGCTGACGGTGTACGAGGGCGAGACGGTGGCACAGGCCGTGGTCAAGGCGCTGGCGGAGCGGCCTATGGACAGCTACGGCGGGCTGCGGCAGCTGCTGCCGGAGGGCTTTACGACCCTGGACACCCGCGTGGAGGACGGTACGTGCTATCTGAACCTGGCGGGAAGCGTGACCGCGCTGCTGCCGGAGGACAACACGGAGCAGGAGCAGATGATCCAGGGCCTGGTGGATTCGCTGTGCTCCATGGAGGACGTGAACCAGGTGCAGCTGATGGTGGACGGCGAGTATCAGATGATGCTGGGCTGCGTGCCCATCAGCAGGCCGCTGCTGCCCACAGGCGGGCAGACGGAGGCGTGACCCACAGCAAGGAGGAGACCCATGAAAAGAAGAATATTGGCCGCGCTGTTGGCAGCGATGCTGCTGCTGGGCGGCTGCGGCGGAAAACAGAATGACGCGCCGGCTAGAAAAGCCGACAGCGATATGATCATCATCACGGAGAACTACGCCGAGGACGGGCATTATACGGACAGCCTGGACAACAGCTGGACGTACAGCTACCATGTGCCCCAGCTCACCGCCGACACGGCGGGAGCGCGGGCCATCAACGCCGCCATCGACGAGAAGTTCGGCGACCCGGTGCGCGGCGCGCTGAAGGATATGCAGCAGGCGCTGTCGCTGGGGTGCGTGTCCGTGAGCTGGAAGAGCTATCGCTATGAGGACGTGCTGAGTCTGGTGGTGAAGGCTGAGGCGGACTGGGAGTTCACGGACTACGCGGTGTATCTGTATGACGCGTGCCGGGGCGTGCAGCTGACCACGGCGGAGCTGCTGGAGAAGCTGGGCGTGGCGCAGGAGACGTTTTTGGACGGACTGCGGCGCAGCGCCGCCGCCGCCTTTGACGAGCAGGGCTATATCAACACCACCGAGGGCGTACAATGGGTGCAGGAACGGAGCTGGACCGTGGGCGCGGAGAACGTGAATACGGAGGCGATGGTCTACGCCGACGAGACGGGCAAGCTGATGGCGGTGCTGCCGGTGGGCTCTATGGCCGGGGCAGCGTGGTATTATAAGGTGTTGGAGGCGATGCCGGAGCGCGGCGGCGAGACGCTGACCGTGGAGGCCGGGGACGTGGCCCTGACCGTGGGCGGAGAGAGCGCCCAGCTGCGGCTGGAGGGCGTGGAGGAGACGTACACCGTGGGCGGCGCATGGTCGGATTACACCGCCGGGGTGTGCGCGGCCCTGGGCGAGGACGGCTGCGTATACATATTCTTATTGACCGCCGGCGGAACGGTGGAGTACATCAACGTGACCGGCGGCCTGGCCGGCGGGGCGCTGTGCCTGTCGCCGCTGGGCGGCATCGGCGGCGTGACGGCGCTGGAGACGGACGAGGAGCAGCAGACGGTGCTGGCCTTGGACGGCGAGGGCAAGCGTCACGACCTGAAGCCGCTGGTGGAGGCCATGACGGCGAAGATGCCATCGGCTCTGGTGGGCGACTGGCACATGACGCTGCTGCACAACTCCGTGGAGGAGGACTGCTGGATCGAAGTGGCCGAGGACGGCGCGGCGGTGTGGCAGGAGGGCGTGCCGGACAGCGCGAGCTGCCGCGTGCTGCGGGGCAGCGCCCGGTATTTGGGCATGACAGCGGAGGGCATCGTGATGTATTATGAGATGACCAACGAGGCGGACGAGAACGCTGTGCTGCGGGGCACGATGGCCGTGCGGTGCGACTGGGACGGCAACGGGCTTTTGCAGCTGGGCGGCGACGCGCTGCTGGATGTGTCCGGGTATGTGTGGCCGGAGCGTGTGGTCGGATAAGTGAACAGAGAACAGGAAAAGGGCCGCCGGGAGGCGGCCCTTTGAGGCTGTCGAAAAAGCCTCTCTATGGGGTCAGGGGTTCATTTACGCAGGGGGAGCTCGAGGGGGCAAAGCCCGCCTCGAATCAGATCAAATGTCGCGCAAAGCCTTGCCTTGCAAGGCGTGCGTGGAGCGAAGCGACTATTTTCGTGCCGCAAGGCGGCACAAAAATAACGACATTATTTCAGGCTGTCGAAAAAGCCGGAGGCTTTTTCGACAGCCTGAAAGGGAGGAGCGCTCCGCGCTCCTCCCTTTGTCCCGTTTATTCCTCGCTGACGTACTCGTGGGGGTCGATCACCGCGCCGTCACGGCTGACAGAGAAGTGCAGGTGCGGGCCCATCTCGATCTCCGCCGCGGAGGTCGTGCCCACGCAGCCGATCACGTCACCGGCGGACACGGTCTGCCCCTCCTCCACCGGCACGTCCTGCTGAAGACTGCTGTAACGGGTGGCGTAGCCGCCGTCGTGCTGGATGACCACCGTTGTGCCCATCAGCTCGTCATCGGTGACGGACTGCACCACGCCGGAGGCGGCGGTTTTGACCGATGCGCCCTCGGCGGCCTGGATGTCGATGCCGTCGTGGGTGCGCCAGTCGGCCATGGTGGCGTCATACAGCAGCTCGGTCATGCTGAACACCGTCACCGTCTCGCCGCTGAGGGGCGACACCACCTGGGGCAGCAGCACCGACGGCTCGATCTCCACCTCGGCGTCCGCCGCCGTGTCGATCTTCGGCTCAGGCAGCACCACCGGCGCGGGCTTGACCACCGGCGTGGTGGGAGTGTTGGGCTGCACGTCCACGGCGGGCGGCTCCTGCCTGACCTCTGTGCCCCGGTCGAACAGGGCGAAATATCCGACGATCCCGGCGGCCAACAAACACAGAGCGAACACGATGTAGTAGCCCCGTCCGCCGAACATGGCCTTGATCCTGTTTGGTTCTTGTCTGCTCATGCACTTGCCTTTCCTGGCGGGGCGACCCCGCCGCCGCCCCTTCCGGCGGGCGGCGCACCGTAATAAAAAGACCTCTGCCCGTATTGTCGCCGGACAGAGGTGTTTTTATTCACTTGAAAGCGATGTCAATCCTCAAATTCCGCACGGAGGCCGCGGCGCAGCAGGCTTTGCAGCGCCGCCTGAGGGTCGGCGTGCTCGTAGAGGATGTCGTGTACGGCCCGGCAGATGGGCAGCTCCACGCCGTACTGACGGCCCAGCAGCATCAGGGCCTCCACGGTGTAGTAGCCCTCCGCCAGGCGGTGGAAATCCTGATGGCGGATGAACGCCTCGCCGAACTGGCGGTTGTGGCTGTACGGCGAGAACACGGTGGCCTCGTAATCGCCCAGGTGGCACAGGCCGTAGGCCGACAGCTCGCTGCCGCCCATGGCCTTGATGAGGCGGGCTACTTCCCGCGTGCCGCGGCTCATCAGCGCGCCTTTCAGGCTGGACATCTCCACACCGTCGAGAAACCCGGCGGCGATGCCCACCACGTTCTTGGCCGCCGCGCCCACCTCGTTGCCGATCATGTCGCCGCCGTAGTAAAAGCGGATCAGGTCGCTGGAAAACGCCTGCACCAGGCGGCGCTTCACATCCTCCCTCTCGCTGTCGATGACCATGCAGTTGGGGATGCCGCGGTAGAACTCCTGCACGTGGCCCGGGCCAAGCCACACGGCCACCGCGTTGGACGGGTGGAGACATTCGGCGGCGATCTGACTGAGGCGCTGGCCCGTGCCCATCTCCAGGCCCTTCATGCACAGCACCACGGTCTTGTCCCGCAGGGCCTGCATAGGCGCTTCCCCCAGCAGCGAGCGCAGGCTCTGCGAGCCGACGGAGATGATGACCGTCTCCGCGCTCTCAATGCCGTTCAGCTCCGTGGTCAGAGCCACGGAGGGCGGCAGCGTCAGCAGGTCGTTCTGCCGGGTGGCGAGAAAGGCCTGCATCTTGGGGGAGCTTTTGCGGCCATACAGCGTGACACGGTGGCCGATGCGGTCCAGATACCAGGTGATGAGCGAACCCCAGCGGCCACAGCCGATGACGAAAATATTCATGGATACTCCTTCATTCCAAAAGACTTCCCGGAGCTTGCTCCGGGAAGTCTCCGTGGGTGCGTTATTTTACGATGAGCGTTTTGCCGTCCATCTCCGGCGGGCAGGCCAGGCCCATCACATCCAGAATGGTGGGCGCGATGTCCGCCAGCCGTCCAGGCCGCAGCTCCGTCCCCGCGCCGCAGAGGATAAACGGCACGAGGTTGGTGGTGTGGGCGGTCATGGGGCTGCCATCGGGCTGCTTCATGTCCTCGGCGTTGCCGTGGTCCGCCGTGACCATGGCGATGCCGCCCATCTTCAGCGTGGCATCCACCACCCGGCCCACGCAGGTGTCCACCGTCTCCACGGCCTTGATGGCGGCCTCCAGCACGCCGGTGTGGCCCACCATGTCGCAGTTGGCGAAGTTGAGGATGATCACGTCATACGCGCCGGACTCGATGCGCTCCACGCACTTGTCGCAGACCTCGAAGGCACTCATCTCCGGCTGGAGGTCGTAGGTGGCCACCTTGGGAGAGGGGACGAGGACACGATCCTCGCCGGGGTACTGCTTCTCCACGCCGCCGTTGAAGAAGAACGTGACGTGGGCGTATTTCTCCGTCTCGGCGATACGCAGCTGGGTCATGCCCATGCTGCTGAGGTACTCGCCCAGGCCGTTCTTCACGGCGATGCGCGGCCAGGCCACCCGCACGTTGGGCATGGAGGCATCATATTCCGTGTTGCACACGTAGGTGGTGGGGAAGAACTCACGGGCAAAGCCGTCGAAATCCGGGTCAACGATGGCGCGGGTGATCTCGCGGGCGCGGTCGGGCCGGTAGTTGAAGAAGATGATGCTGTCGTTGTCGCTGATCGTGCCGTCCGGGTCGATGACCACCGGCTCGACGAACTCGTCGGTGACGCCGTTGGCGTAGCTCTCCGTCACGGCAGCCACCGGGTCGCTATTGCGGTGGCCCTCGCCGTAGACCATGGCGTCATAGGCCATCTGCACCCGCTCCCAGCGCTTGTCGCGATCCATGGCGTAATAGCGGCCCATCACGGTGGCGATCCTGCCCACGCCGAGCTGGGCGCACTTATCCTGCAACGCCTTCACGAAGTCCTTGCCGCTGGTGGGGGACACGTCTCGCCCGTCCAGGAAGCAGTGGACGTACACCTTGGTCAGGCCCTTGTCCTTGGCCATTTGCAGCAGGGCAAACAGGTGCTCGATGTGGGAGTGTACGCCGCCATCGGACAGCAGGCCGTACAGGTGCAGGCTGCTGTCGTTTTTCAGGCAGTCGTCCATGGCCTTGTTGTAGGCCTCGTTCTTGAAAAAGCTACCGTCCTCGATGGCACGGCTGATGCGGGGCAGATCCTGGAACACCACGCGGCCTCCGCCGATGTTGGTGTGGCCCACCTCGCTGTTGCCCATCTGCCCGGCGGGCAGACCCACGTCCAGTCCGCTGGCGGACAGGGTGGTGTGGGCGTATTCCTTGAACAGCTTATCCAGCACCGGGGTGTTGGCCAGGGTAACGGCGTTGTCGTCCGCCGCCGGGGCGAGGCCGAAGCCGTCCATGATGATGAGAGTAGTGGGAGTTTTATTCATGCCGAACCTCCTTGGCGCTTCAGTCCTGGTTGGCCGCGTTGATGATCTCCACAAAGTCCGCCGCGTTCAGCGCCGCGCCGCCGATGAGGCCGCCGTCGATGTCGGGCTGGCTCAGCAGCTCCGCCGCGTTGGCAGGCTTCATAGAGCCACCGTACTGGATGGTGATGGAGCGGGCGATGCGCGCACCGTACAGATGGCGCACGGTGGTGCGGATGAAGGTGCAGACCTCGGCGGCCTGCTCGGCGGTGGCGGTTTTGCCCGTGCCGATGGCCCACACCGGCTCGTAGGCGATGACGCACTTACGCAGCTTCTCGGCGGGCACGCCGGCCAGAGCGGACTTCACCTGCAGAGCGATGAGCTCCATGGTGATGCCCAGCTCACGCTGCTCCAGCGTCTCGCCCACGCAGATGATGGGGTGCAGACCGGCCTCCAGGGCGGCCAGCACCTTGCGGTTCACGGTGAAATCCGTCTCGCCGAAGTACTGGCGGCGCTCGGAGTGGCCGATGATGACGTACTTCACGCCCAGATCCTTCAGCATATCGGCGGACACCTCGCCGGTGTACGCGCCGGACTTCTCATAGAACACGTTCTGCGCGCCCACGGACACGCGGGCGTCCTTGAACGCCTTAATGGCGGTGGAGATGTTGGCGGCGGGAACGCACACCACCACGTCGCACCACTTGGCCTTGGGCAGCAGGGCCTTCAGCTCCTCGGCGAATTTCTTCGTCTCGGTGGCGGTCTTGTTCATCTTCCAGTTGCCGGCGATAATGGTCTTACGGTATCTGCGATTCATAACTGTTTACTCCTCTGTCTTTTCATATATATTAAATGGGAAATATGCGCTTATTTATCCAGCAGGCAGGCCACGCCGGGCAGCTCCAGCCCCTCCAGGAACTCCAGAGACGCGCCGCCGCCGGTGCTGATGTGGGTGATCCTGTCGGCAAAGCCCATCTGCTCCACCGCCGCGGCGCTGTCGCCGCCGCCCACGATGGTGATAGCGCCGCTGTCGGCCAGCGCCTGGGCCATGGCCCGCGTGCCGGCGGCGAAGTTGTCGAACTCAAACACGCCCATCGGGCCGTTCCACACCACCGTGCCCGCGCCGCGCACCGCGCCGCAGAAGGTCTTGATGGTGTCCGGGCCGATGTCCATGCCCTCCCAGCCCTCGGGGATAGCCATGGTGCTGACCACCTGGCGGTGGGCGTCGTTGGAGAAGTCGTCCGCCGCCACGGTGTCCGTGGGCAGCAGCAGCTGCACGCCGTTCTTCTTGGCCTTTTCGATCATATCCAAAGCGTAGTCCAGCTTGTCGTTTTCGCACAGGCTCTTGCCGATGCTGCCGCCCTGGGCCTTGGCAAAGGTGTAGGCCATGCCGCCGCCGATGATGACGGTGTCGGCCTTATCCAGCAGGTTGTTGATGACGCCGATCTTGTCGCTGACCTTCGCGCCGCCCAGCACCGCCACGAAGGGGCGCTTGGGGTCGTTCAGCGCGCCGCCCATGACCTCCAGCTCCTTGGCCACCAGCAGGCCGGACACGGCGGGCAGGTAGGCCGCCACACCAGCGGTAGAGGCGTGGGCGCGGTGCACCGTGCCAAAGGCATCGGACACGTACAGCTCCGCCATGCTGGCCAGCTCCTTGGCAAAGGCGGGGTCGTTCTTCTCCTCACGGGGGTCGAAGCGCAGGTTCTCCAGCAGCATGATCTGGCCGCCCTGCAATGCCGCGGCCTTGGCCCTGGCATCCTCGCCCACGATGTCCTTGGCGAAGATGACCTCCTGGCCCAGCAGCTCACTGAGACGCTCCGCCACAGGGGCGAGGGTCAGCTTGGCCTTCCACTCACCCTTGGGCTTGCCCAGATGGGAGCAGGCGATGACCGCCGCGTTCCGCTCCAGCAGGTAGCGGATGGTGGGCAGCGCCGCCACGATGCGCTTATCACTGGTGATCGCGCCCGTCTCCTTGTCCTGGGGCACGTTGAAGTCGCAGCGCAGCAGGATCTTCTTTCCGGCGACGTCCACGTCGCGGATGGTCTTTTTGTTGTAATTCATACGAAACGCTCCTCTCGCATAAAAATCACGGTTTACACTATATGTTCCGCCATCTCACCCACGCCGGACAAACCGGGGAAGCCGTTCTGACGCAGCGCCTCATAGGTGAGGATGGCCACGGAATTGCTCAGGTTCAGGCTGCGGGCCTCCGGGCGCATGGGCAGGCGGAGGCAGCGGTCGTAATGGGCCATGCGGAAGTCCTCCGGCAGGCCCGCCGTCTCCTTGCCGAACACCAGCCAGCAGTCCGGGGAGAACCGGGCCTGGGTGTAGTCCCGGGGCGCTTTGGTGGTGGCCAGCCACATATCCTCCGCTGCCTGGGGGTTGCGGCGGAAGAAGTCGTCCAGCCCGTCGTAGTCGTACACGTCCACCAGATGCCAGTAGTCCAGCCCGGCCCGCTTGACGGCCCGGTCGGAGATGTCGAAGCCCAGAGGGCGGATGAGGTGCAGGCTGCTGCCGGTGGCGGCGCAGGTGCGGGCGATGTTGCCGCAGTTCTGCGGTATCTCAGGCTCTACCAGTACGATATGCAGCATACGCGCCCCAACTCCTTCCTCAGATACCTGCTTATTGTAATGCAGAAGAAACGAAAATGCAACTATAAAATAGGAAAAATGCCCTATATTTATCAGAAGCACGAAGAATGTCGGTCATTTGGCGAAAAATTGGGGGTGAAAAAATTATTGCCGAAAAAAACAGGAAAAATACTGGATTTTCTTTAAAGACCTGTTATAATAAAAGCAGCGTAGGACGCCGCTGTAATAGAGGCAGCGTATAAAGTCGGCAGGTCATGCCGACAGTACAGGAAAGGGGGTGCGTGCCGATGGGCTGCACTGGCTGCAAGCAGGTGCATATTGTCCGTGACCGCGCCCTCATGCCCGAGGGGTCGCTGCCGTCCGTGCTGTTCGCCGCGCTTTGACGCGCCGGTGCAGCGGGGCGGCTTTTTCGTTTCCTTTTTAACGAACCCTTATCGCCCGCGTGAAACAGTGACCTGTTTCCATATATACATACACACCAACCAAAACGGATAGAAAGCGAGAGTGCGACCATGATTTCTCACGGCAAGGACATGAAGATCTTCACCGGCAACGCCAACCCGGCGCTGGCCCAGGAGATCTGCAAGCTCATCGGCATCAAGCTGGGCGAGGCGGAGGTCAAGAGCTTCGCCGACGGCGAGGCCTCCGTATCCCTGTATGAGACCGTCCGCGGCAGCGACGTGTTCCTCATCAACTCCACCTGCAAGCCCGTCAACGACAGTCTGATGGAGCTGCTCATTATGATCGACGCCTGCAAGCGCGCCAGCGCGGGCCGCGTCACCGCCGTGATCCCCTATTTCGGCTATGCTCGCCAGGACCGCAAGGCCAAGAGCCGCGATCCCATCTCCGCCAAGCTGGTGGCCAATATGCTCACCGCCTCCGGCGCTGACCGGGTGCTGACCATGGATCTCCACGCCAGCCAGATCCAGGGCTTCTTCGACATCCCCGTGGACAACCTGCTGGGCAACCCCGTGTTCGTGGACTACTACGCCAAGAAGTTCGGCGAGAAGTGCGAGGACATGGTGGTGGTGTCCCCCGACGTGGGCAGTGTGGCCCGCGCCCGCACCTTCGCCCAAAAGCTGCACATGAACCTGGCCATCGTGGACAAGCGCCGTCAGAAGGCCAACCACTGCGAGGTGATGAACGTCATCGGCGACGTGGAGGGCAAGGACTGCATCCTGTTCGACGACATGATCGACACCGCCGGCTCTATCTGCAACGCGGCCAAGGCCATCGTGGAGGTGGGCGGCGCGAAGAACGTGTATGCCTGCGCCAGCCACGGCGTGCTGTCCGGCCCGGCACTGGAACGACTGCAAAGCAGTGTGATCAAGGAAGTGGCGCTGCTGAACACCATCCCGGAGGCCATGGGCGAGGGCTGCGATAAGATCAAGTATCTGTCCGTTGCGCCTATGTTCGCCGAGGCCATCGAGCGCATCTATCAGGAGATCTCCATCGCCAAGCTGTTCAACTAAGCACTTTCCAAACGGCGAAAACTGTGCTATACTGAGGGGACTGCGTTTGCAGTCCCCTTTTATTTTGCAGGGAGGAGGCGAGGGCCTTGTTTTTTAACAGGAATAATTCCGGCGGCGTGAGCTGGATATTGGTGGGGCTGGGAAACCCCGGCAAGCAGTACGAGAGCACCCGGCACAACATGGGCTGGCTGGCGCTGGACAGTTTGATGGAAAAGGAAAATTTCAAACTTTCCAAGCTAAGATTTAAGGCTTTGACGGGCATTTTGGAGAAAAACGGGAATAAGATATTGGTGATGAAGCCCCAGACCTACATGAACCTGTCCGGCGAGTCCGTGGGCGAGGCGGCCCGGTTTTACAAAGTGCCGGCGGATCATGTGCTGGTCATTTCCGACGACGTGTCGCTGCCGGTGGGCAAGCTGCGTATCCGCAAAAGCGGGTCGGCAGGCGGGCACAACGGGCTGAAGAACATCATCCAACACCTTGGTACAGACGCTTTTCCCCGGATCAAGGTGGGTGTGGGGATGCCGGAGCATCCCGACCACGAGATGATCGACTGGGTCATCGGCAAGCCCACGGGGCAGGAGGCCAAAACGCTGCGGGAGGCGCTGGATCGGGCGGCGGAGGCTGCGCTATATTTGGTTGAAAACGGGCCCGAAAAAGCGATGAACCGATATAATTGAACGTTGAAATTTCTTGAAAGACCTTGAAAAGAGGTCGGGAATTTCAGCAGTCGGAGCTGTAACTTTTTTGGAAGGAGCTTGAAGGACGCGGAAGGAGGTGAGCCCTGTGAACGGAGCGGTGGAGCAGATACGGACGCTGCCGCAGATGCGGGAGCTGGCCCAGGCCCTGACGGGCCGGGAGCGGTGCGCGGCGGTGACGGGGCTTGCCCCCGTCCACCGGGCCATGGTGACAGCCGCCGTGCTGGCGGAGGTGAAGCGGCCCGTGGTGCTGCTGTGCGCCGACGAGAAGGAGGCGCGGCGGCAGGCGGCAGATCTGGCGGCACTGACGGGACAGACCCCGGTGGTGCTGCCGGGCCGGGAATTGCAGCTGCGGCCCGGCGCGTACAGCCGCCAGTGGGAGAATAGCCGGTTGGCGGCACTGCACCGCATGGCGGGCGGCGCGGCCATCGTGCTGGCCGCCGTGGACGCTATGGTGCAGCGGTGCATCCCCCGGGAGGTACTGGAGGGCGCTGTTTTCACGCTGGAGGTGGGCGGGCAGTACGACGTGACGGCGCTGGCGAAGCAGCTCACCGCCGCCGGGTACAGCCGCTGCGACCAGGTGGAAGGGCCGGGACAGTTCGCCCTGCGGGGCGGCATACTGGACGTATTCCCGCCGGACGCGGAGCAGCCGGTGCGGTGTGAGTTCTTCGATGACGAGCTGGACAGCATGGGCGACTTCGCCGTGAACACCCAGCGGCGGGTGAAGAACCGCCGCGTTCTGACGGTGCTGCCCGCCTCGGAGCTGCTGCCCTATTGGGCGGAGGACAGCGCGGAGAAGGCGGCGGCGCGGATCGAGGAGACGGCCAAGCGGCTGAAGAAGGAGCACGCCGCCCTGCGGCAAAGATTGGAGAGTGACGCGGCGCTGCTGCGGCAGGGCATCACGCCCCCCGGCGGCGACCGCTATATGGCGGCGGTGTACCCGGAGATGGCCACGGCCTTCGACTATCTGGCGGCGGACACCGTGGTGTGCGTCAGCGAGGCGGGACGGGTGCAGGAAGCGCTGCGCGCCGCCCTGTGGCAGCTGCGGCAGGACGTGACCGCCGCCGCGGAGGGCGGCATGATGGCCGCCGCCTTCGGCGAGCTGATGCTGACGGAGGGCGGGCTGGAGGCGGCACTGGGACGCTTCCCGGTGTGCCAGCTGGAGAGCCTGCCCACCAGCCGGTATCTGCTGCCGCCCAGGCTGCTGCTGGACATGGCGGCCAAGCAGCTGGCGGGGTACGGCGGCAGTCTGGACACCGCCGCCGGGGACATTGAGCATTACCGGAGCGGCGGGTACGGCGTGCTGGTGCTGTGCGGCGGCGAGGTGCGCTGCCGCAATATGCAGGAGCTGCTGCGGCAGCGGGACATACCGGCCATGCTGGACATGGACGGGCAGCGAACGCCGAGGCCCGGAGAGGTGGTCATCACCCTGGGCGCATTGAGTGCCGGCAGCGAGTGGCCGGCGCTGAAGCTGGCGGTGCTGACGGAGGGCCAACTGACCCGCAGTCTCTCCGGCAAAAAGACGAAGCCCAAGGCGGCCAGGAGCGACAGCAGGCAAAGGCTGATGAGCTACGCCGACCTGTCGGTGGGCGACCTGGTGGTACACGTACACCACGGCATCGGGCGGTTCGCCGGGATGATCCGGCTGCCGGTGGACGGCGTGGAGAAGGACTATATCAAGATCAACTACGCCGGGAGCGACTGTCTGTATGTCCCCGCCACATCGCTGGATCTGGTGAGCAAGTACATCGGCGGCGGCGAGGAGGCGGAGAAGGCGCGGCTGAACAAGCTGTCCGGCGACCAGTGGGCCAAGACCACCCGCCGGGCCAAGGCGGCGGCCAAGGATCTGGCGGAGGGGCTGATCCGGCTGTATGCCCAGCGGCAGCGGCTGGGAGGGCACGCCTTCTCCCCGGACAGCCCATGGCAGCAGGAGTTCGAGGACGCCTTCGACTATACGGAGACGGAGGATCAGCTTGCGGCCATACGGGACATCAAGAGGGATATGGAGAAGCCCGTGCCCATGGATCGGCTGCTGTGCGGCGACGTGGGCTACGGCAAGACGGAGGTAGCCCTGCGGGCGGCCATGAAGTGCATTCTGGACGGTAAGCAGGCGGCCATTCTCGTGCCCACCACCGTGCTGGCCCAGCAGCACTACGCCACGGCAGCGGCGCGGTTTCGGGCGTTCCCGGTGACGGTGGAGGTGCTGTCACGCTTCCGCAGTCCCAAGCAGGTGAAGGAGATATTGCAGCGGGTGAAGGAGGGCCGGGTGGACCTGCTCATCGGCACACACAAGCTGCTGAACAAGAATGTGGAGTTCAAGGATCTGGGGCTGCTGATCATCGACGAGGAGCAGCGCTTCGGCGTGACCCACAAGGAAAAGCTCCGGGAGCGGACAAAGCAGGTGGACACGCTGACGCTGAGCGCCACGCCCATACCCCGGACGCTGAACATGGCGCTGAGCGGCATACGGGACATGAGCACCATCGAACAGCCGCCCCAGGATCGCCAGCCGGTGCAGACCTACGTGCTGGAGCACGACTGGGGCATCGTGGCGGAGGCGCTGCGGCGGGAGCTGGACCGGGGCGGGCAGGCCTATTACCTGCACAACCGGGTGGAGACCATCGATGGCGCGGCCTCCCGGCTGCGGGAGCTGCTGGGCGACGGCGTGGTGGTGGAGACGGCCCACGGGAAAATGTCCGAGGGGGAGTTGAGCCGGGTCATGGGCCGGATGGCCGAGGGCGAGATCGATGTGCTGGTGTGCACCACCATCATCGAGACGGGCATCGACATCCCCAACGTGAACACGCTGATCATCGAGGACGCGGACAGCATGGGACTGAGCCAGCTGCATCAGATACGGGGACGCATCGGGCGCAGCGCACGGCGGGCCTACGCTTATCTGACGTACCGCACCGGCAAGGTGCTGACGGAGGTGGCGGCCAAGCGGCTGACGGCCATACGGGAGTATGTGGAGTTCGGCTCGGGGTTCAAGATCGCCATGCGCGACCTGGAGATACGGGGCGCGGGCAACCTGCTGGGGCCGGAGCAGTCGGGGTATATGATGTCCGTGGGATATGATATGTATCTGAAGCTGCTGAACGACGCGGTGCTGGAGCAGCAGGGCAAGACACCGCCCACGCGGCTGGACTGCTCGGCGGATCTGACGGTGTCGGCCTATATCCCGGAGGGGTACGTGCCCACGCCGGAGCAGAGGATGGATCTGTACCGGCGCATCGCCGCGCTGCGGACGGCGGAGGACGAAAGCGAGCTGACGGACGAGCTGCTGGATCGGTACGGCGATGTGCCCGCGCCGGTGACGGCGCTGCTGCGGGTGGCGCTGCTGCGGGCAGCGGCCATGGAGGCCGGGATCACGGACATCTCGCAGAAGGGACGGCAGCTGGTGTTCAGCTTCGACCCGCACCTGGACGCGGCAGCGCTGCTGGCGGTGTGTACCATGGCGTGCTACCGAAGCCGGGCACAGCTGTCCGCCGGAGCTGCGCCGAAGCTGACACTGTATATGCAGCCCAAGGAAGAGGCGCTGGACGCGGCCTTCGGGCTGGTGGAGGCGCTGCGCTTGCGGCAGTGGGAAAACGGGGCTGAGGCCCATACGGAGGAGACGAAGCATGAAGAATAACTGGATCAGATTTTTGGCGGGCATGATCGCGTCCGCGGTGCTGGTGGGCGCGTTCGCCCTCACCGGCGGCATGAAAAGCGGCAAGCGCACCGACGGGCTGATGTATCAGGCCAGCGGCCTGCACCCGGACGGGGAGCTGATGAGCATCAACGGTCAGGTGGTGAGCTGCGAGGAGTATCTGTACTGGCTGGCACAGGACTGCGAGTATCTGGCAAGCCAGGTGGAGGGTCTGGACTGGAACGCCGCCGTGACGGAGGGCATGACCTTCGCGGAGTACGCCAAGGCCGACGCGGCGGAGGCGGTGAAGCAGCACGCCGTGGTGCGGGCCTGGGCCCAGGAGGCCGGCATCACGCTGACGGACGAGGACAAGGCGGAGATGGCGGCCCAGCGGGAGCAGTATGTGACGTACTACGGCAGCGAGGAGGCGTACCTCCGGCAGCTGGAGCTGGTGGGCATCAGCGAGGAGACGCTGGAGCTGACCCAGGCGGGGCAGTATCTGTACCGCGACCTGTATGAAGCGTTCTCCACGCCGGGCAGCGGGCTGTATCCCGATGAGGCGACGCTGGCGGACTACGCGGCGGCGCAGAAGTACATGGGCGTGTACGTGGTGACGGTGGACGACGACAAGGACGCCGAGGGCGTGGCCCGCGACCTGCTGGCGCGCTGGCAGGCGGCAGCGGACAAGGAGAGTGAGTACGCGGCCATCTGTGAGGAGCTGGGCCAGGAGATCGGCTCTGCCGTGACGCTGGCCGCCGTGGAGGGCGATCCTCTCAGCAGCGCCATCGAGGCGCTGGAGGTGGGCGGCATGGACGCCGTCATCGACCCCTATGAGGACGGGACGTGCTACGTGGTGATGCGGACGGAGACGGACATGAGCGCCGTGGCGCAGACGTATTTCGACGTACTGTGGGAGCAGCGGCTGGAAAGCGCCGTGGTGGTCACCAACAGCAAGCTGTACGACGCCATCGACGCGGGGACATTCTACCAGGCGCTGGCCCAGCTGCGGGCGGATATGGCGGCGGAGAACGGCGACGCGGCTGCGTAAGGTTCGTCAAAATAAACGAAAAGCGGCGGAGCTGTCTGACATTTTTCACGATTTTTACATGATGACGAAAATCACCGTTGACTATTGTTAAAAAATTGACTATCATGGTGATAGACAGATTTCCCCGCATGGTGTATAATCATTTTAACATTTTATAGGAGGTAACTTTCATGAAGGACCTGTATCTTGTCAACTGCTGCCGTACCGCCATCGGCTCTTTTGGCGGCTCTCTGAAGAACACTTCTGCCGCCGACATGGGCGCTGTGGTGGTCAAGGAGGCGCTGAAACGCGCTAACGTAGCCCCCGAGAACGTGGACGAGCTGATGTTCGGCTGCATCCTGACCGCGGCCCAGGGCCAGAACGTGGCCCGCCAGGTCTCCGTGAAGGCCGGTATTCCCTATTCCACCCCCGCCTACACCGTGGGCATGGTCTGCGGCTCCGGCATGAAGTCCCTCATCGAGGCCGCCCGCTCCATCCTGGCCGGCGACAGCGACATCGTTGTCTGCGGCGGCACGGAGAACATGAGCGCCGCTCCCTTCGCCTCCATGGACGCCCGCTGGGGCGCTCGCATGGGCGACAAGAAGCTGGTGGACACCATGATCAAGGATGGCCTGTGGGATGCGTACAACAACTACCACATGGGCACTACCGCCGAGAATATCAACGACCTGTGGGGCATCACCCGCGCCGAGCAGGACGCCTTTGCCGCCGCTTCCCAGCAGAAGGCTGAGGCCGCCCAGGCTGCCGGTCGTTTTGACGACGAGATCGTCCCCGTGATGATCAAGGTGAAGAAGGACATGGTCCCCTTCGCCAAGGACGAGTATCCCAAGGCCGGCGTGACCGCGGAGAGCATCGCCAAGCTGAAGGGCGCGTTCCCCCTGAGCGCCGAGTCCCCCAACCCCGTCGTGGTGAACACCTTTGAGCCCACCGGCTATCAGGATGCCGCTGACAAGGGCACGCAGCGCGTCACCGCCGCCAACGCCTCCGGCATCAACGACGGCGCTGCCGCCATGGTGCTGGCCTCCGGCGAGGCTGTGGAGAAGTACGGTCTGAAGCCCATGGCCAAGCTGATCGGCTGGGGTCAGGGCGGCGTTGATCCCAAGATCATGGGCGTCGGCCCGGTGGTGGCCGTCCGCAACGCCATGAAGAAGGCCGGCGTGACCATGGACGACATCGACCTGATCGAGGCCAACGAGGCGTTCGCCGCCCAGTCCATCGCTGTGGCCCGCGAGCTGCACTTCGACATGAGCAAGGTCAACGTCAACGGCGGCGCGATCGCCCTGGGTCATCCCGTGGGCGCGTCCGGCGCACGTATCATCGTCACCCTGCTGCACGAGATGCAGAAGCGGCCCGAGGCCAAGAAGGGCCTGGCCACCCTGTGCATCGGCGGCGGTATGGGTACTGCCGTGGTGTTCGAGAAGTGCTGAAACGCTGAAGAAATTGCATAAAAGAAGGGCCGCCGGGAGGCGGCCCTTCTTTGTTTGCCCTCTCCGCCTCGCTGTGCTCGGCCACCTCTCCCAAAGGGAGAGGCAAGGGACGGGGGTTACGGATTCCCACGCCAGTGACATCGGTCACTGGCTCGGAATGACAGGGCAAAAGCAAGGCGCAGGTGCGGTAGACGATTGTAGGGGTGGACGGCGCTGTCCGCCCCTACGAAATTACAAAAAGAAAAGCCACTCCGAAGGAGTGGTTTTTCTTTTTGTGATTGCCCTCAGGTTTTGTTGTTCGCACCCTCGCATATCGCAAGGAAGGGGGAGTGTGAGGGGGAAACCTTTGCGGGTTTCCCCACTCGCGTTCAATCACCCGCCCGCGGGCGACGAGGCTCGAACTCGCTTCCCGGCATCCCGCGAATGGCATAGCCATTCGCAGGAACCCTGCCTCACCTCTGAATTTGACGCGCTTCGCGCAGGTCGAGGCAGTGAGTTCAAACCTGCCCGCGGCATTCCAAAAACAAAACCCCATCCCTTCGGATGGGGTTTTGTTTTTGGAGCGGGCGACGAGGCTCGAACTCGCTACCTCGACCTTGGCAAGGTCGCGCTCTACCAGATGAGCTACGCCCGCAAACGCAAGGTGGATTATACCGCATATTTTGCGGTTTGTCAACCCTGCATTTTCGTTTTGCGAGAAAAAATCAAAATCAAGGCCCAAAGGCGCTTTCTACCCCATCAATATCTCCACCACGCCGATGCTTTCAGCGCTGGGATAGAAGTTCACCGTCCAGCCCCAGCTGCCCCGTGCGGCCTGCACCCGCTCCACGATCTGCCGCACCTGCTGTGCCTGGGTATCGCTGGAGCTGAACTGCACCACCAGCTCGCTCTTGCCGGCCTCCGCCGCCTCCGTCAGCAGGTCGGCCAGGGCGGAGGTATTGGTGGCGTGCTTCACGGCGATGAGCTGCTGCTCCGTCCGCTGGTAGCCGATGGTCACGGTGATGGCGCTGTAATTCCGGGCGGAGTCGTCCACCGTGTACTGGATATACGAAACGGCATACGCGCCCATGGGTGTGTCGTTCTCCACCTCGCGGCAGGCACGCTCCGCCGCGTCGTTGGCGTCCAGCCCCTCCTGGGCGTAGTACAGCCATATCACGCCTTCCTCGGAGTGGTTGCCCACCAGCACGAGAATATCGTTGACCAGATCCTGATACGTGTCGGCCCGCAGGGCGTCCCGCCCCTCGTAATACCCGGAGCTGTGGGCCGTGACCTCGTACCACTCCCGGTGCAGCAGGCTGCACCCGGTGCAGCCCAGCAGCAGCGATGCCGCCCACAGCAGCGCCAGCACTCTCCTTTTCATGGCCGCCCTCCTTTCCGTTTCTCCGTTACAGCAGCTCCAGCTGCTTTTCCTCGCTGTCCTCCGGCCTGAGCAGCGCGCCGGCGGCGGGGATGGTCCGCGTGCGGTAGCGCGATGCGTTGGTGATGCCGCAGCTCTCTGCGCGCAGCACCCGCTCCAGCTTGTACTTGGGCTTGATGTTCATCACCTGCACGCCCTGGGTGGCCCGCGTGGTCTTGGGCGACAGCAGCGCCGTGTGGACCAGCAGCGCACGGGGCTCGTTGGTCTCCAGCGCCAGCTCCGTGTCCTCCGCCAGCTGCTCGATGTGTACCAGCGGGAACTTGTCGCAGTACGCGCCGGTGAGCTTGCGGCGGTTGGACGTGGTGGCGTAGGCACTGAGGGCCACCCGCGCCGCCCTGCCGTTTTCAAAGAAGAACAGCAGCGCGCCGCTGTAATCCCCCGGCAGGCACAGGAAGATCACGTTCTCCCCACCGTCCATGCCCAGCTTGGCGGGCAGATAGTCGCCCAGCAGCGACGCTTTCGTCTCGCCGAACTCGCCGGCGCGGGTCTTGTAGACCTGCTGCTTATCGGTGAAGAACATCAGCTCCGTGTTGTTGGTGGCCTCGAAGTACTGCCGCGGGCCGTCGCCCTCCTTGTACTTCTGTTCGCCGGACATCCGCAGGGACTGGGGCGTGATCTTCTTGAAATACCCCTCGCGGCTGAGGAACAGGTGGACGGGATAGTCCTCCGGCGCGTCCTCCTCCACGACCTCCTCTACCTCGTGGCTGTATACCACGCCGGTGCGGCGGGGCACGGCGTATTTCTTCTTCACGTCCTCCAGCTCGCCGATGATGATCTTGCGTATCCGGGCGGGCTTGGACAGCGTGTCCTCCAGGTCCTCGATCTCGTCGGCCAGGGCCGCCGTCTCCTGCACCCGCTTGAGGATGTACTCCTTGTTGATGTTCCGCAGCTTGATCTCCGCCACGTACTCCGCCTGCACCTGGTCGATGCCGAAGCCGATCATCAGGTTGGGGATGACGTCGGCCTCCTCCTCCGTCTCGCGGATGATCTTGATGGCCTTGTCGATGTCCAGCAGGATGCGCTTCAGGCCCTGCAAAAGGTGCAGCTTCTCCCGCTTCTTGTTCAGCACGAAGTACACCCGCCGCTTCACGCAGTCGGTGCGCCACGCCGTCCACTCCTCCAGTATCTCGCCCACGCCCATGACGCGGGGCATCCCGGCGATGAGGATGTTGAAGTTGCAGCTCACCGTGTCCTGCAACGGGGTCAGACGGTACAGCTTGGCCATCAGCTTTTCCGGCTCAACGCCCCGCTTCAGGTCGATGGCCAGCTTCAGGCCGCTGAGGTCCGTCTCGTCCCGCATATCGCCGATCTCCTTGATCTTGCCGGCCTTCACCAGCTCCGCCACCTTGTCCAGAATGGCCTCGATGGTGGTGGAATAGGGGATCTCGTAGACCTCGATGACGTTCTCGCTCTTATCATAGCGCCACCGCGCCCGCACCTTGATGCCGCCGCGGCCCGTGCGGTAGATGGTAGGCAGGTCGTCGCCGTCGCAGACGATCTCGCCGCCGGTGGGGAAATCCGGGGCGATGAGGGTGGAGGCGATGTCGTGGTCGGGGTTTTTAAGATAGGCGATGGTGGTCTCGCACACCTCGCCCAAATTGAACCCGCATATCTGGGACGCCATACCCACGGCGATGCCCTGGTTGGCGCTGACCAGCACGTTGGGGAACGTGGTAGGCAGCAGCGCCGGCTCTTTCGTGGTGTTGTCGTAGTTGTCCACAAAGTCCACCGCGTCACAGTCCAGATCCCGGAACAGCTCGGCGCAGATGGGGGACAGCTTGGCCTCGGTATAGCGGCTGGCGGCGTAGGCCATGTCCCGGGAATAGACCTTGCCGAAGTTGCCCTTGCTGTCCACGAAGGGGTGCAGCAGCGATTCGTTGCCCTTGGCCAGGCGCACCATGGTTTCGTAAATGGCCTGGTCGCCGTGGGGGTTAAGGCGCATGGTCTGCCCCACGATGTTAGCGCTTTTCGTCCGCCCGCCGGTGAGCAGCCCCATCTTATACATGGTATACAGCAGCTTGCGATGGGACGGCTTGAAGCCGTCGATCTCCGGGATGGCCCGGCTGACGATAACGCTCATGGCGTAGGGCATATAGTTCTCGTCCAGCGTGGCGGTGATGGGCTGCTCCACCACCGCGCCCCGCAGACCCATCACGTTGGGGTCGGCGGTGTGGCGGACGGTCTTTTCTTCCGTTTTCTTCTTTGCCATGGGATTCGTGTCCTTTCCTGTTTGCTCCTGCGGGGCTTATCCTTTGGCGGCCAGCTCGTCCACGTTGTGCAGCACCTGGGCCACGCTCTGCCCCGACCCCGGCGCGGCGGTCAGCGCGTCGGAGTTCAGCTCCGGCAGCTCGGCCTGCGCCAGCGCCTGCAAATAGGCGGCGCGGCTTCGCAGCATGGCGGCATCCACCACGCCGCCGTCGAAATCCACCGGGTCGGCGGCGAACAGATCCTCGCTGCCGCCGCTGCGGCGGTACAGGTGGCGCAGCAGCGTATACAGCGCCGCGTTCAGATACTCACCGGCGGCGGTGATGGCCGCCCGGTCGCCGCAGCGGCCCAGCAGGTCGAACAGCACGCCGGTGGTGTTCACCGCCAGCTTCTTTTGCAGCGTGGCCAAAATACTGCCCTTCAGCGTGCCCTTCTCGTCGCTGGCATCGTACAGCTCCGCCGCGTCGATGATCGACCCGTCCCGGCTGGAGCTGCGCCCCAGCAGGAAGTCCGCCGACACGTGGTAGTAGTCGCACACCCGGCTGACGAAGGCCAAGCCCGGCTCACGGATGCCGTTTTCGTAGTGACTCAGCAGCGCCTGGCTCACGCCCAGGGCCGCCGCCGCCTTGCGCTGGCTCACGCCCGTCTCCTGCCGCAGCAGGCTGAGCGTTCTGGAAAAATCGGTTGCCATCTCTCTCACCCTATCCTAATTTATATACAGCTTGTAAAGTATATCCCAAATTATACAATTTGTAAATGGCTTTTCCGCCGCCGCGGCGAAAAAATTTGCGCGCCGCCGTCTGCCGTGCTACAATGGGGAAAACTTTCACGGAGGTGCGATATGGAAGAACTGAAGCTGTATGTGGTGTACCACGCCAAGCCCGGCGGACGGGAGCTGTTCGTCCGCACGCTGGTGGAGCAGGGCGTTCTCACCGCCATCCGCAGCGAGCCGGGCTGTGTGGCCTATGACTACTACTTCTCCGCCCAGGACGAGAACGAGCTGCTGCTCATCGAGCGCTGGGAGAGCGAGGCCCACCAGCGCGTGCATTTGCAGCAGCCCCACATGGACGCGGTGCGGGCGGCCAAGGCCCAGTATATCGACAGCACGGAGCTGGGCAAGTTCCGTTTGGAGGACTGACCATGCTGTTCGACACCCACGCCCACTACGACGACGAGGCCTTCGACCCGGACCGTGACGCGGTGCTGTCCGCTCTGCCGGAGCAGGGCGTGGGCCTTGTCCTGAACCCCGGCTGCGACCTGCCGTCCTCCCGCAAGGCGGCGGCGTATGCCCAAGCGTACCCCCACGTTTACGCGGCGGTGGGCATCCACCCGGAGAACTGCGGCGGCTTCGTCCCGGCGGACATAGAGACTCTGCGGGCGCTGGCGCGCCAGCCCAAGGTGGCGGCCATCGGCGAGATCGGTTTGGACTACTACTGGGCGGAGAACCCACCCCGGGAATTTCAGCAGCAGGTGTTCCGCGCCCAGCTGGCCCTGGCCCGTGAGCTGGAGCTGCCCGTCATCGTCCACGACCGGGAGGCCCACGGCGACACCCTCGCCATCGTGTCGGAGTTCCCGGAGGTGCGGGGTGTGTTCCACTGCTTCTCCGGCAGCCCGGAAATGGCGCAGGAGCTGCTGAAGCGGGGCTGGTATCTGGGCTTTGACGGCCCTGTGACCTACAAAAACGCACGCCGCGCCCCGGAGGTGGCCGCCGTCACGCCGCTGGACAGGATGCTCATCGAGACGGACAGCCCTTACATGACCCCCGTGCCCTACCGCGGCCAGCGCAACAGCTCCGCCTACGTCCATTTGGTGGCGGAGAAGCTGGCGGAATGGAAGGGCGTTTCGCCGGAGGAGCTGGCCCGCGTTACCACTGAGAACGGAAAGCGCCTGTTTTGCATCCGCTGAATGCATAGCCTCACATCGGCTGTTGTGTGTTAAAAGCCTGCCGCTGCACGGTTTCAAAGGCTCCCCTGTGTAAGGGGAGCTGCAGGCTGGCGAAAAAGCCCGTCATTGCGAGCCAGTCCGCAGACTGGCGTGGCAATCCGATTCTAAAATACACAACTTATGCGTTTTCATGCAAATCTGTGGTTAAAAGATTACGGATTCCCACGCCAGTGACATCGGTCACTGGCTCGGAATGACAGGGCAAAAGCAAGGCGCAGGTACGTTAGACGGTTGTAGGGGCGGACGCGGCGGGGCGATGCACCCCAAGGGTACTTGCTTCGCTGCGTGGGCATCGCCCCCTACGAAAAGGCAGCCGGAAACTGTTGGTTTCCGGCTGTTTTCATGTCCTTGCCGCTCTCTCGACCGCCGGTCGGTTGCTTTCACGCCGTCCTCCGTTACAATGAAGCCATGGCCCACGCGGCCAACGAACGAGAGGAGCTGCGCCATGAAAAAATACGCCATTCTGCTTCTGACCCTGCTGTGTGCCCTGCCGCTGTGGGGCTGCGGGCAAAAGCAGGACAATGCCGAGACCACCCTCCACATCGCCGCCGCCTTCGGCTCGAATGAGCTGAACGAGCTGATAGACCAATTCAAGGCCGCACACCGGGACTGCGAGGTCGTGGTGGACTACTACCGGGATAACGCCTACGACCGGCTCTGCACCGAGCTTTTGGCCGGGGACGGCCCGGACGTGCTGAACCTGTATGGTCTGTCCCTGCCGCCGGACTCCCCCTATCTGGAGGATCTCTATCCGTACCTGGACGATGACCCCGACCTGAGCCGCGATGACCTTGTGCCCGCCGTGCTGTCCTCGCTGGAGGTAGACGGTGCGCTGCGTTCCCTCCCCGCCACCTTCGACGTGGTGACGCTGTCCGCCAAAACCGCCGACGTGGGCGAGGCCAACCGCTGGACGCTGGAGGAGATGCGCGCCGCGCTGACCCGTCACCCCGGACAGCACCTGCTGCCCGGCGAGTTTACACGCACGGAGTTTCTGAAGTGGATCGCCGATGTCAGCACCGGTGAGTTCATCGACTGGGCCAGCCACACGGCAAGCTATGACAGCGAGGACTTCCAGGCGTACCTCCGCTTCTGCGCGTATCTGCCGGACGCGCCGGCAAGCCGGGCGGAGCGGGACACATGGGAGAGCCTCGCCCGCTTTGAGGTGCTGCAAAACGCCGTCTGCTTACAGCAGCTTACCGAATCGTGGGGCGAGCCCTTCACCCTGATCGGCTTCCCGGCGGAGAGCGGCAGCGGCAGCTTTTTCGAGTGTACCACGCTGCACCTGGGCATCTCCGCCAACAGTCGGCAGAAGGAGCTGGCGTGGGAGTTCGTCAGGCTGGCCCTGAGCCAGGAAAACCAGCAGCAGCTGGCGGAGCGTTGGTACTCGCCGGTGCGGTACGATGTGATGACCGCACAGCTGGAGGCGGACGTGTCCGACGAAGCCGTCCGGGCGCAGTATTTGCAGCTTGTCTCCCAGCCGCTGATCTTTATCGGCTACAACGAGGACATTTCCCAAATCGTTTTGGACGAGGGTGCGGCCTTTTTTAACGGCACGCACACAGCGGAGGAGGCGGCGGAGCGCATCCAAAACCGCGTCACGCTCTACCTGTCCGAGCTGGCCTGACAGGTGACTGCCCATGGATAGACACACTTTGCGAAAGGCCCTTCCCTATCTCCTCCCCAGCGCCGCGGGGACGGCGGTGTTTTACGCCGCGCCGTTCCTCGTCATGCTGGTGTACGCTCTTTCCGCCGGAAGCGTCCCGGAGGTTCTGAGCGGCCACGCCCTGGCCGCCGGAGCGCGCAGCACCGCCGGCTTTCTCTCCTGCGGCATAGGCGCGTCGGTGCTGCTGGGGCTGTGCATCGCGCTGGCGCTGCCGCCACGCACCGCGGCCATGAAGCTGACGCTGCTCCTGCCGCTGCTGCTTCCCTCCGCCGCCGTGGCGGTGCTGTGGCGGGCACTGCACCTGCAGGAGAGTTTGTTCCTCCTGATCCTGCTGCTGGCGTGGAGGGTCACGGGCCTCAACGCGGTGCTGCTCACCGCCGCCCACCAGCGTATCCCCCCGGAGGTAGTGGCAAGCGGGCGGCTGGACGGCGCAGGCGGCCTGCGGCTGCTGCTCCGCGTGAAATGGCCCTATCTGTCCGGCAGCGTGTTCTTCGCCGCGCTCATCGACCTGTTCTTCGCGTGGCGCACCTTCCGGGAGGTCTACCTGCTGACGGGGGACTACCCCCACGAGGGGCTCTATCTGCTCCAGCACTATCTGCTGCACGCCTTCCGCCGGCTGCAATACGGTAAGCTGGCCGCCGTCTCGCTGGCGGTAACGCTGGCGTTGGCGGCGGTGACGGGGCTTTTCTTCCGGCTGTCCAGCGTCCGGGGGAAGGACGTGGACGCATGAAAACGCTGTGCAAGGTTCTCCTCGCGCTGCTGGCTCTTTTCCCCGTGCCGGCGCTTATATGGCTGGCGCTCCCCCAGGTTTCCCTGCTGTGGCCCTGCCGCGCCTACTGGCGCGGCTACGCCGTCTCGCTGGCGCTGACCGTCCCTGTGGTGGCCGGACAGCTGGCCGTGGCCCTGGCGGCGGCCTACGGCCTGACGCGCTGGCGCGGACGCGCACGCAGCAGCGTTCTGCTGCTGTACTGCCTGCTGCCGCTGCTGCCGTCACAGGTGATGCTGCTGCCCAACTACCTGATCTGCCGGGCGCTGGGACTGCTGAACACCCAGCTTGCCGTGGTGCTGCTGGGCGTGTTCTCCCCGCTGTCCGTCTTTCTGCTGGATCGCGCCATGGGACGCGTCGGCCCGGAGCAGGCCCAGGCCGCCGCCCTGGACGGCGCGGGAGAGTGGACGCTGCTGCGGCGCATTTACCTGCCCCAAGTCAGAGAGACTGCCCTCATCGCGGCGGCGCTGGCCTTTTTGGACCAGTGGAGCATGGTGGAGCTCCCGCTGGTGCTGCTGTCGGACGAGGCGAAGCAGCCCCTGTCCCTCCTGCTGGCCCGCACGGACTTCCCCGCCCCCTGTGCCGGTGCGGCGCTGTATATGCTGCCCGTTCTCGTGACGGCGGCGCTGGCCGCCCTCCGCCGTGTAAATTTCCTCTCCTGAAAACTCCTGCTTGCTTTTTGTTAAATCATTCGGTAAACTGTATAGCAGGCTGAGAGAAAATTCCACACGGAGGTATCACACATGAAGCAACTCAACCGCTGGGTCTACGCCATCGTGGGCGTGATCGTGCTGCTGTTCGCGGGCCTGGTCTACGCCTGGAGCGTGCTCAGCACGCCCATCGCCGCCGAGTTCACCGGCTGGACCAAGGCGCAGCTGAGCCTGACGTTCACCCTGGTCATGATCCTGTTCTGCATCGGCTCGCTGCTGTGCGGCCTGCTGGCGGGCAAGCTCAGCGCCAAAAACGCCGTGCGCGTCAGCGCCGTGCTGTTCCTGGCCGGCTTCTTCATCGCCAGCCGCTGCCAGTCCCCCATCACGCTGTACCTGGGCTTCGGCTTGCTGTGCGGCCTGGCCTCCGGCCTTGCCTACAACGGCGTGATGAGCACCATGGTCAAGTGGTTTCCCGACAAGCCGGGCCTGATCTCCGGCGTGCTGCTCATGGGCTTCGGCGGCGGCAGCTTCCTCATCGGCAAGCTCTACCAGGCCTGGACGCCCGCCGGTATCGGCGGCTGGCGCACCAGCTTCGTGGTGCTGGGCATCATCTGCTGCGCGGTGCTGGCGGTGTGCTCCTTCTTCTTCGTCGCGCCCGGCGCGGACTTCACCGTTCCCGCCGGCAAGGGCGGCAGGGCCGTGGCCGCGCCCCGGGAGGACATCAAGCCCGCCGTCATGCTCAAGCGCCCCGCCTTTTGGCTGTACTACGTCTGGGCCATCGCCGTCAGCGCCGCCGGGCTGGCCCTGATCTCCCAGGCCAGCGGCGTGGTGTGGGAGGCCAGCGCCGACCAAACCGCCGCCTCTGTGGCCACCATCGTGGGCCTGATCTCCATCTGCAACGCCGTGGGCCGTGTGCTGTTCGGCGGTATGTACGACAAGTTTGGCCGCAGCCTGTCCATGCAGCTGGTGAACGGCCTGTTCATCCTCACCTCCGTGGTGCTGCTTTTGGCCATGTCCAGCCGCAGCGTGGTGGTGGTCATCATCGGCTTCGTCATCGGCGGCCTGGCCTACTCCGGCGTCACGCCCACCAACTCCGCCTTCTGCCGCGCCTATTTCGGCCCGACCAGCTACCCGGTAAATTTCCCCCTGATCAACAGCAACCTGATCTTCGCCAGCTTCGGCAGCACCATCTCCGGCGCGCTGTACGACGCCAGCGGCTCGTACAGCAGCACGTTTTTCCTCATCATCGGCCTGGCCGTGGCGGGTATCCTGTGCTCCCTGGCCATCTCCGCCATCGACAGGAAGCGCAAGTAAGCGTATAGAACGACAGCAAAAGCGCCTGACCGACAAGGTCAGGCGCTTTCGTTATCGTTTACAAGTTGTCAGCACAGCTTTGCGCCGGCGGGGACGCTGTCGTCGATGAGCATCAGGTGCAGCTTCTCCTCGCCCTTCTCCTTGTGGACGGCGGAGATCAGCATACCGCAGCTGGGGATACCCATCATCTTCCGGGGCGGCAGGTTCAGGATGGCGATGGCCGTCTTGCCGATGAGCTGCTCCGGCTCGTAGTACTGGTGGATGCCGGAGAGGATGATGCGGTCCGTGCCGCTGCCGTCGTCCAGCGTGAACTTCAGCAGCTTGTCGGACTTCTTCACCGCCTCGCAGTTCTTGATCTTCACGGCGCGGAAATCGGACTTCAGGAACGTGTCGAAGTCCACCTCCTGCTCCACGTAGGGCTCAAGCTCCACCTCAGGCAGGGCGGCCTTCTTCTGCGCCTCCTGCAAAGCGTCCAGCTTGGCCAGCGCATCCTCCACGTCGATGCGGGGGAACAGGTTCTCGCCCTTGCTGATCTGCGCGTCCGCGGGCAGCACGCCCCACTGGGCAGCCTTCTCCCAGGTGTGCAGCTCCTCGCCGATGCCCAGCTTGGCAAAGATCTTGCCGCAGCTCTCCGGCATCACCGGCTGCAAAAGGGTGGTGCAGATGCGGATGCTCTCCAGCAGGTTATACAGCACGGCGGCCAGGCGGGCGCGCTTGCTCTCGTCCTTGCCCAGTGCCCAGGGCGCGGTCTCGTCGATATACTTGTTGGCACGGTCGATGACCTTGAATATCTCGTCCAGCCCGTTTTGCAGCTGGAGCTTGTCCATCTCCGCCTCGTACTTATCCCGCAGGGCGCACACGGCCTTCTTCAGCTCGCAGTCCTCCGGCGCGTCCTCCCGCTCGGCGGGCAGCACGCCGCCGAAATACTTCTCCACCATGCCGGTGGTGCGGCTGACCAGGTTGCCCAGCTTGTTGGCAAGGTCGGTGTTAATGGTGCTGATGAGCAGCTCGTTGGAGAAGTTGCCGTCAGAGCCGAAGGGGAACGTCCGCAGCAGGAAGAACCGCAGCGCGTCCACGCCGAACATCTCGGACAGGGCGTAGGGATCGACCACGTTGCCCTTGGACTTACTCATCTTGCCGCCGTCGATGACCAGCCAGCCGTGGCCGTAGACGTGCTTGGGCAGGGGCAGACCCACGCTCATGAGCATGGCGGGCCAGATGATGCTGTGGAAGCGGACGATCTCCTTGCCCACGATGTGATAGTCGGCGGGCCAGTACTTGTCAAAGTCGTGATAGCGGTCGTTGTCCAGGCCCAGGGCGGTGCAGTAGTTGAACAGCGCGTCCACCCACACGTACACCACGTGGCCGGGGTCGAAGTCCACCGGGATGCCCCAGTTGAAGCTGGTGCGGGAAACGCACAGATCTTCCAGGCCCGGCTTGATGAAGTTGTTCACCATCTCGTTGACGCGGGTGCGGGGCTGCAAAAAGTCCGTGTCCTCCAGCAGGTGCTGCACGCGGTCGGCATACTTGCTCAGGCGGAAGAAATACGCCTCCTCCTCCGCGTCGTGTACCTCGCGGCCACAGTCGGGGCACTTGCCGTCCACCAGCTGGCTCTCGGTCCAGAAGCTCTCGCAGGGTGTGCAGTATTTGCCCTTGTACGCGCCCTTATAAATATCGCCATTGTCGTACATCTTTCTGAAGATCTTCTGCACGGCGGCGCAGTGATAGTCGTCGGTGGTGCGGATGAACCGGTCGTTGGAGATGTTCATCAGCTTCCACAGGTCGAGAATGCCCTTTTCGCCCTCCACGATGTTGTCCACGAACTGCTGGGGCGTCATGCCGGCCTCCTCGGCCTTGGTCTCGATCTTCTGCCCGTGCTCATCCGTGCCGGTGAGGAACATCACGTCGAAGCCCTGAAGCCGCTTGTAGCGGGCGATGGCGTCGGTGGCCACGGTGCAGTAGCTGTGTCCGATGTGCAGCTTGTCCGAGGGGTAGTAGATCGGCGTGGTGATATAAAACGTCTTTTTTTCCATGGGATACTCTCCTTTTCCGCCGTCCCGAATGGAAGGACAGCCTAAAATTACATTCTAATATTGTAGAGCACGCGCACGGTGTTTGTCAATATTTTCACCCGCATCCCGTCAAAAAACACGCATTTCATAAAAAAGGCCATTTACAGACGGGAAAAATGTTTGTATAATACAGGTTGGAAAATCGCTCCGCAGAAACGGAACAAAAAGTTTTAGGAGGAACAATATCGTGTCTTACAGAATTTTGGTCATCAACCCCGGCTCTACCTCCACCAAGATCGGCGTGTTCGAGGACGAGACGCTGCTTTTTGACAAGACCCTGCGCCACAGCGCGGAGGACATCTCCCAGTTCAACACCATCCCCGCGCAGAAGGACTGGCGGCGTGACCTGGTCATGAAGGCGCTGCGCGAGCAGGGCTTCGACCCCCGCACCCTCAGCGCCGTCTCTGGCCGCGGCGGTCTGCTGCGCCCCATCCGCGGCGGCACATATGCCGTCAACGACAACCTGGTGCGCGACTGCACCATCGGCGTTCAGGGTCAGCACGCCTCCAACCTGGGCGGCCTCATCGCCCGCGAGATCGGCGATGAGCTGGGCATCCCCTCCTACATCGTTGACCCCGTGGTGGTGGACGAGCTGGCGGACGTGGCCCGCTACGCCGGCCATCCCCTGTTCCAGCGCGTCAGCATCTTCCACGCTCTGAACCAGAAGGCCGTGGCCAAGCGCTTCGCCAAGGAGCACGGCAAGAAGTACGAGGATCTGAACCTCATCGTCTGCCACATGGGCGGCGGCTGCTCCATCGGCGCCCACGTCAAGGGCAGCGTGGTGGACACCCAGAACGCCCTGGACGGCGAGGGCCCGTTCTCTCCCGAGCGCTCCGGGACGCTGCCCACCGGCCAGCTGGTCAAGCTGTGCTGCTCCGGCAAGTACACCGAGGCCGAGCTGAACCGTATGCTCTCTGGCCGCGGTGGCCTGGTGGCCTACACCGGCTCTAACGATATGCGCTATCTGCTGGCCCAGGCCGAGCACGACAAGAAGATCGCCGGCGTGGTGGATGCCTTCCACTATCAGATCGGCAAGGAGATCGGCGCTATGGCCGCCGTCATGCACGGCAAGGTGGATCAGATCATCTTCACCGGCGGCATCGCCTACGGCAAGGAGACCATCGACGCCATCTCCGAGATGGTCAGCTGGATCGCCCCCATCACCGTCTATCCCGGCGAGGACGAGCTGCTGGCCCTGGCCCAAGGCGCGCTGCGCGTGCTCAAGGGCGAGGAGAAGGCCCAGGAGTACCGCCGTCCCCGTCCCGAGGACAACAACTAAAAGCCCGACTCATACAGGCCGCCCGGCGCTCCGCCGGGCGGCTTTTCAGTCTGTCCACACAAAAAGGACGCCCTTTCGGGTGTCCTTTCAGGCTGTCGAAAAAAGCCTCCGGCTTTTTTCGACAGCCTGAAATAATGTCGTTATTTTTGTGCCGCATGATGATAAAGCGCCTGTCAACGAACCGCGCATAAATCGGCTGAAAATCGACGAAAAAAGACGTACAGCGGCAAAAAATCCCCGGAAGCTCCGGGGATTTTCGTTCTGTGAAACCTATTTTACGCCGTCACCGCGCCGAACACGCTGACGCCCGCCACGCTCAGCACGCCCATGATGATGCCCGCCAGCACCACGCCGCCCATGCAGGCCAGCACGCTCTTTTTGAAGTCGAAGTGCAGCAGGCTGGCGGCCAGCGTGCCCGTCCACGCGCCTGTTCCCGGCAGCGGGATGCCCACGAACAGCAGCAGCGCCCAGAATAGACCCCGCCCCGCCTTGGCCCGCAGCTTCTCCCCGGCCCGCTCGCCCTTCACCAGGCAGAAGGTGAAGAACCGCCCGATGACCGGCTTGTCCTTCCCCCACTCCAGCACCCGGCGGGCGAAGAAGTATACGATGGGCACAGGCAGCATATTCCCCGCGATGGCGATGATATACGTCTGCCACAGGGGCAGGCCGAAGGCCACGCCGTAGGGGATCGCGCCCCGCAGCTCAATGAGCGGCACCATGGACACCAAAAAGACGATAATACTATGCTTCAGCATATTTTCTCCTGCTCACTTTCCCAAATTCCAAACGGCATTATACCCTTTTCCCGCCCCTTTGACAAGACTTCCAAAGGAAAGATAGGAAAATCTTAAATTTTTTACGTCCTCTTTCCACAATTACAGGTGACAAACTCCATTATTCCCTGTTATACTAAACATGACCATTATTTATCATGGGAGGGAATGGGCTTATGACCGTTGCGGACATCGTATCGCTGCTGGGCGGCATCGCATTATTCCTGTTCGGTATGTCCCTCATGGGCGAGGGTCTGAAAAAAGTGGCGGGCAGCCGGCTGGAGCTGGTGCTCTACCGTCTGAGCAGCACCCCGCTGAAGGGCGTGCTGCTGGGCACGGGCGTTACCGCCGTCATCCAGTCCTCCTCCGCCACCTCCGTGATGGTGGTGGGCTTCGTCAACTCCGGCATGATGAAGGTGCGCCAGGCCATCGGCGTCATCATGGGCGCGATTTTGGGCACCAGCGTCACGGGCTGGATCTTGTGCCTGTCGTCCCTGGAGGGCGGCAGCGGCGTGGTGCAGCTGTTCAGCACCGAGGTCATCACCGGCGTGGTGGCCGTCATCGGCATCATCCTGCGGATGTTCAACCACAAGGCCAGCAACCGCCACGTGGGCGAGATCCTGCTGGGCTTCGCCGTGCTGATGTACGGCATGTCCTCCATGTCCGGCGCGGTGTCCCCTCTGCGGGAGAGCGAGGCGTTCATCCGCATCCTCACCAGCTTCTCCAACCCCCTGCTGGGCATCCTGGTGGGCCTGGTGTTCACCAGCGTGCTGCAAAGCGCCTCCGCCGCCGTGGGTATTTTGCAGGCCCTGGCCGTCACCGGGGCGATCACCTTCGAGATCGCCTTCCCCATCGTCATGGGCATCGCCATCGGCGCAGCTGTGCCGGTGCTGCTGTCCGCCCTGGGCGCCAACCTCCACGGCAGGCGCACCGCCTTCGTCTACCTGCTCATCGACGTGCTGGGCGCGGCCATCTGGTCGCTGGTGTTCTACGCCGCCAACGCCGTCATCCACTTCCCCTTCCTGTCCACGGTGATGACCTCCGTGTCCATCGCCCTGATGAACACCCTGTTCCGCCTGGCCACCGTCATCGTGCTGCTGCCGTGCATCGGCCTGATGGAAAAGCTGGTGGAGTACCTGTTCCCCGACACCGGCGACGGCGGCGAGGAGCAGGACATGGACCGGCTGGAGGAGCGCTTTTTGCAGCACCCGGCCCTGTCCATCGAGCAGAGCCGCCTGGTGACCAACTCCATGGCGGAGAAGGCGGCGGGCAACCTGATGCTGGCCATGTCCCTGCGGAGCAAATTCTCTGAAAAGGATTTCCGCCAGGTGAACGAGACGGAGTCCGTCATCGACCGCTACGAGGACAAGCTGGGCACGTACCTGATGAAGATCACCAGCAAATCCCTGTCCGAGGCCCAGAGCGAGGAGGTCAGCAAGTTCCTCCACACCATCTCCGACTTCGAGCGTATCTCCGACCACGCGGTGAACATCTCCGAGGCCGCCCACGAGATCCACGACAAGGATCTGGTGTTCTCTCCCGAGGCCCGGCGCGAGCTGGAGGTCATGGAGAGCGCCGTGCGGGAGGTGCTGTCCCTGGCCATCTCCGCCTTTGTGGACAACGATGTGCAGCGTGCCGCCAGGGTCGAGCCGCTGGAGGAGATCATCGACGGTCTGTGCGACGAGATGAAGTCCCACCACGTGGACCGTCTCCAGTCCGGCGCGTGTACCCTGGGCCAGGGCTTCGTGTTCAACGACCTGCTGACCAACTACGAGCGCGTGGCCGACCACTGCTCCAACATCGCTGTGGCCATCATCGAGCTGGAGTCCGACTCCTTCGACACCCACGAGTATCTCAGCAGCGTCCGCGCCCTGAAATCCCACTCCTTCGACAAATACTACGAGGAATATAAGCAGCAGTACCACCTGTGAGCATAAAACCGCCCTCCCTGCATCGCAGGGAGGGCGTAAGACAGTATTGCGCTAAGATTGACGAAGCGGCACGAAACCGCATGGAGCTGATCGTGCGGTCGCTGGCAAAGCAAAACGGCGTGACCGAGAAACTGAAAGCCGACACCAAATGGAATGGGTGCGGCAGATGAACGCTTGCAAGGCACAGGCAGAGGAAGTTGTGAAAGCGGAATTGATTTATGATTGAGTGAGAAAGTCCGGGCAGAAAACTGTTTGGACTTTTCTCATATAGTCCAAAGTTGCGGTAGAATTGTTCACAAGTTTTATAGTATAATTTGAATACGAAATTGAGCAACAAATCGGAATTTGTGGAGGTAAGGATGATAGTACCTGTAGATGAAACAAATCTTCTTCAAGCCGCAACCATCCATTCAATATCCTGGAAGGAATCGCATCGTGCATTTTGTGCTCCTGATTTCATAGAAACACATACGCCAGATCGGCAACGGGAGTATTTGAGAAACAAGATGAACAACGGAACAAAGCTCTATATGCTTGTAGAAGAAAAACCAATAGGGGTTGTTTCTGTAACAAAGGGTTTAATAGAGGATCTTTATATTCTTCCAGATATGCAAAACATGGGTCATGGAACGAAATTGTTACTATACGCAGTAGGCCAATGTACGGATACCCCTACGCTGTGGATTCTTGAGAATAATATAAATGCTGAGAGACTCTATCGTCGAATAGGTTTTAAGGAGACAGGGAGAAAGAACGCAATAACAAATAAACTTGATGAGATTGAGTTCGCATTGACATAAATTCCAGTTTGTCGAACTGATAAAAACCCTTTAGGAACTAAAGGGCGCACTTCTATACTCTCTGTTGAGAGTAGTGCGTCCTGCGGAGCTTCATTCTCCATCAGCAGAAAGAAACTGCATGACCGAGAATGCTTCGTCACTTCGTTCCATCAAGGGAGCTACACTCCCTTGCAACGCTTGTGCGTCTATCCCTTGTGGACTTGCCGTCCGCAAACGGTTTTGACAAACCGTTTGCCGCCAGCAAGTTTGAAGATTAGACATAAACAAATCCTCCGAATGGTCTAAGCCATACGGAGGATTAACTGTTTTACGAACACCTGTCTATCGCAGGGAGGGCGGTTTTTCATCCGTCAGTATTCCTTTGTCTCCAGCTCACGCCGTATGACCGCGAAGGCCGCCTCCTCGCCCTGCTCCTTCAGCAGCAGCAGCCACCGATCCAGCAGCGCCGCCGTCTCCGGGTGCATGAACCGGCTGGCATCCGTCCGCCGCAGATCCTTGCTCCGCTGGTAATAGTCATAGGGTGAAGCGTCCGTGTACTCGTCCCCCTGATACACCCGGCACGCGGCGATGCGGTCGCAGAACATCTCCGCCACATACTTCTTGGGCATCTTGCACCCGCCGATGTAGATCGTCCCATCCTCCCGGCGGCAGTAATCGATCCAGTATTCAAAGTGGTGGTGGTTGCGGCCCTTGTGGTGCAGCCACGCCAGGCTCACGCCGTTCTCCAGCCGCTCCTGGTCGTTGGGACTGCGCCAGCCCTGGTAGTACTTCACGCCCCGCCAGAACTCCGTGGGGCTGTATTTGCTCAGATCGTGGGTCAGTCCCTGCCACACCAGCCCCAGCTTCAGGCAGTAGTGCCGCACCATCCGGCGATGCCGGTTCACCGTATGTAAATGGGCGCGAAAAGGCATAGCGCACCCTCCCTCCCGTGGAATGGAAACAGTATAGCACACTTTTCCCCGCTTGCCCAGCGGAAATTTCCCCCCCTCCGTATTATTTCGTAGGGGGTGATGCCCTCATCGCCCCCTGCGAAATCACCGAAAGCCCCTACGCACGTCTGCCGCAAGTCCATCCATCATTCATTTTCCCATCCCCACCCCGCAGGCATAACTTTCCTGTTCCCGCGCACACTACGCCCGAGGTGAACGACCATGGATCACGCCGGCTTCTTCCGCCCCTGCGGCGCAGCCTGGGAGCGCTGCCTGCCCTCCGCCCTGACCATGCTGGACGAGACGGCCCTGCTCTCCCGCCCCTGGCCGCTGCTGGTGTGCAGCCGCCGGGGCGCGGAATCTCTGTCCCTGCTGCCCCGCCCGCCCCTGTGCCGCACGGTGCTGCTGCCCTGTGGCAGCCCCTGCGCCTTCCCTGCCGCCCGCCAAACGGTGGACTGCGGCCTGGACAAGCGCAGCAGCCTGACCCTCTCCAGCCTGACGCCCCAGCCGGTGCTGTGCGTCCAGCGCCGCTTGACCGACCTCCACGGCACGGTCATCGAGCCCCAGGAGCTGCCTCTGCCGCCGGACTGGACGCGGTTCGAGGCCGAGCCGCTGCTCCTGCTGGCCGGAGCGCGGCTTTTGCTGGGCCTGCCCCTCCTTTTTCCCCCAAGGGATTGACGCACCGCCGCAAAACAGGTATACTGAAAGATACCATCGATTGACAAGGGCAGGCACGGTTTTGACGGGCAGAAATGCGCCCATACTGCGTCAAGCCCCTAGGCAATACGGCAAGTATTACCTGCGGGTCTTTTCTTGTCTGGACACATTTCTGCTCCGACAAAACTGCTCGCACCTGCCAGCGATGTATTTTCGAGTGATTTTTGGTTTTTGAGACGCAGGCTTGCTGGCGCAAGCCAAGGCGAAAAGGGCAAAAAGCGCCGAAAAGACGCGCTGGCAGGCGTGTTTGCCCTTGTCAATCGATGGTACTTTTTACGGGGAAAAGGAGAAAAACATGGCAAAGAAAACGAACCGCAAAGACCCGGTGGCCGTCCAGGAGCTGAAGCACCCCTGGCTCGTACCGCTGCTGGGTTGCGTATACTTCATCCTCACCTGCATGATGTTCCAGGGGGAGAACAAGCTCATCACCCTGCTGCTGATCCTCAGTGCCATCGTCTGCGTGGTGGTGCGCGGCGGCACGCTGGCCAAGCGGCTGACGCTGCCCGCCCTGCTGCTGGGACTGTACGTCCTGCTGGACGGCATCTCCACCCTCTACGCCCCCAGCGGCAAATTCGCCCTCTACGAGTTCCTCAAGGTCGCCGCCGCCGCCTGCATGGCCCTGCTGCTCACCGGCTGCGAGCCCCAGCGCGACGCGCTGCACACGGGCCGCTGCGCCGCCACGGTGCTGGAGGTCTCCGGCGCGCTGGCCGGCCTTGTCAGCATCGACATGGTCTCCACCCGCTGGCTGTATAACGGCCTGTGCGGCCTGATCCACGCCCTGGGCGTGCCCTTCGGCAACGAGGCCCTTCAGGGTCAGCGCCTGAAGACCATCTTTGAAAACCCCAACGTTTTCGCCGGCGCGGCGGGCATCGCCCTGCTGCTGTCCCTGGGGCTGGCCGCCAGCGCCGCCTCGAAAAAGGAGCGCTGCCTGCACCTGAGCTGCCTGCTCATCACCTGCACCGCCTTCGTCCTGGCCGTCAGCCGCGGCGCTATGGCCGCCGTGGCGGTGGCGTTCCTGGCCTACCTGCTTCTCACCCGCGGCGGGCAGCGTGCCGCCGCCTTCGTCCTCATGGCGGAGACGCTGCTCCTGACGCTGCTGGCCTCCGTTTTTACCCTCTCCACCGCCTTCGGCGAGTGGACGCTGCGCCCCTGGCCGCTGCTGGTGACGCTGCTGTGCGCCGCCGCCCTCTGCGCGCTGGACATCTTCGTGGGCCGCCCCCTGGCGGACAAGCTCGCCCCGCGCATCAAGACCGTCAACATCATCCTGCTGGCCGCCCTGGCCGCCATCGCCGCCCTGCTGGTGCTGGCGGTGAGCTGGACCGGCCTGGCCACGCTCCAGCCCGGCGAGACCATCACCCGCGGCGCGTACCTGACCCAGGGCGACTACACCCTCTCCGTCACCGCCGACGGCCCTGTCTCCGTCACCGTCCTCACCCAAACGGAGGAGGACGCCATCATGAACACCAAGCAGACGGCCTACACCGGCCCTGCCGACGGCGCGGCCTTTACCGCCCCGGCGGACAACCGCTCCGTCACCTTCGTTTTCACCGCCGACAGCACCGTCCGCATCACCGCCGCGTCCTACGGCGGCACGTCCTCCGGCAGTCTGAAGCTCCACTACAAGCTCCTGCCCGAGGCCATCGCCGAGCGCATCCAGAACCTTTTCTCCGAGGGCAACGTAGTGCAGCGCCTGGTCTACTGTCAGGACGGCCTGAAGCTCTTCCAGCGCAGCCCCCTTGTGGGCGTGGGCATGGGCGGCTTTGAAAACGGCATTTACAGCGTTCAGTCCTACCACTACGAGACGAAATACGTCCACAACCACTATATCCAGTCCCTGGTGGACACCGGCATCCTGGGCTGTGCCCTGTGGCTGGGATTGCTGGTCTCCAGCGCCGCGGCCATACTCCGCCTGCGCCGTCAGGACACCGCCCCGGAGGCCCAGCCTCACCCCATGACCGCCGCCCTGGGCGCGGTGCTGCTGTTTATCCTCATCCACTCCGCCGTGGAGGTGGACTTCTCCGCCGGCTATTTCTTGCCCTTCGGCTTCGGCGCGTTCGCCGTCATCAACCTGACCTGCGGCCAGCTCGTGCCCGTGCCCAGGCTGGCTGAAAAGCCCCGCCGCCTGCTGGTGTGGGCCTCCGCCCTGTGTCTGGCCGTGTTCGGCGTGCTGCTGTGCATGAATATGCGCGCCGCCGTCATCGCCTCCCAGCGCGACTACGACGCCATCGCCCAGGCCGCCGACCTGGATCCCTACGAGTGGGCGGACTACAAGCTGTCCTACGTGGTCTCCGCCTCGGCGGAGGACGACCTGCCCGACAGCATGCGCGACACCATGGAGCGCTACCTGACCGACCTGGCAGCCCTGCACTCCAACTCCGTGCCCCGCTACCTGGCCCGCTGCTACTTCAACCTGGAGGACACCGTCCAGGGCTTCGCCATGCTGGAGCAGTACGTGGACTACACCCCCTCCAACCCGGAGACGTGGGAGAACAGCTTCCGCACCGCCATGGAGTACGACGACGGCTCGGACGGCTTCCGTCAGGGCGTGGCAGCCCTGACCCAGCGTCTCAGCGACTGGAACGATGCCAACCTGGGCACGATCGCCCTGCCTGACGACGTACAGGCATACCTCAACGAGCAATAAGCCACGGCGGCAGACGCGAAAGCGCGTCTGCCGCCTTTTCCCTGCGCCGCCTCCTCCATCCTGTCATTCCGAGGCGCACAGCGCCGTGGGAATCCGCGCTCCTCAAGACGCAGACCCGCGCAAAACCTGTCTGCCGTCTTTTCCCTGCGCCGCCAAAGGAAAACGGTTGCTTTTTCCGAAACTCGTTGCTATAATAAACGAAGAAATACTTAGGAGGCCCGCTTATGCCGTCCGTTCTCTATACCGCGTCCACCTTCTCCCATATCGTCAGCTTCCACCTGCCCTACCTCCGCCGCTTCCGTGAGCTGGGCTGGCAGGTGTCGGTGGCCTGCGGCGGCGAGATGCGGGACATCCCCTACGCCGACGCAGTGTATGAGCTGCCCCTGGCCAAGAGCATGACCGACCCCGGTAATTTCCGGGCCGCCCGTATGCTCCGCGCCATGATGGCGCGGGAAAGCTACGACCTGGTCATCACCCACACCTCCCTGGCCTCGTTCTTCACCCGCTGGGCCGTCCGGGGCATGAAGCACCGCCCGCCCATCGTCAACGTCATGCACGGCTACCTGTTCGACGACCGCACCACCGGGCCGAAAAAGCTGCTGCTCCCCGCGGCGGAAAAGCTCACCGCCCCCCAGACCGACCTGCTGCTGACCATGAACGCATGGGACGACCGCTGGGCGCGGGAGCACCGCGCCGCCCGCCGCGTCGAGTTCATCCCCGGCATGGGCGTAGATCTGAAGCACTGCGCGGCCTCGCCGGATACGCGGGCCGCCATGCGGCAGAAGCTGGGCCTCAAGGACGGCGACATCGCCCTCATCTACCCGGCGGAGTTCTCCGACCGCAAGAACCAGGCCATGCTCCTGCGGGCCATGGAGTCCCTGCCCGACCACGTGAAACTCCTGCTCCCCGGACGGGGCGCGCTGCTGGAGGATGTAAAGGCCCAGGCCCGCGATACGGGGCTTACCCACCGGGTGCTTTTCCCCGGCTTTGTCACCGACATCCCCGGCTGGCTGGCCGCGTCGGACATTGCCGTGTCCTCCAGCCGCTCCGAGGGTCTGCCTTTTAACATCATGGAGGCCATGGCCGCCGGTTTGCCGGTGGCGGCCAGCGATGTAAAGGGCCACACCGACCTGATAACGCCGGGCGAAACCGGCCTGCTCTGCCCCTATGATGACGCGGCGGCCTTCGCCGCCGCCATCCTCCGCTTGACGGAGGACAGCGCCCTCCGCGCCCAGATGGGCCGCGCCGGCAAGGCGCAGGTGCAGCGTTACCGGCTGGACGCCGTGCTGCCCCAGGTGATGGCGCTCTATCTCTCTGCTGCAAAGGAAACGAACACATGATACGTGAAAATCAACGACTGCTGAACCAGCTCCACATCCTCACCGACGGCCTGATGGTGTTTTTGGCCATGCTGGTGTCCTACTGGCTGCGCTTCGGCCTGTTCCGCGGTGAACAGGCGCTGCCCCTGAGCCACTATGTATGGCTGGGCCTGGGCGCGGCGGTTCTGACGCTTATCGCCTTCGCCGTGGCCGGGCTGTACGCCTCCTTCCGCGCCGTCCGCTTCCATGTGGAGGCCAGCCGTGTGGCGGCACTGGAGCTGCTGGTGGCCCTCATCGTCATGGCCGCCATGTACGTCCTCCGCTTTGGCGACACCTCCCGCTGGACGGTGGTGTTCTTCTATGGGGTCAGCACGGCGCTGCTGGTGGCCAAGCGGGCAGCCCTGCGCCTGCTGCTGCGTCACTACCGGGCCATGGGCTATAACCAAAAGCGCGTCCTGCTCATCGGCCACGGCGACAGCGCCGACCTGTACCTGAAGAAGGTGGCCTCCGACAAGAACCTGGGCTTTCAGGTGGTGGGCTACGTGGCCGACAGCCGCTGCCGCGCCGATCTGCCCTACTGCGGCGGCTACGACAAGCTGGAGGACATCTTCGCCGACACCTCCCCGGACGAGGTGGTGGTGGCCCTGTCCGCCGAGGAGGGCAGCCGTATGCCCGCCATCATCCATGCCTGCGAAAAGGACGGCACCAAGGTTTCCGTCGTGCCGTTCTACGCCCGCTATATGCCCTCCGATCCCCAGGTGGACAGCATCAACGGCCTGCCCCTTATCAACCTGCGCCGCGTGCCCCTGGACAACGTGGGCAACGCCTTTGTCAAGCGGGCCATGGACATCGTCTGCTCCCTGCTGCTGATCATCCTCACCTCTCCCCTGATGCTCATCGCCGCCATCGGCGTCAAGCTGTCCTCCCCCGGCCCGATCATCTTCAAGCAGGAGCGGGTGGGCAAGGACAAAAAGCCGTTCTATATGTATAAGTTCCGCTCCATGCGGGTCAACGCCCGGGAGAACACCGGCTGGAGCAAAAACGAGGATGACCGCAAGACCTGGTTCGGCTCACTCATCCGCAAATGCTCCGTGGACGAACTGCCCCAGTTCTTTAACGTCCTCAAGGGCGACATGAGCCTCATCGGCCCGCGCCCGGAGCTGCCCTACTTCGTAGAGCAGTTCAAGGAGATCATCCCCCGCTACATGGTCAAGCACCAGGTGCGCCCCGGCATCACCGGCTGGGCGCAGGTCAACGGTCTCCGCGGCGACACCTCCATCGAAAAGCGTATCGACTACGACGTATACTACATCGAAAACTGGACGCTGGCGCTGGATATCCGCATCCTCATCATGACCGCGTTCTGTATGTTCAACAAGGAAAAGGTCGCCCGCCCCGCCGCCAAGCCCGGCGCGGACGACCTGGCAAAAAAATAACCCCGTCCTGCCTCCCTCTGCGAGGCGGCCCAGTGCACACACCGGGTCGTGCGTAGCGAAGCGAAGCTGAGGTGGCAAAACCGAAGGTTTTGACGGAGGGCGAGAGAAAAAAAGAGAAACGGGCGGATGTGGGCATCCGCCCCTACACAAACGTCAAAACCCATGCGTTGCACCCGTGCGGGCGACCCTGTCCGCCCACTCCAAAATCAACATACGAGGAGGACTTTCACATGGCACATTCCGTTTTACTCACCGGCGGCGCGGGCTTCATCGGCTCGCACACGGCAGTGGAGCTGCTCCAGGCCGGGTATGACGTGGTCATCGCCGATGATCTGAGCAACTGCACCGAAGACGTGGTAACGCGCATCGGACGCATCACAGGCCGCGCCCCGGCCTTCCACCAGGTTGACGTGGCCGACCGGGCCGCCCTGGAGGAGGTGTTCGAGCAGTACGATTTTGAGGCCGTCATCCACTTCGCCGGCTTCAAGGCCGTGGGCGAGTCGGTGAAAGAGCCGCTGAAATACTACCGCAACAACCTGGACACCACGCTGACGCTGCTGGAGACCATGGCCTATCACCATGTGAACACCATCGTGTTCAGCTCCTCCGCCACGGTCTACGGCGTGCCGGAGACCGTCCCCCTCACCGAGGATATGCCCACCGGCTGCACCAACCCCTACGGCTGGACGAAATACATGATCGAGCAGATCCTCCGGGATCAGGCCGCCGCCCACCCGGAGCTGTCGGTGGTGCTGCTGCGCTACTTCAACCCCATCGGCGCCCACCCCTCCGGCCTCATCGGCGAGCTGCCCCAGGGCATTCCCAACAACCTGCTGCCCTACGTGTCCGGCGTGGCCTCCGGGCGGCTGGAGAAGCTCCATGTTTTCGGCAATGACTATCCCACTCCCGACGGCACCGGCGTCCGGGATTACATCCACGTGGTAGACCTGGCCCGCGGCCACCTGGCCGCCCTGCGCTACGCCGCCGCCCACTCCGGCGCGGAGGTGTTCAACCTTGGCACGGGCCACGGATACAGCGTGCTGGACATCGTCCACGCCTTCGAGGCCGCCAACGGTGTCTCCGTCCCCTACGTCATCGACCCCCGCCGCCCCGGCGACATCGCCGAGTGCTACGCCGCCACCGAAAAGGCGGAGAAGCTGCTGGGCTGGCGCGCCGAAAAGGAGCTGGAGGAGATGTGCCGCGATGCGTGGCGCTGGGAGACGTCCCTTCGCTAAAACTTTTCCACACTCCTCCGCATTTTTCCATGTTCTTATACGAAAAATGCAAGCTGTTTTTGCTCCTTTCCCGGAGAAATTACCAGTTTTCTTCCCGTATAATGCGGCTTTCACGGGTCATGCTACGATTGCGATACCCAAACACGGGCACTCGCCCGAACCGTATGAAAGGAGCAAAAAACTATGTCTACCAAGAACACTAACAAGCTGAACGTCCCCGAGGCCAAGGCCGCTATGAACAAGTTCAAGATGGAGGCCGCCTCTGAGGTCGGCGTGAACCTGAAGGACGGCTACAACGGCCACCTGACCAGCCGCGAGGCCGGTTCTGTGGGCGGCCAGATGGTCAAGAAGATGATCGAGTCCTACGAGAAGAACCTGTAACCGGGCGCTTTTCAGACGACAAGCAGGGCCTGCGGCGTGCCGCAGGCCCTGCTTTATACTTCACACGATTTTACTTTCCACACAATTCTATTCCGGGATGGTCGGCACGGCTTCCGCCGGAATGGGGCAGCTGTACCCGGCGGCGGCGCTGTCAACGTTCCGCCGCGTAGCTCTTGTTGATGGTGCATACTTTACCACCGCTTGCCCGTATAGCCAAGGGTTTCGTGAATATTTATCCGTAAATTTGCATATTTATCGGACATTCATACGCAGCCCGTCCTCCGAGTACATTTCCTGTGCAATTCGGCAACAGGGTATTTCCGGGCATGAAAAAACCGCCTATCAGGCGGTTTTTTCATGCCCGTCCGCGGCACGCCGCGGACGTTGGTTTATGCAGTTTTCAGGAAAGAATATTCCCCGTCGCGTCCACCAGCAGCTCCTCCGGCCCGTCGTGGCTGGAGAACAGCAGCGGCGACAGCGTGCGGGCATACGCCCCGGTGTTGCCCACCGCCACCAGGTCGCCCACCTCCAGTGCCGGGCCGGTGAAGCCGTGGCAAAGCACGTCCGTGCCGCAGCACAGGTTGCCCACCAGCTCCACCGTCTCCGTCCGCGCCGGGTCGCCCAGCGCGGTGATGGGGAAGGCGTTCTCGCCGGTGAACAGCGGCTCTTGGGGCGTCAGCGGGCCGCCGCCCGCCGCCTGACGCAGCATGGCATCCAGCGCCGGCTTTTGGAAGCCATTCAGGCAGTTCTCCAGCACCACATAGGTCGTGCCCCGGGAGATCTTCTTATCCACCACCGGCAGGAAGTACGTCCCGGCCTGGGCCGTCAGGAAGCGCCCGGATTCCACCAGCAGCCGGGCGTTGAGGGTGCGGCGGTTTTCCGCGGCAACCCGCTCCGCCGCCTGGCGCAGCGCGGCCATGTTCAGCGACTGCTGGCCGCCGTGGTAGGCGATACCCACGCCGCCGCCGAAGTTGATGTACTCCAGCCGGCAGTCCAGCGTGTCCCGCACCCGCAGGGCCAGGGCGAAGCAGCTTTCGTAGTACCGTGCCAGCACGCCGTTGTCCAGATTTTGGGAGCGCAGGTGGACGTGAAGACCGCAGACGGTGACGGGCAGCGAGGCGATGGCCTGCCGCAGCGCGGGCAGATCCTCCTCGCAGATGCCGAACTTGGACGGCCCGCCTGCGCCGCCGTCCATGTCGAAGGCCGGATGCACGCGGATGCCCACGGCGCAGGGCCGGTTCTTTTCCGCCGCCAGCTGCCCGATGCGTACCACCTCGCCGATGGAGTCGGCGATGATGTGGCAGCGATCCCAGGCGGTCTCCAGCGCCTTCCGGGATTTCCCGGCGGCGGAGAAGTAGATGTCCTCCGGCTTCATGCCGCAGCTGGAGGCCAGCAGCACCTCGTTGGGCGACGCGGCGTCCGCGCTGATGCCCAGTGATGCCAGCGCCCGCACCACCGGCGGGAACGGGTTGGCCTTCACGGAGAACAGCACGCCGAAGCCGGGAAAGGCATCGTGCAGCGCTGTTGCCTGGGCGGCCAGCGCTTCGTAGAAATAGAGGTAGCAGGGCGCGTGTTCCCGCGCCAAACGGAGAATGTGTTCGTTCATGAGGGACGCTCCTTTCTCGTAGTCAATTTGATCGTACCATATTCCGGGGCGGAACGCAAAACATTCCTTGCGCCGGGCATAAAAATGTGGTAAGATACCACTCGTATACGCGGGCATGATGGAATTGGTAGACATGCGAGATTTAGGTTCTCGTGCTTTACGGCGTTGGGGTTCGAGTCCCCATGCCCGCACCAAACCACCGGGGCGGCCTTGGCCGCTCCGTGATCTTGCAGGGCGGAAACGCGATTTTGTTTGATAGGAGGTGCTGCCATGAAGCGTATCGTGTCCATTCAGGACATTTCCTGCCTGGGGCGCTGCTCGCTGACGGTGGCGCTGCCGGTGGTGTCCGCCATGGGCGTGGAGTGCGCCATTGTGCCCACCGCCGTGCTCAGCACCCACACCGCGTTCCCCGGCTTTACCTGCAAGGATCTGACGGATCAGCTGCCCCCTATCGCCCGGCACTGGCGCAGCCAAAACGTGGCCTTTGACGCCATCTCCACCGGCTACATCGCCTCCGCGCCTCAGACGCGGCAGGTGCTGGACTTCGTGGCCGCCATCCGCCGGCCCGGCACGCTGCTGGTGGTCGATCCGGCCATGGCAGATCACGGCAAGCTATACACCGGGTTTGACGATGACTTTCCCCAGGCCATGGCCCAGGTGGTGGCCCAGGCGGACGTGGCCCTGCCCAACCTGACGGAGGCCTGTCTGCTCACCGGCACGCCCTACCGGGAGGAGATGGACGAACCCTTTGCCCGGGAGCTGCTGCGGAGGGTCGCATCGCTGGGCGCGAAAAAGGTGGTGCTCACCGGCGCGTCCTTCTCGCCGGACAAGCTGGGCGCGATGGGCTACGACAGCGACACCGGCGCATACTTCACCTGTCTCGGCCCGCGGCATCCCGCATCGTTCCACGGCACGGGGGATATCTTCGCCGCCGTTGTCACCGGCGGGCTGGTGCGGGGCATGACGCTGAAACAGACCGCGCAGCTGGCGGTGGACTTCACGCTGGACTGCATCCGCGCCACGGAGCGCGACCCCGCCGCCGGGTGGTACGGCGTGGAGTTCGAGAAGGCGCTCCCCGCCCTCATCCGGCGGATGGATGATTGGAAAGCGGAATAACGACATACAAAAGCGCTGCGGCGATGCCGCAGCGCTCAGCTTGTCGATAAACATTCTCCATACGATAAGCAGTTCATCTACGCAGGGGGAGCTCGAGGGGGCAAAGCCCGCCTCGAATAAGATCAAATGTCGCGCAAAGCCTTGCCTTGCAAGGCGTGCGTGGAGCGAAGCGACTATTTTCGTGCCGCAAGGCGGCACAAAAATAACGACATTATTTCAGGCTGCCGATAAATCCCGCACGTATAGAGCACGCCTACCGGGCGCCCACCCTGTTTTTTCTGTCATTCCGAGCCAGTGACCGACGTCACTGGCGTGGGAATCCGTAACCCCGCGCCCGCAGGCGCGGAATCCCCTCGCCTCCCTCTGCGAGGCGGCCCAGTGCTCGCCGCGAAACAAGTACCCTTGGGGTGCACACTGGGTTGTGCGTAGCGAAGCGAAGCTGAGGTGTCACGGCCTTTGGCCGTGACGGAGGGATTGTTTTTCGGGCGGGGTAGAACCCCGCCCCTACACACGTCTACCGATGATGTGTCCGTTTTACGTGCGGGGCGATGTGGGCATCGCCCCCTACGAAATCACCGGCGGCGTGTGCGTATATATTTCCGGCGGACAGAGTCGTCCATTCCTCATGAAAGCGCCACCCCGCAGGAATGAATGCCATGTCCCGGCACAAAAGCGCTGCGGCATCGCCGCAGCGCTTTTCACGTTATTCCTTGTGCTCGTCCGCGTCCTCGGTGGGCGGCTCATTTTCGGACGACTTCTCGTCTGCGGGCTGCTCCGCCGGCTTTTCCTCTTTGTCAAAGTCCGGCATGGGCACGGGCTCGGACACGATGTTGATATGCTTGGCCGGGGCTTCGATGGTCTCCGGCACGCTGGGGCGGAACAGTTTGGGCTCGTCCTCCCGTGTCGCGCCGTAGTTGTCCACCGTCTCCGGGTCGCGACCCTCGATGATGGCCATCATCTCCTGGCCGGTGATGGTCTCCTTCTTCAGAAGGTAGGCGGCGATCTTGTCCAGCAGCTCCCGGTTCTCCGTCAGGATCTCCTGGGCCTCCTTGTGGCACTGGCGGATGATCTTGATGGTCTCCCGGTCGGCGGCAGCATACGTCTCCTGGGCGCAGGTCATGGAATAGCCGCCGTCCAGGTACTGGCTCTGCACCGTGCCCAGGGCCATCATGTCGAACTCATCGCACATACCGAACCGGGCCACCAGGTTGCGGGCCAGCTCCGTGGCGCGCTCGATGTCGTTGGCCGCGCCGGAGGTCATGGTGTTGCACACGATCTCCTCGCTGGAACGGCCTGCCAGCAGCGTGCGGATCTCCGCCAAAATGTCCTCGCGGGACATGAGGAACTTCTCCTCCTCCGGCAGGTGCAGCGTGTAGCCCAGCGCACCCTGGGTGTGGGGCACGATGGTAATCTTGCTGACGGGCTGGGCGTGCTTCTGCTTGGCCGCCACCAGCGCGTGGCCCACCTCGTGGTAGGCGATGATGCGCTTTTCCTCCTCGGTGATGACCGTGCCCTTCTTCTCGCTGCCGGCGATGACCAGCTCGAAGGACACCAGCAGGTCGTTTTGGTTCACGGCCTTGCGGCCCTTGCGGACGGCGCGGAGCGCCGCCTCGTTCACCAAATTGGCCAGATCCGCGCCCACGCAGCCTGCGGTGGCCTGGGCGATCTTCTCCAAGTCCACGTCCTCCGCCAGGCGGATGCTGCGGGTGTGTACCTGCAGCGTGGCCAAGCGGCCCGCCAGGTTGGGGCGATCCACGGTGATGCGGCGGTCGAAACGGCCCGGGCGCAGCAGCGCCTTATCTAGCACCTCCGGGCGGTTGGTGGCCGCCAAAACGATGATGCCCTTGCCGGGGTCGAAGCCGTCCATCTCCGCCAGGAGCTGGTTCAGCGTCTGCTCCCGCTCGTCGTTGCCGCCGCCGAAGCGACTGTCGCGGGTCTTGCCGATGGCGTCGATCTCATCGATAAAGATGATGCACGGGGCGACCTTGGCCGCCTCCTTGAACAGATCGCGGACACGGCTGGCGCCCACGCCCACGAACATCTCCACGAAGCCCGAGCCGGAGATGGAGAAGAACGGCACGCCCGCCTCGCCGGCCACGGCCTTGGCCAGCAGCGTTTTGCCCGTGCCGGGCGAGCCCACCAGCAGCGCGCCCTTGGGCAGCTTCGCGCCGATGGCAGTATAGCGCCCCGGATTGTGCAGAAAATCGATGATTTCTTCCAGGGATTCCTTGGCTTCGTCCTGTCCGGCGACGTCCTTGAAGGTGACGCCGGTGGATTTTTCCATATAAACCTTTGCATTGGATTTGCCCACGCTGCCCAGGCCGCCGAAGCCGCCTCCGCCGGACTTGCTCATCAGGCGCATCAGCAGCATGAACAGGCCTACCATGATGATGACCGGCAGGATATAGTTGATCATCAGCAGCAGGATGGGGTTCATCTCTGCCTCGTAATAGCCGGTGTAGGCCACCTTGTGCTCCTTCAGCAGGGGCAGCAGCTCACTGTTGCTGAGGTAGGCGGTATACAGCGTGAGCTTGGTGTCCTCCGTCTGCTTGTAGGATTTTTCCTCCGTCTTGCCGCCGGTGGTGACCTCCTCGGTGTAGACGTAGCCCTCCACGGGGGTGACGTAGATGGTGCTGTCCTTGAACAGGATCTCCTCCACCTGGTTTTTCTCCACCATTTCGATCATTTCGCTGTATTTTATCTCGTGGCTGGTGGATTTATTGGCGGTATTTCGGTTATAGGCGCTGAAATAGTTGAACGCCACCGTCAGCACCAGTGCCCAGGCGATGAGCGTGAGAATGCCCCGCAGGTTGCCGCCTTTGTTGCCTTTTCCGTTCTTATTGTTATTATTTCCGGTGTTATTTGCCATATTTTTATCCTCCCTGTCAGGCAAGAGAGTGTATTTGCTTTGGTCAGTATACCACAGGAGGCGGGAAGTCACAAGCCGATGGAGGTGGATTTTCCTGTAAAATTTCTATGAATGCTGCTTTATATCGGTGGAATTATATGATATAATCTTTTAATAACCTTGCATCCGTTTTGCGTAAACACCGCAATTACTTTGCATCAACTTTGCATGAATGAGGTCATCGTATGGGTATGAAGGACACCGAGAGATGCCGGACGCTGCCGGAGGCGGAGGCCGATGGCATTATCGAAGGGCACAACGCCGTCATTGAGGCGCTGCGGACGGAAACGGCCATCGACAAAATTTACCTCGCCAAGGGCGAGACGGACAAGACGCTGGGGCACATCGCCTCCAAGGCACGCGCCGCCGGGATCGTGGTGGTGGAGGCTGACCGGCGAAAGCTGGACAACATGAGCCGCACCCACGCACACCAGGGCGTGATCGCCCTGGCCGCCGTGCGGGAATACGTGACGGTGGACAGCATTCTGGCCGCCGCCGCGGAGAAGGGCGAAGCGCCGCTGCTGGTGGTGTGTGACGAGATCTCCGACCCCCACAATTTGGGCGCGATCCTGCGTACCGCCGAGTGCGCCGGGGCGCACGGCGTGGTGATCCCCAAGCGCCGCAGCGCGGGGCTGACGGCCATTGTGGCCAAAACCTCCGCCGGAGCGGTGAGCTATATGCCGGTGGCCCGCGTGCCCAATATCCCGGCGCTGCTGAAGGAGCTGAAAAAGCAGGGCGTGTGGGTGTTCGGCACGGCGGCGGACGGCAACACCACGCTGTACGACGCAGATCTGAAGGGCCCGGCGGCCATCGTCATCGGCTCGGAGGGCAGCGGCATGACGCGGCTGGCGGCGGAGAGCTGCGACTTTTTGGTGAGCATTCCCATGAAGGGACGCATCTCGTCCCTGAACGCCAGCGCCGCCGCGGCGATTTTGCTGTATGAGGCGGTGCGGCAGAGAGGAAACTAAACGCGGAACGCGAGGAGCTATGAGCAGGCGATACGACAGAAACGGCTATACAAACGTCCCGGAGGAGGACGAGTATTCGTTGGAAGCCATCCTGGCCGAGTACGGCAGGGGTGGGCGTCAGCCTGCCCAAACGGAGGAAGCGCCCGCGTCTGTAACGGAGGAAGCGTTTGACTCGGCGGCGGAAACGCCCGCGCCGGTGGCGGAGGAAGCGCCTGACCCGGTCACGGGGGAAACACCCGCGCCGGAGGAAGCGGCGGACACGCCGGAGAACGGGCCGTACCGCTCCGACGCGCCGGACCGCATGGCGCTGAAGGACATTATGAGCCAGACGGTGGACGCGGTGCTGGAGGACGGGGATGACGGCGTGATCGAACAGCCCGTATCCCTGGGCGACAGGCTGGCAGCGCTGGCGCAGCGGTGGCGGGAACGCCGGGACGGGCAAAAGCGCCGCCCCCGGTTTCAGGACACGGAGCAGCTATTCGACCAGCCGGAGGACGAGGCGGAGGAGGAAGAACCTCTTGAGCCCGAGCCCTTGGCGGAGGATCTGCTGCGGGATGAAAAGCGGCGCTGCCGCCGTTTGCGGCGGGGGCTGCTGACGGCGCTGCTGCCGGCGGCAGCGCTGCTGGCCGCCGCCGTTTTGCAGGAGCTGGAGCGGCTGCCGTCCCAGTGGCTGGACGAGTCCATGCTGCGGTGCGCCGCCCTGGGCGGTGGGCTGCTGCTGACGGCCCTGCTGTGTATGCCCGTGTGGCAGCGGGCCATGGAGCTGCTGCGGCAGGGCCGTGTGGGCTGCGAGCTGTGCGCCGGGGTGGCGGTGCTGACCCAGCTGCTGTGCTGCGTGTGCGGCATGGTGACGGGCAGCACGGTGGCCACGCCCTACGCTGCCGCCGGGGCGCTGCTGACGGTATCCTGCCAGTGGGGGCTATATCTGGAGGCGGAGACGCGGCGCAGCGCATATCATCTGCTGGTGCTCAACGGCCAGCCGCCCTATATGGTCTCCGTCACGGCGGCGGGGGTGTGCAAGCAGCGGGGGAAAACCGAGGGCTTTTACCGCCTGACGGAGAAGGCAGACCCGGCCAGGCTGTGGCAGAATTACGTGCTGCCGCTGCTGCTGTCGGCGGCGGTGGTGCTGGCCGGCGTGGTGTGCCTGTCGGGGCAGGGTATGACCGACTTCCCCTGGGTGCTGACTTCCCTGGTGACGGCGGGCATGGGCGTGGCCATCCCCCTGACGGGGGTGCTGCCCCTGTTCTATCTGTCCCGGCGGCTGGGACGCAGCGGCTGCGCCGCCGCTGGGTATGCCGGAGCGCGGGCGGTGAGCCGCCCCAACCGGCTGGTTTTGACGGATGACGACCTGTTCCCGGCGGGAACGGTGTCGCTGAACGGCTACAAGGTATTCGGCGAGGAACGAAGCCGGGCGATATCCTATGCCGCATCGGTGGCCAAGGCGGCAGGCAGTGGGCTGACACCGCTGCTGGAGCGGCAGCTCACCGCCGAGGGCGGCGTTCACCTGCCGGTGGACGGGCTGCGGTTCTGCGAGGAGGGCGGCGTGGAGGCCACCATCCGGGGCGAGACGGTGCTGCTGGGCAGCGCGTACTTTATGAAAAAGCGGAAAGTGGCCCTGCCACGGGAGATGAAGCTGCCCACCGGCGCGTTTCTGGCGGTGGACGGGGCGCTGACGGCGGCGTTCGCCATCAAGTACCAGCCCTCCCGCAACGCGGAGTGGGCGCTGCGGACGCTGCGGCGCTTCCATATCACGCCGGTGCTGGCGGTACGCAGCGGCAACGTGACGCCGGGGCTGATCAAGCGGAAGTTTGGTGTGGACGCCAAGCCGGTGTACCCGGATGTGTCCACGCGGCTGGCGCTGGCGGAGCTGGCACAGCAGCAGGGCGAAGCGCCCTACGCGGTCATCTGCCGGGAGGGGCTGCTACCCCTGGTGGAGACGGTGGCCGGAAGCCGCCGGGCGGTGAAGGCCGTGCGGACGGCCACGGTGCTGAGCTATATCGGCGCGGCGGCGGGCATCGCGCTGGCGTATTACCTGACCTCCATCGGGAATTTCGCGCTGCTGACACCGCTGGCCATGGTGCTGTATCAGCTGCTGTGGCTGCTGCCTACGCTGCTGCTGGCGGGGCTGGTGAAGCATTATTGAGGATGAAGCAAAGCAAAAAAAGCACCCGAAGGGGTGCTTTTTTTGTGTGGAGGATTCCGCTCTTGTTGGTTTTTCCCTCTCTTTGCTCTTTTTGCCTCCGGCGGGATACTTTCTTTCCTTGGCGAAAGAAAGTATCCAAAGAACGCCATTTAAGGGGAGAGGGATTTCGATTTCCCTCTCCCCTTAAAAATCCCCTCTCCTTGAAACGACCAAAAGGGAGGGCTGCGGCCCTCCCCTTTGGAAACCTCACCCGAGGTAGGCGATTATCAAATCGCGCCTTTGCCGCGAAGCGGCAAAGGTAGGTGGCGGCCTTTGGCCGCCGATTGGGAAGTGTTCTTGACACGGCTGTAAAGCCCTGCATTTCAGAGCAAAAGCGGCAGCGGAAAGAGAAGCAGAGACGATGCAACATTTAGGGGAAGTTTCCACGGCACAGCGTTCGCGTGGTTCATTTTGGCATGATAATTACCATGTGAAGGCGCGCAAGGAAATCCAAAAACGTAGTTTTTGGCGGCGTTTCTTTTCCTCTTTTCTTTCGCTGTTGAAAGAAAAGAGGCCGCCGGAGGCATGAAAAAAGGGGACGGATTCCCACGCCAGTGACATCGGTCACTGGCTCGGAATGACACCGCTGCGCGGTGTGCGGGGCGATGCACCCCAAGGGTACTTGCTTCGCTGCGTGGGCATCGCCCCCTACGGACGTCCACCGGCGGCCTTTTCGCACGGGCAGCATCTGCCGCTTATTGATCGCCGTGTTTGGGAAACAAGGCGGCGGCTTCCTGGCGGTAGGCCCCGGCGTTTTGGCGGATGTCCTCAATGGTGGACTCATCCAGCCGGCCCTTGACCCTGGCGGGTGAGCCGTAGACCAGCGAACCGTCGGGGATGACGGTGTTCTGCGTGACCAGCGCACCCGCGCCCACAATGCAGTGGCTGCCGATGACCGCGCCGTTGAGGATGATCGCGCCCATGCCGATGAGGGTCTCGTCGCCTATGGTGCAGCTATGGAGGATCGCGCCGTGGCCCACGGTGACGCGGCTGCCCACGGACACGGGGTGGCCGAACTCCTCGTGGAGGACGCAGTTGTCCTGGATGTTGGTGTCGTCGCCGATGGTGATGGGCTCGCGGTCGCCACGGAGCACCGAGCCGAAAAACACGCTGCTGCCCGCGCCGATCCGCACGTTGCCCACCACGGTGGCGTTGGGCGCGATGTAGGCGTCGGGGTGGATGATAGGGGTCTTCATAGCAGTACACCTCGCAAGAATTTTTCTGTATTGTAGCACAGTGCGGCCGGAAAATCGACATTTGCGTCAAATTTTGTGCTTACATTTTTTGACATTTTATGCTATAATCAAGCTAAAGATTTGTGTATTGTGTTTGTGCGAGAATAGGAGTGTGTGGTATGTTTGCAGCAGGCGATCTGGTGGTGTACGGCGGCGAGGGCGTGTGCCGGGTGGAGTCTATCGGCCCGTCCGGCATGGACTATGACCGAAGCGGCAGGCTGTATTATCATCTTGCGCCGCTGTACCGCAGCGGCACGGTGCTGACCCCGGTGGACACGGCGGTGCTGATGCGGCCCGTGATGAGCCGGGAGGCGGCGCTGGCGCTGATCGGGGAGCTGCCCGGCCTGCCGCCGTGCAAGCCGGAGATGCCGGGACTGCGGGCGGCCAAGGAGCACTATCATCAGCTGGTGCAGCGGTGCGAGTGCCGGGAGCTGGCGGCCATGGTACACACCATCTGCCGCAGGCGGGCCTGGGCGGTACGCCATGGGAAAAAGGTGAGCCAGATGGACGAGCGGTATCTGAAGCGGGCGGAGGAGCAGCTGTACGGCGAGATGGCCGCGGCGCTGGGCATAGCGCGGGACGCGGTGGTGTCCTTCATCCGGGAGACATGGCCGCAATGGCCGGAAAAGCTGCCGGAAACGGAAATATGAATATAATAGCAGCACCCCCGGCTACAGGGCCGGGGGTGCTGCTTACTATACAGGGATCAGACGACGGCGAAGAACTTCACCAGGAACAGCGCCGCGATGACGTAGGTCAGGACGGAGACGTCCTTGGCGCGGCCAGAGAACACCTTGATGACGGTGTAGGCGATCATGGCAAGGCCGATGCCGTGGCCGATAGAGCCGGAGATGGGCATGGCCAGCAGCATGAGGAACACGGGGACGACCTGGTCCATGTCGTCAAAGTCCACGTTCTTCAGGCCCTGGAGCATGAGGATGCCCACGTAGATCAGGGCGGAGGAGGTGGCGGCGGCGGGGATGATGGCGGCCACCGGGGCGATGAACATACAGGCCAGGAACATGAACGCGGCGGTCAGGCTGGTCAGGCCCGTGCGGCCACCGGCCTCCACGCCGGAGGCGGACTCCACGAAGGTGGTGACGGTGGACGTGCCGCAGCACGCGCCGGCCACCGTGCCCACGGCATCGGAGAGGAGGGCTTCCTTCATGTTGGGCATATTGCCGTCCTTGTCGGTCATGCCGGCGCGGGAGGCCGTGCCCACCAGCGTGCCGATGGTGTCGAACATATCGATCATGCAGAAGGTGATGATCAGGCTGATGGCGGTGAACCAGCCGATGTTGAAGAAGTCGGCAAAGTCGAACTTGAAGAGGGTGGTCTCGGCCATGTCGTGGAAGGGAGGCAGGAAGGACGCGCCCTCAAGAGAGGCGAAGGGATCGACGTGCAGGAAGATAAAGCTGCCCGCCCAGTAGATGACGGAGGCCACTAGCATACCCACCAGCACGGCGGCCTTGACATCCTTCTTGGCCAGCAGGATGATGACGAACAGGCCGATGAACATGGTGGCGACGGTAAGCACCATGGTGCTGTACTCCGCGCCCATGTGATCCTTGATGACGCTGGGCGTCATCGCGCCGAAGAAGTCGCGCAGGACATAGAAGGGGCTGGTGTAGCCGTTGCCCTCGGCGTAGATGCCCACGTTGGAGCCAAGGCCGATGTTCATCAGCATCAGGCCGATGGCCGGGCCGATGCCCAGGCGGACGCCCAGGGGGATGGCGGTGACGATCTTGTCGCGGATGTTGAAAATGCTCAGCAGCAGAAAGACGATGCCCTCCACCAGAATGATGCACAGCACCGCCTGGAAGGCGCTGGTATAGTCCGTGTTCAGCATGGCGGCCACGTTGCCGGCGATGACGGCAAAGAAGCTGTTCAGGCCCATGCCGGGGGCCATGACGAAGGGCTTGTTGGCCAGGAAGGCCATGACCACCGTGCCGATGGCGCTGGCGATGCAGGTGGCCAGGAACACGCCGTTCCAAAGGGGCGTGCCGACGGCGAAGTTGGTCAGCAGGTTGGGGTTCAGGGCGATGATGTACGCCATGGTCATGAAGGTGGTCAGGCCGGCCAGGATCTCCGTTTTGACCGTGGTGCCGTTCTCCTTCAGGTGGAAGATACGCTCCATGTGATATTCTCCTTTGCAAGTGTGATGCGCCCGAAACGGGCGCACTTATATCTTAACGCTTTTTAACGGAAAAAACAAGACTTTTTGTCAGGCGTTCTAAATTATTTTCAGTTGCCTGACATTATGAAAAAAGGGGCGGACGCATCAGCGTCCGCCCTCAGGCTGTCGAAAAAGCCTTCGGCTCTTTCGACAGCCTGAAATAATGTCGTTATTTTTGTGCCGCCTTGCGGCACGAAAATAGTCGCTTCGCGCCGCGAAGCAAGTACCCTTGGGGTGCTCCACGCACGCCTTGCAAGGCAAGGCTTTGCGCGACATTTGATCTTATTCGAGGCGGGCTTTGCCCCCTCGAGCTCCCCCTGCGTAAATGAACCTCTGACCCCATAGAGAGGGTTTATCGACAAAATAGGGGGCGGACGCTGATGCGTCCGCCCCAAGTGAGGAGAAAAACGGTGGGAAAAAACGATGGAAAAGCCATCTATTTCAAGCGGGCCGTTTTCCCGCATGAAACCAACGTCAGAAAAGTGAGATGAGCAGCCACGCAAGGCCGCAGGCTGCCGCGCCGCACACGGCCCAAAGCCAGGCGGGCCAGCGGAAGCGGCGGCGGGAGCCGCCCTGACAGCGGGCATAGTTGCGGGCGATACGCACCGCCTGATCCACCAGCTGGCGGGAACTGACACCGCCGCCATCGGTGGGGAGAATGAAGATCGCCTGTTCAAAGATCCGCGGGTCGGGTGAGTCAACGACGATGACGCGGCGGGAAACGCCTTTAACCAAGTGGATGCCCTCCTTGCTGCATTTGTTACAGCCCTAGTATCGCCGGGGCGGAGGGAAGTTATACGGTGAAATGAGAAAAATGCGGCGCGTCACACCCGCTTTTTTCCGTCGCCCAGCCGCTCGACCCGGAGGGCCAGCACGGCGCAGTCGTCATCGCCGTGCCAGCGATCCTCCGCCTCGCGGAGGATGAGGGACACCAGCTGGCGGGGAGATGTGCCGTCCCAGCCGGCCAGCAGATCCTGCAGCCACTCGTCACTGTCGCCGGTGACACCGTCGGACACCAGCACCAGCCAGTGACCGGGGGACAGGGTCAATCGCTGGGGCTGCGGGTCGCGGTCGGCACTCTCCAGCCCGGCGGGCAGGGCGCTGCCCGCCAGCCGCGTCACCGTGCCGCTCTTTTTCAGGTAGGACGGGGCAGCGCCGTACTTATACAGCGTGACCACGCCGGAGGCGCTGTCCATGCAGGCCAGGTCGATGGTGGTAAAGCCCGCGCCGCCCTGACAGCGGAGCATAAGGGCGGTGTTCAGCGTTTTCAGCGCCGGGGCGGCATGGATGCCGGCGGTGAGGAACTGGCGCAGCAGTCGGACGGTCATGGCGGCCTCGTGATGGGCGCTGTCGCCGCTGCCCATGCCGTCGGACAGCAGCAGGTACGTCCTGTCCCCCACGGCGAAGCAGGCGGCCTCGTCACCGCAGAGCGCCTCCCCTTTCTTAGGCCGGGTGGCCAGGGCGGTACGGCAGACGTACCGGGGGCGGGCCGGGGCATTCTCCGCTTCCTGACGTGTCAGGAGCTGGGAGACCTGGGCGTACTGCTCACGGGCCAGGCGGTAGGCCGCGTCCAGCCGGGCGTGGTGGGCGCGGCGCTGGAGAAAGCCCCGGAGCTGCTCCTCCAGCGCCGACAGCAACTGAGGAAAGCGGATGCAGCGGGCGGCGAAGTAGGCGGGGAAGTCCTCGGCCAGGGGCTTACCCCGGCGGAGCAGCCGGGGGCAGGCATCGTTGAAGGCGTTGTAGGTATCGGTGTAATGGGACTGCCAGCAGTCGGCGCGCAGGGCGCAGTCGCGGCAGACCTGCTCCGCCGCACGGTCGAACAGCACGGCGGGGTTCTCGGGGCGGAGGGCCGGAGCTTCGGCGGGCAGGCTGTCGTACACCGCTTGGAGTGCCGCCGCCGGGGCGGCGGCCATGTCCGGGGCGGGCAGACGGGCCAGCGGCGCGGCGGGCAGCAGCAGATACGCGCCGCAGGCGGCGATGAGCTCACACAACAGGGCAAAGGGCTGGACATCGCCCAGCAGCCACGCGCCGCACAGGCCGCCGGCGCAGAACGCGGCGGCGGACAGGATACGGGGCAGCGACCGGGCGGCGGCGCAGGATGCGGCGGCAAGGGCCAGCACCACGGAGGCGTAGAACGTGTCCACAGCGCAGAGATCCAGCGTAAAGCCCGCCAGCGCCCCGGCGCAGATCAGGTCGGCGGGGCGGGCGGAGCGGCTGAGGGCCAGCAGCAGCACGGCGGCGGCCAGCATGGCGGGCGAGAAGCCGTACAGCGACAGGCGGCTCAAGGCGGCGCAGGCACCCAGCAGCAGCAAAAAACGGCCATCGCGGCTGTCCTCCGCCGGGCCGCCCAGTCTTTGCGGCCACAGGCGGACGCAGCCGTAGAGCAGGGCCAACGACGCGCACCACAGCGCCCACTGCCGTCCGCCCCGCTGCCACAGGTAGGCCGTCTGCACCAGGGATGACGCCAGCACGGCGGCAAGGGGGCGAAACCAGTTGCAGCGGTACAGGCGGGTGGTGCAGAAGGACGTGTTGGCGCAGAAGATGAGCAGCGCTGCTGCGCCCAGACGCAGGCCGGGCTGGAAATCCAGGAACGCCAGCGCGCCCAGCAGCGCACACGCCACGGAGGCGAGGCCGCTCCAGCCCGTGCCGGAGACGGCCACCGCCGCCAGCGTCCAAGGGCTGAACTGGCCGCCCAGCGCGGCGGCGGACAGGAAGAAAGCGGCGGCGGGCGCGGCCAGCGCCGTAAGCGGCAGCGGCGCGGTGCGGCTGATCCCGCGAAGCAGTTGTTTCAAGGCTTGTCCCTCCCCTTTCGGTCAATGGTCATATTGTAGCGGAAAAGGACGGCGAGATGTGTCGGGAAATGGGGAGGGAGGGACGCAGGAAAAAATATGGCGGATGCTGGCTTGTCATTTTGCGGCGAGGATGGTAAAATGACAGGGAGAACCACAGGAGGTGGAACGGATGAAGCGGTATATTTCTCTGCTGCTGGCAGCGGTGATGGCGTTGACCATGACGGCCTGCGGCGGCAGGAGCGATACGGATACGGAGGACATCGGCGGCACGGTGCGGCCCGGGGTGACGGAGAACACCGGGACGGGCACGGTGCAGCCGGGGACGGACGATGAAACGCAGGACGGGTTCGAGCCGGGAAGCGTCAGCGGCGGCGTGTACGCCAACGAGTTCGCCGGGATCGGCTGCAAGCTGGACGACAGCTGGGTGTTCTACACCCAGGAGCAGATGGCGGAGCTGAACGGCGTACTGACCGAGGGCACGGACAGCGAGGACGTGAAGGCCATGCTGGCGGACAGTCCCAGCATCTTTGATATGTACGCCGTGTCCACCGACGGGCTGATGACTATGAACGTTGTGTTCCAGAACCTGGGGCTGCTGGGCGGCGCGGCGGTGAGCGCGCAGGACTATGTGGAGCTGTCCGCCGGAGAGCTGGGGGACACGCTGAGCGCATACGGGTATGAGAACGTGGCGGTGCAGGTGTCCGCCGCCGATTTTGCGGGGACGGAGAAGTGCCCCGCCATCACCGTGACCGGGGAAAAGGGCGGAACGGCCATGTATGAGCTGATGATATGCCTGAAGACCGGGAACTACGTCTACTGCGTGACGCTGTGCAGCTTCACGGAGGACGTGACGGCGCAGATGGCGGAGCTGTTCTACGCGCTGGAGGAATAAGGGAATACAGAAAAAACCGCCCGGAGGGCGGTTTTTTTATGCATGTCTTTTCTTGTTCAGCGCTTGCAGGCTCAATTCACCGGCCAGTTTGAACAACGCATCGGCCATGACCTGCTCCGGCGACAGACCACCTGCGGCCTGGCCTACCCGTGCGTAAAGCGCGTATGCCGCCTCGTCCACAAGCAGCGTTACTTGTTTGGACATTTCATCATCCCCTTTCGAACAGGACCAGTTTCAGTCCCATTGTAGTGCGAATTACGCATACTATCAAGAGAAACAGGACTTGTTTCAGTCCTTTTCGGAGGTATGCGGCATGGAGCAGAAGGTCAAGCAGGATGCTATCCACATCGGCGCGAATATTCGGCGCATCCGTCTGTCTCAGGGTATTGGGCAGACGGAATTGGTGCGGCGGCTTCAGCTGGACGGTGTGGAGATGACGCGGGAGACGCTGGTGAAGATCGAGCGCGGCACACAGCATTTGCAGGCCGCGCAGCTGCGGGGCATCCGTGACGCGCTGCACACCACATACGATGAGCTGTTGGCATGAAAAAACCGCCCGGAGGGCGGTTTTTTCGCTGGTGAGGCGATGAGGGCATCGCCCCCTACGAAATCGCAAGGAGCGCTTGTGTGCAGCGGCGGGCGGGGCAGAACCCCGCCCCTACTACGGACAAATAATGGGGTGCGGCGCGTCAGCGGCTCTCCCTCACCCGCATAGCGCGTTACCAGGTCATGGTCTTTTGCAGGACGCACTTTTTATACGTGATGCGGAAGTAGATGGCCTCGGCCACGCCGGTGATGATCCAGGAGACGATATACAGCAGGTACAGGGATGTGATGGTGTGGAAGAAAGCGAACACGGTGTAGATCCACACCACGCGGAACACGCACGAGCCTATGATGACCATAACGGTGGGGGCAACGCTGCGGCCCAGGCCGCGGGAGGCGGCGATGCTGGCATCCATCAGGGGCGCGATGAAGTAGGAGAAAGCCATGATCCGCAGGCGATCCACACCGGCGTCGATGACCTCCGGCTTATCGGCGAAGAAGCCCAGGAACTGGCGGCCAAGGATCAGCAGCAGCACGCCGGCCACCGCGCCCACGATGGAGGCGTAGAGCATACTGATATAATAACTCTTGCGGATGCGCTCATTCCGGCCCGCGCCCCAGTTGCGGCTGACGAAGCTGGCGCAGGCGGTGTAGAACGCGGCCATCATGTTGAACACCAGGGTGTCGGCATTGGCGGCGGCAGCCGCGCCGGAGACGGTGATCTCGTCGAAGGAGTTCAGTCCCGCCTGGACGAACAGGTTGGCCACGGCGAAGATGGCGTTTTGCAGCCCGGAGGGCACACCGATGAGCAGCACCCGCTTGGAGGCCAATCGGTGGAAGCGCAGCTTATTCAGGCAGATGCGGCAGCAGTCCTTGCGGTGCAGCAGGTGGATCATGATGAGGATGGCGGACACCCACTGGGCGATGGCGCTGGCGATGGCCACGCCCTCGGCGGACATGTTGCAGCCAATGACGAAGAACAGGTTCAGCAGTACGTTCAGCACGCCGGCCACGGAGAGGTAGATCAGGGGGCGCTTGGTGTCGCCGGTGGCGCTGAGGATGCCGTTGCCGCAGTTGTAGATGCCCATGGCGGGCAGGCCCAAGGCGTAGAGCTTCAGGTACAGCACCGCGCCGGGGAGGAACTCCTCCTTGGTGTTCAGCAGGCGGAGCATGGGCTCGGCGAAGAACACGCAGACCAGACAGGTGAGGACACCGGCGGCCAGGCAGATGAGCAGAGAGGAGTGGTTGGTGTGCTCCACGTCCTCATCGCTGCCCATGCCCAGGCCGCGGGCCACGGACACGTTGACGCCGCCGCCCAGGCCGATGAGCAGGCCGGTGAACAGGGAGACCAGGGTGGTGGTAGAGCCCACCGAGCCCAGGGCGATATAGGTGTTATAGGCGTATTTGCCGGCGATGGCCACGTCGCTGAGGTTGAACAGCACCTCCAGCACCTGGGTCATCATCAGCGGCAGACTGAACAGCAGTATGTTTTTCCAAAGAGAGCCGGAGGTCATCTCTACGGTGAGCGTCCGGCGGCGAGAGGCAGCAGACATGGCCATACCCTCCTAATGTTGCGAATTTTTCCTGTTTTTGCCGAATAGGCGCAGGAAAACGCGGAAAATCTCCCGCGTGCAAGGCATAGTATAGCACGGCGCATTCCGCAAAACAACCCCCTGGGGCTGGAATATTTCCGATGCGGGGCGGCGGTCAGTTTTGTGCATATTATATAAATTCCAGCTTTCTTTTTGTGCGGTATGTAAAAACGCGGGTCTTTAGGCTTTCTTTAACCGGGTGGGCTCAGGCTGTCGAAAAAGCCCGTCATTGCGAGCCAGTCCGCAGACTGGCGCGGCAATCCGTTTCTAAAATGCACAACGTATGCGTTTTCATGCAAATTGCGGTTAAAAGATTACGGATTCCCGCTTCTACCGGGCGGACACCTCCCGCAGCGGCGAGGCCACAGGCTTCGGTATCGGCCTGTCAGTGGCCCGGAGCATCGCCGAGGGACACCGGGGGTGGATCAAGGCCGAAGCGGCGGCAGGGCAGGTGGTGTTCACCGCGTGTCTGCGGTGAGATTGACAGCGGCGAAAAATGTCGGTATAATACCCCTTGAAATAGAACAGGCCCGGCCCTGTGGCCGGGCCTGCTTTCGTAAGGAGGACACCCTATGAAAAAATGTACCGCCCTGCTGCTGGCGCTGCTGGCAGCGTTATCCCTGACGGCCTGCGGCCAGACGGAGGACACCGGCGACACGGAGTGGGAATACCCCGCCGCCTTTGCCGGGCTGGAAACGCTGGTGGAGCAGGCCCAGGCGGAGGGCAGCCTGACGGTGTACGGCGGCTGCCCCGCCGACTATCTCACCGCCGCCTGCGAGACGTTCGAGGAGCTGTTCGACATCCGCGTCAGCTATCAGGAGGTCAGCGACCGGGCGGTGCTGGACAAGCTGAACAAGCCGGGACGGCCCGGCGCGGACGTGTGGTTCGGCGCAGACAGCGGCGCGCTGGAGGAGGCGGCAGCCATAGGCGGGCTGACGGCCTACGTCCCCGCCGCCGCAGCGGGGTTGACCGACGGTGATTTTGCCGGGGCGGATGGCCTGTGGTACGGCGTGGCGGTTGATCCCCTTGGGCTGATGGTCAACACCGCCTCCCTGAAGGAGATGGAGATCGGCGCGCCGTCCGGCTGGGACGACCTGACGAAGCTGGAGTACTGGGAGCTGCTGTGGCTGCCCGGATACGACACCGCTGAAGGGCGGCTGCTGGCCCAGGCGGCGCTGGATACATACGGCAGCAAGGCGGAGAAGTACCTGCTGGCGCTGGACGAGAACACGGTGCGGTACACGGAGGACGGCGACCCGGCGGCAAAGTACGTGGGCACGGGCGAGTGCGTGGTGGCGGTGGGACTGCTGGATCGCGGCGCGGCCCAGCGGCTGGAGAACGGCTATGACGACATCCGACTGGTGATGCCCGACGAGGGTACGCCCTACGTACTCCACGGTGCGGCCATCCTGCGGGGCGCAGGGCACAGCGCGGCGGCGCAGCTGTGGATGGAGTTTGCGCTGTCCCCCACCGGCCAGGCACTGATGGCGGAAAGCGGCTGGTACGTGTGGCCCACGGTGGAGGGCGTCAGCCTGCCGGAGGCGTTCACGCAGCTGAATGTGGATCTGAGCGGCCTGACCTGCCGTCTGCCCATGGGCGAGGACGCGGAGACGCTGGACGCGCTGATCGAGGCGGTGCAGACCGCGCTGAACCCACCCGTGGAGGAATAAGCAATATGAAGCAGCGCCCGCCACATTTGTGGCGGGCGCTGCTCAGTCTGTCGAAAAAACCTGTCATTGCGAGCCAGTCCGCAGACTGGCGTGGCAATCCGTTTTCAAATCGCACAATTTTCACGTTTTTCTGCGAATTTGCAACTAAAAGATTGCGGATTCCCACGTCGCTTCGCGCCGCGAAGCAAGTACCCTTGGGGTTCCCCTCGGAATGACAGGATGGGTTTATCGACACGCTCAACAGCGCCCGCCACATTTGTGGCGGGCGCTGCTGCTATATTGGTAAGGTCATCTCGCACCAGTGGCCGATGATATTGGCGCGGGAAGCGGAAACGGGCGGGATAGAACCCCGCCCCTACGGACGCCTACCGCCCCCCTGCGTCATACGTGCGGGGCGATGTGGGCATCGCCCCCTACGAACGTTCTACCGAAGGCGTGTGCGTTGTCCATGCGGCGGCGTGCACCCCAAGGGTACTTGTCCCGCTTCGCTCCACTGCGTGGGCATCCGCCCCTACACACGGGTTTCCGGCGGTCTTTTCGTAGGGGGCGATGCCCACATCGCCCCGCCGTTTTCGTATTACATTCCGGGCGGACAGAGTCGTCCGCCCCTACACACGTCCACCGGGCACATCCCTCACACACAAACGAAAGACCGGCTCTCGCCGGTCTTTCCCTTTTCACAGATCCACTTTTTCATAGATAATGTACAATAACTTGCGCAAATTGAAAAGAGCATGAAGAAAGACATAGCT
>CAMDUN010000006.1:0-90786 GCA_945878665.1 uncultured Clostridia bacterium | reverse complement strand
GATAATGTACAATAACTTGCGCAAATTGAAAAGAGCATGAAGAAAGACATAGCTTGCAGGCTCTGGTAGAATGAAGTTACCACACAAACATTCGAAAGGAGACAGCAAACTATGTCCGAGAAAATTGTACAGCTGAATGAGGAAATTATCAAGGGGCAAATCAAGGAATTGGTTCGCGGAAGCGTGGAGGAGACCCTGAACGAGCTGCTGGAGAAAGAGGCAGAGTCCCTGACGCAGGCAGCCCGCTACGAGCGCAGCGAGGCCCGTCAGGGCTACCGCAGCGGCCACTATGACCGGAATCTTACCACCACCTCCGGCGACGTCACGCTCCACATGCCGCGGCTCAAGGGCGTGTCCTTCGAAACCGCCATCATCGAACGGTATCGCCGCCGGGAAAGCAGCGTGGAGGAGGCACTTATCGAAATGTACCTGGCAGGCGTTTCCGTGCGCCGGGTGGAGGACATCACGGAGGCTCTGTGGGGCAGCAAGGTCTCGCCCGCTACCATCAGTGAGCTGAACAAGAAAGCCTACGTTCACATCGAGGACTGGCGGAACCGCCCGTTACAGGGTGGGCGCTATCCATACGTCTACGTGGACGGCATCTACCTGCGCCGCAACTGGGGCGGAGAGTACGAAAATGTAGCTGTTTTGGTGGCAATCGCCGTGAATGAGGACGGTTTTCGTGAGGTTTTGGGCGCTGCCGAGGGCATGAAAGAGGACAAGGCCAGCTGGGTCAGCTTCTTCCAGTGGCTGCGCGGACGCGGCTTGGACGGCGTGAAGCTCATCGTCGGCGACAAGTGCATGGGGATGCTGGAGGCTGTGGGCGAGGTGTTCCCGGACGCCAAATACCAGCGCTGCACGGTGCATTTCTACCGCAACGTTTTCTCTGTTGTGCCCAAATCCAAGGTCAAAATTGTGGCAAAAATGCTCAAGGCGATCCACGCCCAGGAGAGCAAAAAGGCGTCCCGCGAGAAGGCGAAAGCCGTGGTCGCCGAGCTGCGCGCCATGAAGCTGAAGGAGGCTGCCAAGAAGGTCGAGGACGGCATTGAGGAGACGCTGACCTACTGCGATTTTCCCAGCGAGCATTGGACGCGCATCCGCACCAACAACGTGATCGAGCGGCTGAACCGTGAGATCCGTCGGCGCACCCGTGTGGTGGGGACGTTCCCTGACGGGAACTCCGCCCTGATGCTGGTCTGTGCGAGGCTGCGCCACGTGGCAGGCACTCAGTGGGGCTGCAAGAAATACATGAACATGAAGCACTTGGAGGCGGCTCTGGACGACGCCTCTATTGCCGGCTGACTTCAGGTCTGCCGGAGCCTGCAAACAATTTTGCGCATAAATCTTGACGGCACCCTCCAGCCCCGACATGGAGCCGCTGCGATCCAAAATAAAAACCAATTCCGTCATAAAAAGCCCTCCTTCGTTTGATTGCGCTCCCATTGTAGCGCATCCGAAGGAGGGTTTGGTCGCCTGTGGGGCGACATTTATTGGGTTTTCAGGCGGCTCTCCCACTCGGCTTCTTTGAAGCCGACCAGCATGAAATCATCGCCCACCAGTAACGGGCGCTTGACGAGCATCCCGTCTGCTGCAAGGAGCTTCAGCATCTCGTCCTCGCTCATGGCGGGGAATTTCTCCTTCAGCGCCATGGACTTATAGAGAAGACCGCTGGTGTTGAAGAATTTCTTGAGCGGCAGCCCGCTGCGCCGATGCCACGCAGACAGCTCTTCATAAGTAGGATGTTCCATTTTGATGTCCCGGAATGTATAAGAAACGCCGTTCTCGTCCAGCCACTTCTGCGCCTTCTGGCAGGTGGTGCATTTTGGGTAACAGATAAAAGTCATGGTGTTACACTCCTGATTACAAAAGTATACTTCTTGCCCACTCCGTGCAGGCATCCGATTCCATCAGTCCAAGTTCCTGCCAAATGCCCGCGTAGTATAATCCCTTTATTGGATCCTTTGCGCCGTTCTTTCTCTTTCCGTATATGTGCTGCGTATTGTACACTTCATTCATCGCCCAAGTTGCTTTTGTTGCGCCCTCCAGCGTCAGCACACGCTTTTTGTCAAAGGGCAGCAAACCCGCTCCAGGCTTGGTGTTATCCAGAGAAAGTCTCTCAGATGCCTTGAATATAACATTCGCTGTGCCGCTTGTCCGCTCATCGGTTGAATGGGGGTGCCACCACGCTTCTTTTTGCTTTTCGGGCACAGAAAGGATTTCCCCCACCTGTAGGTAGCCCCAAATCACCTGAATATCTTTTTCTCGGTAAAAATCACCGCACTCCCGCGAATACTTGTATTCCCCGTTTTTGCACTCAACAAAGTGGAAATTTCCAAAAAACAGGAAAATATCTCCAGGCGCAACACTCAGATTCTTTAGGTAAGAAGCCGCGGCATCCCGCTGACCGAACGCTGGAAACCAGCCGTCAATTTCCTTTGCACGCCGACTCAAATCCAAATCCGGGTCGACATGGCAGTGGTTCCCACCCTTATACCTCAAATCATGTAAAATCTTGGAGTATGGAATCCCATTGTAGTAAAGAGAATCATATGTATCCTCATCATCGCTGGGAATGGGAAACGAAACCATTGTACCATCTTCAAAAATGGGACTGACGATGCCGCCATTCGCAGAGTCAAAACCTTTTCGGCTGAGTATAATTTTCATTCCTCACGCCCCCAGCAGACTCTGGTCAAACGCGAACAACGCCTCGTTGATTCTGAAAATGTCGTAGTCCCGCTGCATGATGAAATACTCGATGATGACGTCAAATTTGCTGCTGGGGCTCAGGGCGTAGCCCGCGCGGGCGATGAGGTCGCGGGTCTCCGGCAGGCTCAGCTCCAGCGCGATGGCGAAGGCCACCGCCGTGGGCTTGGAGGGCTTGTAGTCCGGGTTGTTGCGGATTTTCGAGAACAGCTTGCGGTCTACGTTGGCCTTCTTGTAGACCTCTGCGTCCTTTTTTCCGCTGCGGTCAATGAGCTTCAACAGCGCCTCCGAAAATCCGGCATCCAGATGCGCAAGCGCCTCATCCAGACCGCCCACCGCCATGGGCGCGTCCTCGCAGGCGGTCAGCATCCGGCTTTCAACGACGCCCATCCGGCGCATCCGCTCCCGTCGGGAATCGGTGTGGGCATCCACATAGTGGTCGTCGATGTAGGCGGCGATATCCGCGAACAGCTTATTGCCGATCTGGTACGCCGTGCGGTCGAAAATGACGATGTACACCGTCATGTCGTTTTCTGCGAGGAATTCGCTGATGGTGTCCACCGCCACCCGGAGCGCCTGATCCTTGGGATAGCCAAAAACGCCGGAGGAGATCAGCGGAAATGCCACCGTCTCACAGCCGTGCTCCTTCGCCAGCGCAAGGCTCGTCCGGTAGCAGGAGGCGAGCTGTTCCCGCTCGCCGTACTTACCGCCGTTCCACACAGGGCCGACGGTGTGGATCACATATTTGCACGGCAGGCGGTACGCGCCTGTGATCTTGGCCTCGCCGGTCCGGCAGCCGCCCAGCGTCCGGCACTCTTGGAGCAGCTCCGGCCCCGCCGCACGGTGGATGCAGCCATCCACGCCGCCTCCGCCCAACAGGGATTCCTTCGCCGCGTTGACGATGGCGTCCACGCTCATTTTCGTGATGTCATTGCAAACGATGATTAGGGGCATAGTGTCACCACCAATTCTTATAATCTGAAATCAAACCGATGAGCTGCAGGGCGCTACTTTTAACACATATACATTTTGACGAGTGATTTCGTATATACATAGGCAAGCCTCGCTCAAAAATGTGAACTAATAATTTACGGATTATCCCCCCACATTTCACACTGGCTCATGACCGTCTGAACTGCGTCATCCATACCCTCAGGCGGATATTTGTGTTTTTTCAGCAGCCTTTTGACAAGGCGGCGCATTCCTGCTCTTGCGCTCTCTTTCTTTTGCCAGTCTATGGTCCGGTTTTTGCGAAGCAAATCTGTCAGTTCTTTCGTGATAGCAATAAGCTCATCATGCTCGTAAAAGTCCTTGATTGCTTGCGGCTTCGTCAGAGCATCATAGAAAGCAAGCTCGTCCGCTGTCAATCCGAGTTTTTCACCCTCGGCGGCAGCAGCGGCAATGTCTTTCGCCAGCTTGAGTAATTCTTGAATGACTTCCTCGTTGGTCAGCATTCCGTTCAAATAGCGGTTCATTGCGCTCTGAATGATTTCGGAGAACTTCTCGGATTTGACAATGTTTGTACGACGATAAACAGATACTTGTTCAGCAATCAGCTTTTTCAGAAGTTCGACTGCCAGATTCTTCTCCTTCATGTTTGCCACTTCTTCAAGGAACTTCGGATCGAACAACGAAAACTCAGTCTGGACATCGGAGAAGAGGTTGATAACGCCTTCGCTCTTGATGCTGTGCTTCAAAAGTTCGTTAATGCGCTCATTTACTTCTGGAAGTGTAAACTTCTTCCCCGTACCGCCCGAAACTAAGCGCACGGTCATTGTTCTTACGGACTCGAAGAAAGCCGCCTCCATGCGAGTTTGCTCGTCTACCAAGCTGCTGCACAGCGAAAGTGCCTGCTTGAGAAGCAGAGCTTCTTTGATAAAAACATTCTGTGTCTTCTCATTGTCGGGAAGATCGTACTCTGCAACACTCTTGCCGAGTATGAAGTTCACGCCGCCGCTGATAAGCTTTGCACGGTCGAGGTCGCTCCCGGACATGAATTTCTCATAACTGAATCCGTGGAACAAATCTCTGCAAATAGAGAGCTTTTCAAGGAACTTCGGATACGCAGCCTTGCTTACATCTGTATCACCATAGTTTTTCTTGTCTCTGGCAGTATAGTCGTTCATTGCCTGTTTCAGTGCAGCCGCAATACCGACGTAATCAACAACCAAACCGCCTTCTTTATCTTTGAAGACACGATTGACGCGGGCGATAGCTTGCATCAGGTTGTGTCCAGCCATCGGCTTATAGACATACATCGTAGCAAGGGAGGGAACATCAAAGCCGGTCAGCCACATATCCACGACGATAGCGATTTTCAGCGGAGAGTTATTGTCTTTGAATTTCCGCGCCATATCGTCCTTATGAGCTTTGTTGCCGATAATCTCACGCCATTCTTCGGGATCGTTATTGCCTTGCGTCATGACCACTGCAATCTTTTCCGTCCACGCTGGGCGTAGCTCAAGAATGCGCTTATAAATCTTCATTGCTATGGGACGCGAATAAGCAACGATCATCGCCTTGCCGGTCAGGATATTCTCACGGTAATTCTCATAATGATCAAGAATGTCATTTACCAAGGAATTGATCGTCTGGTCGGCACCGAGGATTGCTTCCATCTGACCAAGTTCCTTTTTGCTCTTTTCAATGACATACGGATCGGCGTTGTCAGCCATAATGTCATACTCATTATCGATCAGATGGAGGGTGTTCTCGTCGAGTTTCAGGTGAATCACACGGCTCTCGTAGTAGACGGGTCTAGTCGCGCCATCTTCAACTGCCTGAGTCATATCATAGATGTCGATGTAATCACCGAAGACCTCTCGTGTACTGCGGTCTTTTGTGGAGATCGGTGTTCCGGTGAATCCAATGTAGGTCGCATTAGGAAGCGTGTCTCTTATAATGCGGGCAGTGCCGATAACGGTTTTCGCCTCGACTTCGCCGTTGTCCTTCTGCTTGACCACAACCTTCTCATTGAGACCATATTGCCCACGATGCGCTTCATCTGCCATCACGATAATGTTCCGGCGTTCCGAAAGAGCTTCGTTGCTTTCTTCAAACTTCTGCATGGTCGTGAAGATTATGCCGTTTGCCAGTCTGTTTGCAAGCAGCTCTTTCAGATTCTTACGGCTTTCGGCGTGCTGCGGCGTTTGACGGAGAAAGTCTTTGCAGCGGGCGAATTGTCCGTAAAGCTGGTCATCCAGATCGTTACGGTCGGTAATGACGACGATAGTGGGGCTTTCTAACGCTTCTTGCAGATAATGAGCATAGAAGACCATAGACAACGATTTTCCGCTGCCCTGTGTATGCCAGAAGACGCCACCCTTACCGTCCGTCACGGTTGCGTGTTTTGTAGACTCAATCGCCTTTTTGACTGCGAAATACTGATGATACCCGGCGAGTATCTTGAATGTATTCTGTCCATCCACATTAAAGCAGATGAAGTTTTTCACGATGTCAAGGAAGCGGGTCTTCTCAAACAGTCCTACAAAGAATGTGTCAAATGATGCGTGTTGCGTATTCTCATAGCTGCCGTCTGTTGTTTTCCACTCCATAAAGCGGTCTTCGCCGGACGTGATTGTACCAGCCTTTGAAGTGGTCAAGTCGCTCATGACACATACCGCATTATAAATGAACATAGAGGGGATCTCATACATATAGTTCCGGAGCTGACGGTATGCTGCGGAAGCGTCGGTTTCTTCGCGGGACGGAGACTTCAACTCCACAATGACGAGCGGGAGACCATTGACAAAGAGGATCACATCCGGTCTTTTTTCAGAGTTCTCAATGAAAGTCCACTGATTCGCAACTGTGAACTCGTTACTGGCGGGATTTTTGAAGTCTACAAGGTAAACAAGGGTAGAGCGTTCTTCACCCTTGTCATAGTATTTTACCGGAACCCCGTTTTGGAGGTAGTCCATAAAGACCATGTTCTTCTGCAAGAGCGTTCCGGTTTCAAAGTTCTTGAGTTTGTAGATTGCCTCCGTCAGAGCGTCCATAGGCAGGCTCTTGTTGATCCGCTGCAAGGAAGGTAGCAGAACATCCTCATAAAGCGGAGAGTGATAATCGCGCTCCACGTCCGGTCCATAGACATAGTTATATCCCAGTTCTTCATTGAGAAGCTGCAAGACAGCATTCTCATAATTTGATTCGGTAAAATAGCCCGACATTTGCACTCAACTCCCTCTATATGATATCCGCATAGATGCGGTTTTCAGCTTTTGTGAAGATTACCTCAGCAGGAAACAAATCTTCTCCTGTATTTGCCATTGAAACCAGCGTCATTGCCCATTCGTCCAACTGTACAGGCAGCCTATAACATAGATTTTCAGGTGATGCCTCAATAGTCACCAATGGGATGCCACCCTTTGCAATACCGACAGATAGAACTACAAAGGCGTTTTTCCCTTTGGTGAGTGTCAGAGTGGGTTGCCTGTCTACATCGTAATAAACTTTTGCGCCGCGTCGATTCCTGAAAAAATCCTTTTCTTGATCTTTCACCGGCTCAACAGGCAGCTTGTTTTTCATCTGCTCAAAACGGGTTTCAAGTCTTTGGCAGATGCAGCTATTACAATCCTCCGGTTGCATATCAAAGTCTTGTTCGATGTCCTTAGCTGAATTGAAATGATTCATGAATTCCAGCAGTCCCAAAAAGCTAACAAGGTCATCTGAATAATTACCGGCATAGACCTTATACCAATCATTGTTGATCTCGAACACGATATGATAAAGCTGCTTGTATAGCTGTAACTGCTCATCGGTTAGTCTGAACCATTCTTTGCTAAGAAGGGTCTTCGCAATGCGGGGGCTGTCCTGCGTCGGTGTCAAGGAATGGTATAGCGATTTCATCAGTTTGCCGATAATTCCTACCAGCATATCAGCCATTCTAATTCCAAAGTGGTCTATCGAGTCTGCCTCGTCGCAATTATTCAAACCGGATTCTTTCGCAGAGACAAGAGTTTTGCTTTCGACTCCTGCTTCACCTTCCTTGTCGATCAGAACTGAATAATCAAGAATGCCTTTGCTACTCAGGAAATTTTCAAACCCGACAAACTGCGAATGGTAGTCCCAAGCGAGGGACTGCGGAATATCTACATCATCCAAGATACAAAGGACGGCTTCAAATGCTGTGTTTTCCTGTGCCTTCAATTTGAGGTTTTCTTTGTTGCGCCTAATCCGGTTCGTCAGAAATGTCTTTAATGCGGTTACAAACTCCGCTGGGCTTTTATACAGGCTTTCAATTACCTCTGTGGGTCGGTATGTAACTATCGCTTTGACTATCGAGTAGCGTGCAGCGTCCATATCAAAGAAGACGCTATTGCGATAGCCTTTGAAAATCTGGATGATAACATATTCGATTTTGCTTGCACAGAACAGATAGATATAGCTGTTCTCATCAAAGATGGAGAAGAAATCTCCAAGCAGCTTTACATTTGCTCCGTTGAGAGAGGCAAATCCATGAACTAACTGCTTCGGCTTTATCGTTCCGCTTTTCAGCTCTCCTTTTTTCTTCCTATCAGCGTATTTTTCTTCAAAAGCATGATAACGCTGTTCAAAAGCTGTTTCGTGATCGCTGCGCCACCCGATAATAGCTGCCAGAAAACCATCATAATATGTCTCACCAGTAACGGTTGAGAGATTGATGACCCTGCTATGCTCAGACTCATCGTAGTAAAAGCAGTATTTCATCTTATCCCTCCTAACATAAACGATAATTTAGCGGCTTAGAGCTGGACAGCAGACGCATCGATCTCGCCGGACATCAGTTTGGGCAATAGAGTGTCCCGTACAAGGGCAAGATGCTCATTTTCCATACCATTAGCATAGATTTTCGAGAAAACTGTTTGGCAGACGGCATCGAACTTCTCCACCAAACCCTCAGGTGCAATGACAATAGGCTCTGTTTCAATAAATCCATTGATGTCAAGATTTTTGATGCCTGTTGTTCCATTTTCGTAGGAAAAGAAAATGTCCCTGTCATAGAGGTACTGCCAATAGTAGTACACATACATACTGTAACCAGCACGAGGTTTAAGGGCTTTGCAGAAGTTTGTGCAAACCATTCCCTTATCATATCGAGCAAGCAAAGCGTCTGATACTGCTGCGGCGCGCCCAGTAGATTGTGTCGGGCTACCACCAGAGATTTCAACAACTATATCTCCGTCAACAAGCTGCTTAGCAGCATAGTTCTTTGGCAAGATATAGCGTGTGGGCATTTTCCCCTTATTTCCTGCGCGTACTTCCGGAATATCGGCTCCCCGAATACAGTAAACCATCTCTGTGTTGTTGCCAGAAGGAGAATCTTTGCCCCAATCTCCGCTGATAGTCTTTTCAATGAGATTGGAGAAGGTACCTTCCTTCCATGATATAGCGTCAGGATTATCAACAAACCACTGCTTAAACAGCGCTTGAGCTTGCTGCTGTAAATTATCGTTTAGTTTCTGGTTTACATTGATCTTCCTATCAAGACTACCTAGTAATTCGGCAATTCGCTGCTGTTCAGGATAAGAAGGCACCTCACAGTTGATCTTATTAAGTATCTCCTGCGTGAGTAGTGGCTGGCTTGTCCCAATGTGTCTTTCGTTCAAGCGCAGTCCTTTCAATAAATAGTAAAAGAACTTTATGTCATTGCCTCCTGTCGGCACGGCAGCGATAGCGTTATCAGATACCCAGCATTTTCCTTCTTCCAGATACACGCTTCCACAGTATGCTCCAACGCGCCCTATGATGATACAGTGCTCGTAGTTTGACTCTCCCGCATAACCAAGGACTCCGTTTCCACCATAGACGGGAATATTTCCCTCAGAAGCGGGTCTTTTTTTCCCGTTCTTAAAATGGATAGCATCTCTAAGCGTGATCTCTCGATAATTCATCACATAGCCTCCATTTCACCCGAATACTCTGAATCTGGCACATCAATAATGAAGTATGGACTCATGCTACTTTTGGAAGCGAATGTAAGTGTTTCACCAGAAGATGCAACCTTGCACTTCTGCATAACATCATTTTCCGCCTTTACGATGTGTTTAACTCGAAACCAAAATTTGAAATCCGTCGCCATTGACCTATAGTATGAAGGTATATCATCCAGTGTCGGCGTTGTCCGTTGTGCAAAATCTATATATGCCCAGTAGCGGCTACTCCTTCCACTGTGAATTAGCAAAATGCGAGGATTCTTATTACTCAATAATAAGTCAACGGTTTTTGCAGAAAGGGCAGATCCGAGTTTTCCATACCACACATAACCTTTCTCATCAATTAGAGCCTGATGTGCGGCAATAGTCCCCTCAGGCGGGGCGAACTTTTCAGAAAAGCGTAGTGCGATTGACTTCATGTTCATCCTCCAGTTAATCTATTGCGTATCCAATGCAGCTTAGTTTCTCTTTAATTTGAGCTTCAAGTTCATGAGACTTAGTGAAAAGCTCAGACAGTTCAGAAGTCAGGCGTCCCATTTTCTCTTCAAACGGCTCACCGTCATCTTCCTGTTCCTCAATGCCAACATAGCGTCCCGGAGTGAGAATGTAATCCTGCTTTGCAATATCCTGCGTAGTAACAACCGCACAGAAGCCCTTTTCATCTTCAAGTGTTCCTTCAACAAAGGCGTTGTAGGTGTCAGCGATTTTCTTGATGTCTTCATCCGTCAGCTCACGCAGCTTCCGCGTAACCATAGTGCCGAGCTTCCGTGCGTCGATGAATAGCGTCTTTCCCTTCTGCTTCTTGTTCTTTGCAAGGAACCAAAGCGATACCGGAATCTGCGTCGTGTAGAATAACTGCGTCGGCATTGCGACGATACAGTCTACAAGGTCAGCGTTGATAATGTTTTTGCGGATTTCGCCTTCACCGCCGGACTGCGAGGAAAGCGAACCATTTGCAAGCACCATACCGATACGTCCATTCGGGGCGAGATGCCAGATCATGTGCTGCAACCATGCAAAGTTGGCGTTGCCAGCAGGAGGCGTACCATACTGCCAACGGACATCATCAACGAGTTTATCTGCACCCCAGCCGGAGAGATTGAAGGGCGGATTTGCCATAATGAAGTCTGCCTTAAGCTGAGGGTGGCAATCGTTAAAGAACGTGTCCGCATTAAACTTGCCGAGGTCGGCTTCAATACCGCGAATGGCAAGATTCATCTGCGCCATCTTCCATGTGGTCGGGTTGGAGTCCTGACCAAAAACGGAAATCTTGTTGATGTTGCCGCCGTGATTCTCAATGAACTTTGCGGACTGAACAAACATACCGCCAGAGCCGCAGCACGGGTCATAAACACGTCCATTAAACGGCTGCAACACCTCAACAAGGGTACGCACAACACAAGAGGGAGTATAGAACTCACCAGCAAGTTTGCCTTCCTGTTCGGCAAACTTGGAGAGACAGTATTCGTATGTACGACCGAGAATGTCCTTGCTATTCCCATGCTCGATCATCTGAATGTTGGTGAAGAGATCAACCACTTCGCCAAGACGCCGCTTGTCCAGCTCCGGACGGGCAAAGTTTTTAGGCAGAATATCTTTGAGGCGTTTGTTTTCTTTTTCAATACTGCGCATTGCATCATCAATCACCGTGCCAATTTCCGGCGTGTGAGCGGCAGCAGCAATCGCACTCCATCGTGCATTCTCAGGGACAAAGAAGATGTTTTCGGCTGTGTATTCATCCTGGTCTTCTTCAAATCCATCGCCTTCTTCAATCAGTTCCTTGTGCTTTGCCTCAAAGCGATCCGAAATGTATTTCAGGAAAATCAGTCCGAGAACGACCGACTTATATTCGGATGCGTCGATGTTCCCGCGTAAGACGCAAGCCGCGTCCCAGATCTGTTTTTCGAAGCCGATATTGCTTGTATTTCCAGCCATAGCGTTTTCCTCCCATACAATTCATTCCTGCGAAAGATTTATAATAGTACTTGAAATTTAAGTAAGCGAAGACGAATCTATCTCTTCTGTATCGATAGCCCCAATGCCCCGCCGCCTGGCGGAGCATCGAGACAATTGCATCCGTACTGCCAGAGCCCATTCCAACACTTGCCAGTGTTGTATATTATGATAGCATATTTAGGCGTAAAAAGCAAGAAAGTGGTGGAATATCACGATTTTTGCAAAAAATAAAAACGATAAGGATTGCTCTTAAATTCCCTCGTGACGCTGACCTTGCGTCATAGTGCGTGCTGCCACAGCGTTTGTTGTGCAAGCCACTCGTGCAGGAAGTGATTATTCTTTGCTTACATCTGCTCAACTTTTGAGCCGCCACCCACGCAGAAACCACATGTATAGTAATCTCCCCACAAATACAACTTGATTTTGTATCACTTTGGTGATATAATCCGCGCAGGGACATTTAGGAGGATACGGAAATGGATCAGAAAATCACCCTATATCACGGCTCTGAGCAGATCGTAGAGGCTCCCGCCTTTGGGTTGGGTAAGCAGAACAACGACTTCGGGCTGGGCTTTTACTGCACGGAAAGCGAAGCGCTTGCCAAAGAATGGGCCGTATCCTCTTTGCGCAACGGCTTTGCCAATCGTTACAGCCTTGATACGGAATACCTAAAAATTCTGAATCTGAACAGTCCGGACTATACGATCCTGAACTGGATCGCCGTTTTGGTAGAGCACCGTCTGTTCTCTATCAATAATCCGGCCGCGCAGCGGGCCAAACGATATTTGATCGAAAATTTCGGCGTCAATGTCAACGCCTATGACTTGATCATCGGCTACCGAGCTGACGACTCCTATTTCGACTTTGCGGCGTCTTTCTTGAATAATGGAATTTCCGTGCAGCAGCTTGCAAGTGCTATGCGCCTGGGTAAGCTGGGCGAACAGATCGTCGTCAAGTCTAAATACGCCTTCTCCCTGCTGCATTACGAGGGATTTTCCATCGCAGAAAGGGAAAAATATTATGTTCTCCGCAAGGCGCGAAACGACGAAGCCGACCAGCTTTATTCGAAAATGCTCGAAGAGGCGACTGACGGCCTGTACATGCTTGACATTATGAGAGGAGGCATCCGGAACGATGACCCACGCATACCAAGAAATGTATCTAAATAATGCGCAGGCCTTGCTGGGCGATGCCTTCGACTATGCCATCAACGCATGCGGAATCGCCGGAGGCAGCTTCATGAAACTGTTTTCCGTCAGCTCCGTCAGCAACCGAATCGAGAACGGCGAAGCTGCCTATATTATGGGGAAAAGCGGTATCGAAGCGGCTGTTGATGTCCTGGTTGAGACTACGGGCAAAGCGCCGACGGTCAAACCGAAAGCCAATTTCAACCGCTCCAGAGAGTATTGGATCGGCTGGGCCGTCGCCTACTACCAGTGGTTCTCCGGCAGGAAGTTCAGCGATATTTTTAAGGTCCTCTCGTTTGAAGATTTAGAGCGGATGTATGCGCCTCTCCACGAAGCGGGCATCAGCAAGTTCGCCGATATTGCCGATGCCAAAGTACGCGAGTACTTCGCTGATACCAACCTCAAGCGCGTCCGCACGCTCTATGGCTGCACGCAGGCGGAGCTTGCCAGACGAAGCAATGTCAGCCTTCGGTCGATTCAAATGTACGAGCAGCGCAACAAGGACATCAACAAGGCCAGCGCGGAAACTGTCCTCAGCCTCGCGAAAGTCCTCGGCTGCACAATGGAGGATCTTCTGGAAAAGCGAGCCAGTGGCGGAAAGACAGACTTTCCCTTAAAATGACCCTAAAATTACGGGAATGCGATAGTTATTGAGGGAAAGCGAGTTTCACCTTTAGAGAGCAAATGCGTGATGCTATTCTTTGTCTATAGCGCCGCAGATTCTGAGCCGCCACCCCCGCAGAAACCATTTGCATAATACCCTGCTCAGAGTTACAATGCAGCAAACAGCAATGAGAAACGCTTCCCGTCCTGGGCCGGTGAATGATCACCGGTTTAGGGCGGGAAGCGTTTTTGACCACATAGATTACCACATACGGCTCCGGAGTACCCGGAAACAGCGGAATTAAGAGCGTCAAAGAGTAAGTAAAACAAAGCGGAAATGGCTAAAAAGTGCCAAAAATGTCCAGAAAAAGTGTTCTGTACTTCTTTGGGATGTCGAGGTTGGGTGTTCAAGTCACCTCACTCGGACCAAAATTCCTCTGAAATCAACGATTTCAGAGGAATTTTCTTATTCTTTGACTATTGCGGCGCAGAATTCTAAAGAAAAAAAGCAATTGAATCGATAATCATATTGATTATCGGCCGTTAGTCCCTTATTATAAAGATGGACCTATTCTAAAGAGATTACAGGAGGATATATAATGGCTGAAACACGTGTATTCATGTCTTCTACCTGCTATGACTTGTCATTGCTGCGTTCACAACTCAGGATTTTCATAAAAAACATGGGGTATGAGCCGATCATGAGCGATTATGAAGATATCCTTTATGACCCTCGAATTCATACTCATACAAGTTGTGTCGATGAGGTTCAAAATTGTGATATCCTTGTTCTGATAATTGGATCGCGTTTTGGTGGCAAAGCAAACCCAGAGGCATTAAACAGAATTAACTTTGATGTACTAAATAACGAAACTCTTAGTGTAGATGTATTAAAAGAAAAAGAGTGCCTATCTGTAACCCAGTTAGAAGTCTTAAAGGCAATTGAAAACGCTATTCCTGTATATACTTTTATTGACAAGCGTGTTTGGCACGATCACGCGTTATATGAAAAAAATAAAGCGAGCGGAATTGCTGATCAGATTGTATTTCCATCTATTGAAAAACAAGAAACCGCAAAATACATTTTTAATTTTATAAACTTCGTTCGTCTTAGAACGCGGGGCAACAATATTTTCACATTTGAAAAAGGGCAAGATATAGAAGACACTTTAAAAAAACAGTGGTCTGGATATTTTCAGCGGCTGCTTCAAGAACAGCGTTTTACTGATAACAACCAAAAAAAGATGGATATTTTGGGAGAACAATTCGAAGACCTCAAGACGGCAATCCTTTCTTCGATTGAAAACGTCGATCAAAGAGAGACCGCTCGTGGAATTGTTCGCTACAGAAGATTGTCAGAAATTTTATTTGGACTAAGGTTTTCACCTCAGCATCTAATTTCGGCTAATATTTCGTTTAAAGATCTCCTGAGTCAACATGGCATAGTCGATATAATTGATAGTAGAGATGTTTGTATATCTCACGAACGACCTATGATGCCGCGATCACTTCTCATAAAAGAAGATGGCACCTTCTTCGAGTCAAGAGTACCAAAGGAGGTGTTTTTAGATTTCGAAATGGACTGGGACTCTTTTAAACAACTTCAGCCTAAAGTAAAAGAAATCGTACTCGACACTCTTAGCGAGATGTACCGACCTACAAGTTTAATTCGTTATAGGAGCATGCATATCGAAGATTACGTGCATGAATATTCTGCTCAAATATCTGGCAGAGACGAATAAGCACTCTATAGTGATGTGTTTCGTTGATATTATCCAGCTTTTCGCCATCAGCTCTAATTAATATTGTTTCTTCAACCATATAGTCAACACCCAAAATTACCGCCCGAGGAGTGTCCAATATTTGACACCTCCGGGCGGCATTTTGTTTTACTTTGCCTTCTTCCCCGGCTCACTTTTTTCTCCTGCGGCTGTCCATCGCCTTCGTCCATGTCTTTCAGCCGCTTTGCTTCCGCAATCTCGGTCTTCATCTCCACGATCAGCATCTTCAGCTTCTCCTCGCACTCCTCGCGGGTGTGAGCGTAGACATTACGGGCGTGCTTTTTGCCGTCGGGCCATTTGGGAGAATAGCGGCCTTCAAACAGGTGGTCGTTGATCTCGCTGATGCAGCCGGTGCCAGACTTGCGTTTGCGGCCCACGTAGGGCTTGAAATCGGTCATACTCGGCTTTTCCGCCTGGGCCGGGGCAGTTTCCTGCCCCGGCTCTGAAGCGTCCTCCTGTGGTGCTACTTTGCCGATGCCACAGTCGATGTTGGCAGCGGCTGCGCGTTGCATGTCATCGGTGATGTGGGTGTAGATGTCCAGCGTGGTGGCAGCCGACACATGACCCAGCATGGCGGAGAGCGTTTTCACATCCATGCCGTTCTCCAGCGCCAGCGTTGCGAAGGTGTGGCGCAGATCATGGAAGCGCACATGCTTGCACCCTGCGTGTTCCAGGATGAGCTGCAATCTACGGCGCACCACGCCGGGGGTGATGGGACAATCCTCTTTTACTGGGGACGGGAACATCCAGCGGGAATCCACCGTCTTTTTGTATTCCTGCAGCACCGCCACCACGGCGGGCGGCAGAACGATCTTTCGGATGGAGTTCTTCGTCTTGGGCGTGCTGATTTGAAGCTGGCCCCGCACATCGTAGACCTGCTTGTTCACATTCAGCACACCGGTTTTGAAGTTCAGGTCGTCCCATTGCAGCGCCATCAGCTCACCCCGGCGCAGGCCGGTGGCTAAGTCCAGAAGGAAGACTTCGTAGTAGCCCTCGAACTTCGCCTGAATGAGGAACCTTTGAAGTTCCTCTCGCGTCAGCACCTGCATTTCCCGTGCCTTCTTCGGCGGCAGCTTACAGCCGATAGCCGGGTTCACGCGAATCAGTCCATCCTGCGCCGCTTTCTCCAGCGCCGAGCGGCAGGTGGCATGGCACATGCGCACCATCCTGTCGGACAGCCCTTCGCCGTACTTGTCGGTGAACCGCTTCCGGCCACTTTTCTTGAGTCGGCCATAGAACTGCTGCAGGTCGTTCTGTGTCAGCTTGTTCAGCGGGATGTCGATAATGTACAATAACGGACCTGTTGACAAAAGCAAAAATTCTGCTGGAATCCACAATGGTTCCAGCAGAACAGTAAATTTGGAGATAGCGAAAGATGGCATTTACCATCCTCTTGAGGTTTAGGGCCATGGCGGCAAGGAGGCATTCTTCCGTAGCTGCAAGAATGCCCCTTTTTCGAATCCTTGAAATACAGTGTTCCCGTTTCAAGACGGAGAAGCTGCCCTCGGCCCAGATTTTACGAAGCCGCATCATGGCCAGGTATTCTGGAGTTCCCACACGCTGGTGCCCTCTGGAAAATGCCGGATAGCAACTGCTGGCCAGCACTCTGCGCCGAATTCCAGCCTTGTCAAAACAGCTCGGCCGTTTTGAACAGCGCATACAGGCATCGCCCTCGACCTGGTAGCAACGCAGATATTTGCCCGTCGATTTGCTGCAATTTAGTCTGTGGTATCTGAAGGGCAAGTACTCTCCTGCCCATACTCCTATGACAAGGCCCGAATCATCGTTCAGGAGATGACCGACAGTCTGGTATTCCAACTCACGGACAAGGGACTGGTCACGGACAGCCTGACACTGGACATCGGTTACGACCGGGAGAACTGTGACAAGGGCATCTATCACGGCCCTGTCCACATCGATCACTACGGCCGCACTGTTCCGAAGGGTGCCCACGGCAGTACACGACTGGACAACCCGACCAATCTCAGCAGCCAGCTGATGGCAGCTACCACGGAGCTGTTCGACCGCATTGCCAACAGGAATCTAACTGTGCGTAGAATAACAATAGCGGCAAACCGTGTAGTCAAGGATCAGGGCATCTTACAAGTAGATTTGTTCACTGACTCCAGCAAGCTGGAACGGGAGAAATCCCTGCAGGCGACCATGCTCGGTATCAAGAAGAAGTTCGGAAAAAAACGCTGTTCTGAAGGGCACCAACTATCTGGAAGGCGCAACTATGCGAGAACGGAACGGCCAGATAGGCGGTCATAAAGCAAAATAAAGCAACAAGGAGGATTCTATGGCAGACTTCAAGAATACCAAAGAAGGACGAAATGTCGCACTGAAGTATGCGGACATCCTCCATCTCAGCCGCCCAGAGCCACCTGTAAAGCATCCCCGGATGGCGCTATCAAACCGGGCAAAGATATTCAGCCCCTTTGCTGCGCTGCGCGGCTTCTATGATGAGATTTCCAGCGAGGGAGCCAGCAAGCTGCTGGTGAAGAAGGTGGAGCTCTCCGATGAGGAGAAGAACGACCTATCCGACAAGCTCCTGCAGGTCAAGAAAGGCATGAAGGTCGTAGTCCGGTACTTTGTCCGAAGCACAGAGAACGCCGGAAAATACATTAGTCTGACTGGCACAGTTGTTATGATCGACCCAGTTTATCGAAAACTGAAAGTCATGCAGGACAGTGATAGAAAAGCTGTGGGCATTGAGAAAGAGCTGCCGGTCATCGTTTCTTTCGACGACATTGCTGATCTTGCCGGTGAGGGTATCACTAGTATTGAGCACTACCTTGCTGTTCGTGCCCGTGGCGTTGTTGCCGCTGATGGTGCAGTTGGTGATAGAGCTTTCCCCGCTGCTGATGGCAAATATGCCGCCGCCTTCGCCACCGCACGTGTTGCCGCTGATGGTGCTATTGCCTTTTATCGTAATGGTCGTACACCTGATGTCCAGGCCACCGCCGGAGTTGTTGCATTTATTCCCGGTGATCGTGCCGTTCTCCATATAGAAGCTGCCGTCACTGTCCATACCCACACCGCCGCCGCCGAAAACGCTCGACTGAATTTCGTTATTGCAGATCGTGCCGCCGTACATGGCAAAGTTGCCCAAAGTAGTTTGACCGCTACTCCAAGATTTATAATCTTTCACCCACACGCCACCGCCGCCTTCTGCGCTACTAGTTGTGCGCGTGTTGTGGCTGATCTCGCCGCCGTACATGGTGAACGTGCCGCCGCTCACCAGCACGCCGCTGCCGTCGTTGTTGCTGATCGTGCCGCCGTACATGGTGAAGATGGCGTTGTCTACTACATAAATGCCATCAGCACCGTAAAGGCTGCCATTATCTTTTTTGCCGTGGGAAATAACGCCCTTCCCCTGCCCGCTGCTGTTGCAGTCGCAGAGGACAAGCGTTCCTGATACAGAAATCGCATAATAGTCCTTTGATTTGAGAGAATGGCCGTTCAGGCAGAGGTAGAGAGTCTTGCCTTCGGGAACTGTAATGCAAACACCCGGTGTGACATCCTGCGACAGGTAGAGATATTTCTCGGTAGAATTTCCGAAGAAGTCATTGTTAATAGTAGTCGTACCGTCCCAGGCCGTCCAGGTGGGCGTGTTGGTGATGTGCGTGCCAGTTTTATGGTCGCAGGTCGTGCCGCCGCAAACGAGGTGGTTGGTATGGTCCGCCGCGTCGGCACGCACGCTGGCCGCGCACAGCAGGGCACACAGGCACAGCGCTATACTTATGATCCGTTTCTTCCACGTCATTTCGTGACACGCTCCTCTTCAAGGTTCATCAGCCTTCGGCGGGCCGAAGGCTGCGGCGTATATACGCCGGGGTTGGTTGTGATGGGGGTTTGGGGGTACGGATTCCCACACCAGTTGGGTGGCGGGGGACGACAATCCCTCCGGCGCTTCGCGCCACCTCCCTTTACACATGGGAGGCTTTGGGGACGGATGTCCTATTGACAGGGCGGGGGGAATTTCCGTATAATGGCATTATACTCCGTTCACCCGTGAACGAAGCAAGTGGTCAGGAGGAAAAAAATCGTGGCAAATTGCACAAAAAAGCTGTTTCAAATCGCGGAGGCGGCGCGGGCCTGCGGACTGTCCCGCAGCACGCTGCTGCGGATGGAGGAAAAGGGGCTGGTGACGCCGGCCTACACCGCGCCGGACAGCGGGCGGCGGTACTACGACAACCACAACGTGGCGCGGGTGCTGCAAATCGAGAAATTCAAGGCCATGGGGCTGGGCGTGGAGGCCATCGCGGCGTATTTCGCACACGGCGGCGACACCGCAGAGCTGCTGACGGCGCTGGAGGCGCGGCTGCATGATTTGCAGTGCAGCGTGGAGGAGCTGCGGCTGCGGGCGGGCGGCGCGGAGGGGATGTCCGTGCAGCTGATAACGCTGCCCGCGGTGACATTCTGTGCGCGGCGCTGTGAGGGGCACGCCATCGCCGGGAAGGTCGCGGCCATGTACGACTTTTACGGGGAGTGCATCCGCCGCGGCTGCGTGCTGTCGGATGAGCCGATCTTCAACATACAGGAGCGGAAGGACTTTCTGCGAGGGCATATTGACGGCACGCCCTATCCGTTTTACGTATGCGTGCCGGTGAAGCCGGAGGCTGCGCCGCCGGACGCGGTGACGCTGCCGGAGTGCCGGGCGCTGTCGGTGCTGCATTACGGCGACTATGACAACGTGGACGCGGCGTGGCTGACGCTGGGCCGGGAGGTGAAGGCACGGGGGCTGAGGCCAGCAGGGCCGCCGCGGGTGCTGTGCATCGTTGCACCCTACACCGGGCGGGAGATCGACACGCAGAGGTATTGCTCACGGCTGGTGCTGCCGGTGGAGGAGTGAGGGGGAGTTCCGCGCCTGCGGGCGCGGAGGACGGATTTCCACGCCAGTCTGCGGACTGGCTCGCAATGACAGGCTTTTTCGACAGCTTTGCCTCTCCCTTTGGGAGAGGTGGCCGAGCGCAGCGAGGACGGAGAGGGCAAATAAAAAAGAACCGCCGGGGCGGTTCTTTTTTATATGATCTCGCTGATGAGGTACAGGAGGGCCAAATGGGCGGGGTAGAATACGTAGAACGCCCATTTCCAGCCGCGGCGGCCCGGCTGGCCGTCGTAGGCCCACAGGACGGGCAGCGCCAGCAGCGACCACCACACGTAGGGCATATTGCTGCACTGGGTCAGGCAGTAGAGGGCCATACCCAGGGAGAACAGCGCGAAGCGCTGGTGCTTTTCCCGGCTCACCACGGCGAACAGGGGCAGGAACGCGCCCATCGCGCCGTAGTCAAACGTGACCAGCACGCCGGTGCGGGCGGTGACGGCCTGGCACAGCACGTCCGCCCCGGCCACCGCCAGCACGGCGGCGGCGAACAGCGCGGCGTTCCGGGCGCTGGGCCGGCGCTGTAAGCGCAGGAACGCGGTGCAGAGCAATATGGCCAGCGACAGGGTGAACAGGATGTTCAGGTACAGTGCCTGCGAGCCCCGCAGCGTACCGCCGCCCAGCAGCTCCTCCGCCGCGAACACCGCCTGGCAGGCGATGCCCAGCCCCAGCACCCGCAAAAGGTAGGCACGGGGCTTGCGGGTATAGGCGCAGCCGTCCCCCACGCAGAAGGCGAACAGGGGGAAGGAGATGCGCCCGATCCAGCGCAGCACCGCCACCTGAGGGAACAGCAGCAGTCCGGCGTGGTCGATGACCATGGTCAGCGCCGCCAGCAGCTTGAGTATGTTCTTATTCATGGGTCATGTATCAGTCGTCGTCCTCGTCCGGCGTTTCCGGCTCAGGCTTGGGCAGGAGGCGCACCTCCGCACGGTCCACCTGGTGCTCACGGATGGAGGTGACGTGGATGTGCATTCCCTCGGTCTCCAGGTCGATGTCCTGCTCCCCGTCGTCGGGGATAACGCCCAGCGCGTCGAACACCAGGCCGGTGAGGGTGTCGTGCTCCTCCTGATCCAGCTGGATGTTCAGCGCGTCCTCGATGTCGTCCAGCTCCACGTTGCCGGTGAGCAGCAGCGAGCCGTCCTCCCGCTTCTCGATACGGGGCTCGTCTTCGCTGACCGGGCCGCTGTCATCGTCGCCCAGGTCGCCCACCAGCTCCTCCACCAGGTCGTTCAGCGTGACGATGCCCACCATGCCGCCGTACTCGTCCAGCACCACGGCCAGGGGGTTGCCCGTGCGCTTCATGTTGCGGAACAGGGCATCGGCCTTGATGGTCTCGGGCACGAAATAGGGTGCGCGGACGGCGGAGCGCATGACGCTGTCACGGCTCTTGTCCGCCAGGCGGAAATACTCCTTGGCGTTCAGGATGCCCACCACGTTGTCGGCGCTGTCCTCGCAGATGGGGTAGCGGTTGTGCCGCGTGCCGTGGATGGTCTCCGCCCACTCGTCCATGGTCTCGTCCATCCACAGCAGGTCCACATCGGTGCGGTGGGTGGCGATCTCCTCGGCGGTCAGGTCGTCGAACTCAAATACGTTCTGGATGAACTCCTTCTCCTCGTGGTCGATGCCGCCGTGCTCACTGCTGGCATCCACCATCATGCGGATGTCCTCCTCGCCCAGCTGCTCCTCCTCCTCGTTGGGGTCGATGCCGATGAGGCGCAGCACGCCGTTGGTGGACACACTCAGCAGCGACACGATGGGCGCAAACAGCTTGGAGATCACCGTCACCAGCCCGGAGATGCCCAGGGCCACCTGCTCGGACTTCTTCATGGCGATGCGCTTGGGCACAAGCTCACCGAAGATCAGGGTGAAGTAGGACAAAATCAGCGTGATGATCACGACGCAGATGGTGTCCAGCGTGCCGCGGGGAATCCCCACGCCCAGGCTGATGAGCCAATCCGCCAGCCCGTCGGAGAAGTTCTCCGAGGCGAAGGCGCTGCCCAGGAAGCCGGCCAGCGTGATGGCCACCTGGATGGTGGACAGAAAGCGGGCGGGCTGAGCCGTCAGCTTACTGAGGCGCTTGGCCTTGCGGTTGCCCTCGGCGCACAGCTTGTTCAGCTTCACCTCGTTCACCGACAGCACGGCGATCTCGGCGCAGGCAAACACGGCGTTGAGCAGGATCAGCACCACCTGCAAAAGCAATAACCAACCTATTGAGGTTTCCAAAGTACAAAACTCCTTTCCTGCTTTTTACCTCCCCGGTAAAAAGCGCAAAAGACACGGCCTGTGTGCAGCGCGCACAGGTCATGTCTCATATCCGTACACTATTCTGATTTCGTTCAGGGCAAGAGTCGCTGCCGGCTGTGTCCATCCTTTGATAGAACCCCCTGTTGAAGTAGAATTGCTTATATTATACAGATATGCCCCCGGTCTGTCAATATACCCAGCCATAAAGAGGGGACAATTCGGACGTTTCACCCAAATTGCCCCCTTCGGCTGCGTTATTTTCGCTTATTCGTCTATGTCCACGGTGATGTTGTCCGTGCCGTGCTGCTCAAATTCGCCTAAGTAGACCTCCATCCGCTCCATGATCTCGTCGTAGTTCTCCGGGGTGATGGGCGGGTCGTCCAGGTCACGGAGGGCCAGCTCCTGGGCCAGTATCTCGAAGAACGTGGCATCCTCATAGGCCATGATGGCCTCGTGGATGCCGCCGTCGGCAAAGGCACGGGAGGGGATCAGCTCGCCCTGATACAGCTCCGTCAGCGGCGTCATGCCGTGGTCGAGACAGTGGGAGAACACCAGGCTCTCCACCTGGTCGTATTCCTTGATGCGGTCGTCCCCCCGGGTGGAGTTCAGCACCCAGTTGCCGATATATACCAGATCCAGCAGACGCCGGAACTGCTTTTTCGTCATGTGAAGTTCCATAAGACCACCTCCATGTGGGCAAATTACTGCTCGGGTTGTATTATAGCACCAGTGCATTGGAATTGCCACAGAAAAAAGTGGGAAGCCGCGCCAAATTTTTGCTTGTGTCAGCGGTGAGTTCATAGTAAAATATATGAGTTAAGAGTAAATACCGGGCCGGGAGGTACGTTTGCATGGATCAGCGACCCATCGGGGTGTTCGACTCCGGGCAGGGCGGATTGACCGCCGTGCGGGAGATACAGAGCATCCTCCCCTCTGAGAACATTATATACTTCGGGGACACGTCCCGTGTACCCTACGGCGGCAAATCGCCGGAGATCCTGCTGCGGTTCGCCCGCCAGGACGTGCGGTTTTTGCGGAGCTTCGACATCAAGGCGCTGCTGGTGGCCTGCGGCACGGTGTCCACCACGGCGCTGCCCACGCTGGCATCGGAGAATGACCTGCCCATTCTGGGCGTGGTGACGCCCACCTGCGCGGCGGCGGTCAAAGCCACCCGGAACAAGAAGGTAGGGCTCATCGCCACGGCGGCCTCGGTGCGCTCCGGGGCATACGAGCGGACGCTGGGCGCGATGGACCGCGCCATTCAGGTGTACGCCAAGGCGTGCCCGCTGTTCGTGCCGCTGGTGGAGAACGGGCGCTTCCGCCCCGGCGACGCGGTCATCGAGACGGTGGCACGGGAATACCTGACGCCGCTGAAGGAGACGGGCATCGACACGCTGATGCTGGGCTGCACCCACTATCCCCTGTTGATGGAGATCATCGGGGAGATCATGGGCCCGGAGGTGACGCTGATCAACGCCGGGGCGGAGGCCGCCCGTGCGCTGCGCGGCGAGCTGGAGACCAGGGATATGCTGGCGCAGAGGCCGCAGGGCGAGACCACGCTGTACGCCAGCGACAGCCCGGCGGACTTCGCCGCGCTGGCGGGGCAATTCCTCTGCCGCCCCATCGGGAAGGACGCGGTGGGGCTGGTAGACATCGAGAGGTACTGAGCCGTGGAGGGAAAGGTACACGTCCTGGCACGGAGCGGGAGCTTATTCGCCGGAGGGCAGGATGAGCTGACGTTCCGGGGCGTGGGACAGATAGAAAAGACGGAATACGGCCACCGGCTGCGGTATACGGCGCAGAATGAGCTGGACGGCAGCGGCGTGGCGTCGGAGATACGGCTGGAGAACGCCCGGCATCGGGCGGTGGTCATCACCGAGAGTCAGGACGGCGGCTATGGGCTGCTGTTAGACCCCAAGGCGGAGACGGTGACGCAGATCGCCGGCGGCGACGGCGGGGCGCTGACGCTGCGGGTACAGACCCACGAGGCGGGCTGGCATCTGCCCCGAAAAGGCACGGGACGGATCACATTACGGTATACATTGTTCCTGGGGACGCAGCCCATGTCCGAGCTGCACCTGGAGCTGACTTTGACGAAAGAGGAGAACAACTGATATGAACATGATCGAAAGCGCCAAGGAACAGGTACGGCAGCTGACGCAGGACGCTTACCGCGCCTGTGTGGCGGCGGGCACGCTGCCCGGCGGCATCGAGACGATCCCCGCCGTGGAGATCCCCAAGGATACGGCCAACGGCGACTACACCACCACGTTCTGCTTGGCGGCGGCCAAGGCCATGCGGATGAACCCCCGTCAGGTGGCGCAGACGCTGATGGATGCCATGGCGCTGGAGGGCAGCTATTTCACGTCCGTGGAGCTGGCCGGCCCGGGCTTTCTGAACTTCCGGCTGGGCGGCAAGTGGTTTGCCGACACAGTGTCCGCCATCGAGGCCGAGGGCGAGAAGTACGGCGAGAACGACACGCTGGCCGGGAAGAAATACATGGTGGAGTTCGTGTCCGCCAACCCCACCGGGCCGATGCACATGGGCAACGCCCGTGGCGGCGTGCTGGGCGATACGCTGGCCAGCGTATTGCAGAAGTCCGGCGCGGACGTGTGGCGGGAGTTCTACGTCAACGACGCGGGCAATCAGATCGAGAAGTTCGCCAAGAGCCTGGAGGCGCGGTACTTCCAGCTCATCAAGGGCGAGGACGCGGTGGAGTTCCCGGAGGACGGCTACCACGGCGACGACATCCGAGAGCTGGCCCAGGCGTTCTATGAAAAAGAGGGTGACAAGTACCTGGACTGCGACGAAAAGACCCGCCACGACGCGCTGGCCCAGTTCGGTCTCAGCGTGAATATCCCCAAGATGAAGACCGACCTGGCCCGCTACGGCATCCAGTACGACCAGTGGTTCTTCGAGTCCAGCCTCCACGACAGCGGCTATGTGGCCGACAGCGCGGCGGCGCTGACGGAGAAGGGCTATACCTATGAAAAGGACGGCGCGCTGTGGCTCAAGACCTCCGACATTTTGGCCGCCAAGCTGCGTCAGGAGGGCAAGAGCGACGAGGCCATCGAAAAGCTGGGCCTGAAGGACGACGTGCTGCGCCGGGCCAACGGGTTCTACACCTACTTCGCGGCGGACATCGCCTACCATCGGAACAAATTCGCCGTGCGCGGCTTTGACAAGGTCATCAACATCTGGGGTGCGGACCACCACGGTCACGTGGCCCGGCTGAAGGGCGCGATGGACGCGCTGGGTCTGGACGGCGAGCACCGGCTGGACATCGTGCTGATGCAGCTGGTGAAGCTGGTGCGGGACGGTGAGGTGGTGCGTATGTCCAAGCGCACCGGCAAGGCCATCAGCCTGACCGACCTGCTGGACGAGATCCCCGTGGACGCCTGCCGCTGGTTCTTCAACGCCAAGCCGGAGACGCAGATGGAGTTCGACCTGGGCCTGGCCGTCCGGGAGGACAGCGAGAACCCGGTGTACTACGTCCAGTACGCCTACGCCCGCATCTGCACGCTGCTGAAGAATTTGGCCGCCGAGGGCTACTCCGTGCCCCGTGCCGCGGAGGCCGATCTGTCCGTGCTGAACGGCGAGGAGGAGAAGGCCCTTATCAAGCAGCTGGCGCAGTACCCGGCGGTGGTGGTGCTGGCCGCACGGGACTACGATCCCAGCTTCATCAACCGCTATCTCAGTGACCTGGCCGCCGCGTTCCACAAGTTCTACAACGCCTGCCGCATCAAGGGCGAGGCGGAGAATGTGCTGCTGGCCCGGCTGAAGCTGGCGGATACCGCCCGGGCGGTGCTGAAAAACGGCATGACGCTCATCGGCTGCTCCGCGCCGGAGAAGATGTAATAAGCAAGGGCCTCCCGTTTCCGGGAGGCCCTCTTTACATGGCGGCGTTTTTAGGGTATACTGCATATACGACTTTTTGACGCGGAGAAAGGAGCGTTATATGAATACAAACTGGAACGACCCCAACTTTCAGGGCTTTGGCCGCAGCCGTGAGCCCCGCCAGCCCCGGGAGCGGAAGGCGGTGGGCACGCCGCTGGGCCGCACGCTGCTGAACATCGCGGTTACGCTGGTGTTCGCGGCGGTGTACTACTATGTGGTGCTGCCGCCCATCAACCTCAAGAGCGAGGAATTTTATATCTTCGTGCTGCTGGTCTGCGCCGTATACGGCGGCTGCGCCGTGCTGACCTCCGGGTTTCAGGGTACGGGCGCGAAGGGCTACTTCGGCTTTCTGAAAAAGCAGTGCGCCGTGCCGCTGATCGTGGCTATCGCCCTGGCGGCCACGGCGCTGGTGGGCAGCATCGCGGGCTGGCAGCTGTTCCGGGCCGGCGCGTACCGCGACCTGCTGACGGTGGAGGACGGCGACTTCGCCGCCGAGGTAGAGGAGATCAGCTACGATCAGATCCCCATGCTGGACGCGGAGTCGGCCATGAAGCTGGGCAACCGCAAGCTGGGCGAACTGGCGGATATGGTGTCCCAGTTCGAGGTGGCGGACGACTACACCCAGATCAACTATCAGGGCCGCCCCGTCCGGGTGACGCCCCTGCGGTACGGCGACATCATCAAGTGGCTGAACAACCGCAGCGAGGGATTGCCCGCCTACCTGCTCATCGACATGGTGACGCAGAACGTGGAGATGGTGCGTTTGGACGAGGGCATCCGCTACACCACAGCAGAGCATTTCAGCCGCAATCTGAACCGCCACCTGCGCTTCCGCTACCCCACCTATATGTTCGACGACCCGGCCTTTGAGGTCGACGAGAACGGCGACCCCTGGTGGGTCTGCCCCCGTCTGAGCCACACCATCGGCCTGTTCGGCGGGCGGGACATCATCGGCGCGGTGCTGGTGAACGCCGTCACCGGCGAGACGGCCTATTATAAGACCGGCGACGTGCCAAGCTGGGTGGATCACGTGTTCACGGCAGAGCTGATCATGGATCAGTACGACTACCACGGCGCGTATATCAACGGCTTTCTCAACTCCATCTTCGGCCAGCGGGGCGTGACCATCACCACGGAGGGCTACAACTATATCGCCATCGACGACGACGTGTATATGTACACCGGCGTTACCTCGGTGGTGTCCGACGAGTCCAACATCGGCTTCATCCTGTCCAACCAGAGGACGAAGGAGACCCGGTTCTACCAGATCGCCGGCGCGAAGGAGTACTCCGCCATGGACAGCGCCGAGGGTCAGGTGCAGCAGATGAAGTACAAGGCCACGTTCCCCCTGCTGCTGAACATCGCCCAGCAGCCCACCTATTTCATGGCACTGAAGGATGACGCGGCGCTGGTGAAGATGTACGCCATGGTCAACGTGGGCCAGTATCAGATCGTGGCCACCGGCGGCACGGTGGCGGAGTGCGAGAGCAACTACCGGCAGATGCTGCTGCACAATGACCTGATCGACAGCGGCGACAGCTCCCTGCCGGAGACGGCCAGCGGCGAGATCACCGGCGTCATTGACGACCTGCGCTCGGCGGTGGTCAGCGGCAACACCGTGTTCTATCTGCGTCTGCGGGGCGGCGAGGTGTACTACACCATCTCCGCGGCGGTGCAGCCGGAGGCGGTGATCCTGAACACCGGCGACACGGTGACGGTGCGCTTTAACGAGGGACAGGGTAGCCTCCTCACCGCCACCAGCGTGGTAAAGACGGCATCCCAGTCCCCTGCCGCCGAGGAATAAGACATAATGATCGAAGCGGGAGGGCGCAGGCCCTCCCGCTTTTTGTCCGCCCTCCCTTCCCACTCCGCCGCCTATCCCAGGGGCATTTTTCGCGGCCCGGCGGGCATAAGATAGGTCAAAACAGAAAGGGGCACATGAGTATGAAAAATGTCAAGATCTTCCTGCTGCGGCGGTGGTATGTCATCGGCAGCGCGGCGCTGCTGGCCGCCGCCGCCATCTTTTACGCCGTCAATTATCCGGCCTTCGTCAGCACCGCCGCCACCACGCGGCAGCTGCCGATCTACTCCGTGGAGCGGACGCAGAAGGTCTGCGCCATCAGCTTTGACGCGGCGTGGGGCAACGAGGACACGCAGACGCTCATCGACATTTTGGAGCGATACAACGTGAAAACCACCTTCTTCGTGGTGGGAGACTGGGCCGAGAAATACCCGGAGTCGGTGAAGGCGCTCCACGACGCAGGCCACGAGGTCATGAGCCACTCCAACCATCACGACCACTACAACAGCCTGACGGCGCAGCAGATCATTGACGATGTGACCGCCAGTAACGAGCGCATCAGCGCCGTCACCGGCGTGACGCCCACGCTGATCCGCTGCCCCTACGGCGAGTACGACGACCACGTCATCGCCGCCATCCGCTCCATGGGTATGGAGCCTATACAGTGGGATGTGGACTCCCTCGACTGGAAGGACTATGACGCGGACACGATATGCAAGCGGGTGACGTCCAGGGTGCAGCCGGGGAGCATTGTCCTGTTCCACAACGCCGCGCTGCACACGCCGGAGGCACTGCCCACCATTCTCACCTGTCTTATCAACGATGGCTACACCGTTGTGCCTATCTCCCAGCTGATCCTCGAAGCGCCCTACACCATCGACCACACAGGCCGGCAGTTCCCCGCGGAGACGACCCCCGGAGAATAACGGAAAATAATATACAAAGCACTTGCTATTCGTCAAAAACTATGTTATATTGACGATATTTCCTTATACCATACCAAGGACTATGCAGGTTGCTATGATAAGGTAGTACACCGCAGAGCTCTAATGCCCCGCATACGCGGGGCATTATCTCTATCCGGCGTTTGAGGAGGACATACTATGTATCCATACGCGATCGGCTTTGACATCGGCATCACATCCGTAGGTTGGGCTGTCGTTGCTTTGGACGGAGAGGACAAGCCCTTTGGCATCATCAATATGGGCTCTCGCATTTTTGATGCCGCCGAGCAGCCCAAAACAGGCGCTTCTCTCGCCGCTCCGCGGCGGGAGGCCAGAAGTATGCGCCGCCGTCTGCGCCGCCACCGGCATCGCCTGGAACGTATCCGCCACCTCCTTGTGGCGGAAAACGTCATTTCTCAAGCGGAGCTGGATGCGCTTTTCGAAGGAAAGCTGGAGGATATTTACACCCTGCGCGTCAAGGCATTGGATACCGCAGTGTCTCATGCGGACTTTGCCCGTATCCTCCTGCATATCGCGCAGCGGCGGGGCTTTAAGTCCAACCGCAAGTCCGGCACATCGAAGGAGGACGGTGAGCTGCTTGCCGCCGTGAGTGCCAACCGCGCACTTATGGCCGAAAAGGGCTATCGTACCGTAGGTGAAATGCTGCTGAAAGACCCGCAGTACAGCGGCAGCAAGCGAAATAAGGGCGGTAAGTACCTAGCAACTGTGGGGCGGGACATGGCGGAGGAAGAAGTCCGCGCCATCTTCAAGGCCCAGCGTGAGCAAGGGCAGGCTTTCGCGGCGGCAGAACTGGAGGAGCAGTACCTGGAAATACTCCTGAGTCAGCGTTCTTTTGACGAAGGCCCTGGCGAGGGCAGCCCTTACAGGGGAAGTCAAATCGAGAAGATGATCGGCAAATGCACGCTGGAGGCGGGAGAGCCGCGTGCCGCAAAGGCAAGCTATTCCTTCGAGTACTTCACCCTTCTCCAAAACATCAACCACCTGCGGCTGATCTGCGGCGGCAAGAGCCGTCCGCTTTCCGATGCACAGCGGGAGTTTCTCATCGCACTGGCTCACAAGACAAAAGACTTGAACTTCTCCCGCATCCGCAAAGAGTTAGACATTCCCGCAGATACGACCTTTAATGCAGTGTCCTATAAAAGCGCGGATGGGTACGAAGATGCCGAGAAGAAGGCTAAATTCTGCTATCTCAAGGCGTACCATCAAATGAAGGCGGCCTTCAACAGGCTATCCAAAGGTCATTTTGACAGTCTCGCCCGCCAGCAGAAAAACGAACTGGGGCGCGTCCTTTCCACCTATAAGACTTCCGCCAATATCCGCCCGCGTCTGGCTGCGGCTGGGCTGTCGGAGATGGAGATCGACATCGCGGAGACGATGAGCTTCAGCAAATTCGGTCACATCTCCGTAAAGGCCTGCGACAAGCTGATCCCCTTCCTCGAAAAAGGCTTGAAATACAACGATGCCTGTGCGGCAGCCGGATATGATTTCAAAGGGCATGACAGCGAAACGCGGACACGCCTTCTCCACCCCACGGAGGATGATTTTGCGGATGTGACGAGCCCTGTTGTGCGGCGTGCCATCTCACAAACGGTGAAGGTTCTCAATGCTATCATCCGCGAACGCGGGAACAGCCCCACCTTTATCAACATCGAGCTGGCGCGGGAAATGGCCCGCGATTTCACGGAGCGCAGCAAGATGAAAAAGGATATGGATGAAAACCGCGCCCGTAATGAGCGGATCATGGAGCGCATCCGAACGGAATACGGCAAAGAACATCCCACAGGGCAGGATCTAGTGAAATTCAAACTGTGGGAAGAACAGCACGGCGAGTGCGCCTATTCCCAAAAGCACCTTTCCCTGAAGCACCTCTTTGATCCGGACTACGCCGAGGTGGATCATATCATCCCCTACAGCATCTCTTTTGATGACGGCTATAAGAACAAAGTGCTTGTACTAGCGGAGGAAAACCGCAACAAGGGCAACCGCCTCCCGCTGCAATATCTACAGGGCGAGCGCCGGGCTGATTTCATCGTTTGGGTGGAAAACAGCATCCACGACTACCGAAAGAAGCAGCGACTCTTGAAGGAAACGATCACCGCCGAGGACGAGAAAGGGTTCAAGGAGCGCAACCTGCAGGACACGAAAACCATGTCCCGCTTCCTTCTGAACTACATCAGCGACCATTTGGAGTTTTCCGACTTCTCCACAGGGCGCAAAAAGCACGTCACCGCAGTCAACGGCGCTATCACATCCTATCTCCGCAAGCGCTGGGGCATCGCCAAAATACGTGAAAACGGCGACCTGCATCACGCGGTGGATGCGCTTGTCGTGGTCTGCACAACAGACGGCATGATCCAGCAGCTGAGCCGCTATTCTACGCTGCGGGAATGCGAATACGTACAGACAGAGGCCGGCAGCATCGCGGTTTCCATGCATACCGGCGAGGTTTTGAAGCGCTTCCCCTACCCCTGGCCGGAATTTCGCCGGGAGTTGGAGGCCCGATTGGGAGATGATCCCCGCCGCGCCGTCATTTCGCAGCGTTTCCCCGTGTACGCAAACGGCGACATTCCTGTACGGAAGCTCTTTGTGTCCCGTATGCCCCGCCGCAAGGTGACAGGCGCGGCACACAAGGAGACCATCAAAAGCCCCAAGGCGCTGAACGACGGCGTGGTCGTTGTAAAGCGTGCCCTGACCGGCCTGAAGCTCGACCCAAAGACCGGGGAAATTTCCAACTATTATATGCCACAGAGCGACCGCCTGCTCTACGAGGCGCTGAAGGAGGCGTTGAAAAAACACGGCGGTGACGCCGCCAAGGCTTTCGCCGCGCCCTTCCACAAGCCCAAAAGCGACGGTACACCCGGCCCGGTCGTCAACAAGGTCAAGCTGTGCGAACCCACAACGCTGAACGTCGCCGTCCTGAACGGTGCCGGTGTGGCGGACAACGACAGCATGGTGCGTATCGATGTGTTCCATGTGGAGAACGATGGCTATTACTTTGTGCCCATTTACATCGCCGACACGCTGAAAAAGGAACTGCCCAACAAGGCGTGTACTCGCGGAAAGCCTTATGCGGAATGGAAAGAGATGGATGCCGAGGATTTCCTGTTTTCACTCTATCCCAATGACTTAATACGCGTTACATCTCAAAAGGGCTTGACTCTCTCCAAAGCGCAGAAGGAAAGCACACTCCCCGACACCTATGAGACGAAGCAGGAAATGCTGTACTACACCAGCGCGAGCATCAATACTGCCGCAGTTGCCTGCCGCACCCACGACAACAGCTACGAGATCAAGAGCATGGGCATCAAGACGTTGGAAAAGCTGGAGAAATTCACCGTAGATGTGCTGGGCGAGTACCACAAGGTCGAGAAAGAGCCCCGCATGGCGTTTTGCAGGAAGTGAGGTTTGCGTATGGCTTTTCGGAACATCATCGTTGAAAATCCCGCTGTGATCTCCCTGCGAAGGGAGCAGCTCTCGATTTTTTGAGGAAAAAAGTCGCTCAAGGCAAGGCCTTGAGCGACTTTTTCGGTAGCCTATTATACCATACCAAGGACTACCAGGGAACTACAACTCGGCTCTTTCCAACCGGCCTGCTTCTGCGATTATACCATACCAAGGACTACCAGGGAACTACAACACATCGTCAAGGAGCTGACCGCGGGCATCAAGATTATACCATACCAAGGACTACCAGGGAACTACAACTTTTTCAGCACCTCCTCATACGCTTGCATGAATTATACCATACCAAGGACTACCAGGGAACTACAACCTCTCCCGCTACATCGTGGAGGGCGTGTCCCTGGGCAGCGTCAAGGGCTGGCAAGCCTGTTTCCGACAGCAAAACGACACAACTCACCCGGCAGGGAAACGTCCCAGCGGATCGTAAAAGCGAGGTCTGACCGCACGTCCGTGGCCGGGATATGCCCCGCCCTACATTTTGTCCAGCGCATCCTCCCGTGACAGCTCCAGCAGCTGGGTCAGGGACATTCCCAACTCCCCGGCGATACGCCGCATGGTGCTGATGCGGGTGCGCTGGGTGCTGCCGGTGAGGATGTGCTTCATAGTCAGCGGTGCGATGCCGCAGCGCTGCGCCAGCTCTGTGGGCGTGATGCTGCGTAGGATACACGCCCGGCAGACGGCGCGGGCGTACTGTTCGGTCTGCGACATATCGTTCCCTCCTACCCTTTATGGCAGAAGCATACCACGTTTCGCGCCGGAGGGCAAGAGGCGTTAGCCGGCAACGTAGCCGCCGCCCACGTCATAGCCCAGGTCGCAGGTGTAGACCCACTCCACCACATCGCCGTTTTGCAGCGCGTAGCGGGAGCAGCCGTAATTGGGAAACCAGCCGTTAACACGGTACATCCAGCCCGACCCCTGGCTCACATCGAACTCGTACAGGTTGTTGATGCCCTCCACGTAGGCGCTGTTATACATGGGCGTCCAACTGGCCTCCATGTGGATGCCGTTCTCGCGGCAGACACGCTGGAGCACGTCGTAGACGCTCTCACCCTCGCTGAAGCTGGCCGTGGTCGCGCCCAGTATCACACCGTCGGCGGGGACGAGGGGCTTTTTCGCCGCCGCCGTCTCCGCGTCCCACTCGTCCCAGGCATCCCAGTTATTCAGGATCGTATCGCAGGAGATGGAGATGGTGCAGGTATAGGTGGTGGTCTGATCCACCGTGGTATCCTGGGGCTCGGACGGTGCGGGCTTGCCCTCCGGCACGGGATCGGTCTGATACTTGTCCTTGCCGGTGGCCGGGTCGATCTCCTGCTTGGGCTGCTCCTCCTGCTTCTTCTGTTCCTCCTGTTTCTTCTGCTCTTCCTCTAACTTCTTCTGTTCTTCCAGCTTTTTGGCTTCCTCCTCGGCCTTCTTGGCCTCATCCTCCGCCTTCTGCTGCTCCTCGGACTTTTTGTCGTCCTCTTTTTTGTCGTCCGCCTTGGCCGCGCCATCCTTTTTGGTGTCCGCGGTCTGCTCCTGCTTTGTGTTGGGGGTCGTGTCGGCGGCAGGGGCTTTCTGCTTGCCGCAGGCGGCGCAGGTCAGCAGCAGGGACAGCGCCAGCGCCAGCAGCCAAATTTTCTTCACTTTCTTCATGCGTTTCATACCTCGTAAAAGCGCCATACGCAGAGGCGCTTTCGCGCCTCTGCGTTGGCTGTTTCGTTGTTACTTGCTCACGCGCTTCTGCTTGCGGGTCAGCACCACGACAGCTGCCGCCGCCATGACTGCGCTGCCCAGCCAAATGACCATCTGGCTGTCGTCCGCCGTGTTGGCGGAGGTGGCCTTGACAACGGTAATGCTGCCGCTGCCGCCGGTACTGCCGCCGCCGGTGGAGGTGGTCTCATAGGACACGATGGCAAACGTAGATGCCTTGTCCGTCTGGAAGCTCAGCACGCGGTTGCCCTCCGTGCCGCCCAGGTACGCAGGCAGCTCGGTGGTGGTCACGTTACCGCTGGCATCGGTGTGGCTGCGTACCACGCAGACCTTGCGGTTCAACAGACTGTTATACATCTCATCAGTGATAGAGATGGTCACGGTGACGCTTTGGGGCAGCTCGATGAGCTGGGCCACGGACGTTACCTGCTCGTTGACGGTCTTGACCAGCTCCACCGCCACGTCCACGACCTTCTCGATCTGCGCGTCCTTCTTGCCGGAGTTGTCCTTACGCATATCGGCCAGCTTGTCGATCAGCTTGGTCAGCTCGTTCTTGACCTCGCCTGCGGCGCTGGCAGCGGCGCTCTCCAGTGCGCTCTTGCCGCCGTCGGTCTTCTTCTGCTCATCGGTGGTCTGAATGGTTTTTTCGTTGTCCACCTTGACGGTGATAGAACCGCTCTCCACCGCCGCCTTGATCTCCATGAGCTTCTCGTCATCCACCGTTACCTCGGCCTTGATGACCAGGCCGCTGCTGTCCTTGACCAGCGTATCATTCTTGCTGTCCACCTTGATGTCATCGGTCTTGACGTTGGCCGTCGGGTTCTTGACGCCGCAGACGGTGCAGACGCCGTTGACGTAGGTGTGCTTGCCGGTGGCGGGAATGTTCGCGCCGGCGTTGATAACCATGCCGCAGCGCTTGCAGTAGGTATCCGCCTCATGGCCGGAGGCGTAGCAGGTGGCCGCCACCGCCGCACGGGTGGCCTCATCGTGGCCCAGGGCCGCGATGACCCATCTATCCTTGGCGATCTCGGTCTTGCCCGCCGCATCGCTGAAGAACTTGCCGCAGCGGGAGCAGGACCAGTAGGCGCTGTGGCCCGCCTCGGTGCAGGTGGCCGCCTTGGCCGCCACGGCGGTCATGCTGTGCCCCAGCGCGGGGATGGTCTGGGTCTCCTCCGCGCCGCAGACGGTGCAGGTGCGGACGGACGTACCGGCCTCGGTGCAGGTGGCGGCCTTAGTGACCGTCCACGCGCCGAAGGTGTGCTTGATGCACACATCCGTCATGTCGTACAGGCTATTCTGCTTGTTGGCAAAGCGGTAATAGGCCGCCAGCGCGTAGTAGCCCTGCGGGGTAGCATAAGCTAGATCCGCGGTCGTCTCCTCGGCACTGTGCTTGAAGCCGCCGCCCTCCAGCGCAAAGCCGCACAGCGCGTCCATCACGGAGATACCGTTCTTGACAAATCGGCTGTCAGCGGTGGGGTCGATGCCCAGGGCAGTCAGTGCCGTCACGACCTGGGCGCAGGACTCGGAGCTGGTGTTGATGTAGGTCTCTCCGGCGTAGGTATACGTGGTGGTGAAGCTGCCGCTCTCATTCTGCATCTCGGACAGCACGTTCAGCGCCTTGTCCACAGCGGTCTTCACCGCGCCATCGGTCTTGTAATACGGGGCGAGGGCCTGAATGGCCATGGCGGTCATGTCGGGGTCGGCCTCATCGCCGTAGTACGTCCAGCCGCCGCCCGTGACCTGTGCGTCCAAAATCGCCGCCACCAGCTTGTCGCGGGTCACATCGCCGCCGACATCGTAGCTGTGGCTATCCAGCGCAAGGAGGGCGAAGACGGTGCAGTTGATGCCGCCGCGCCGGATGTACCCCATGCTGTCCAACCCCTTGAGCAGGTCATACCCGCCCACATCGGTCACGTCCTTGCCGAGTGCGGTCAGCGTGAGAATAGCAAGGGAGTTGGTGTTGGAATTTTTCTTGCTCAGGCGACCGTTGCTGCTGTCGATGCTGGCCTTGACATACTCGACCACACTGTCGTAGTAGCTCTCCGGCACGGTTCTGCCGCTGCGGGCCAGGCCCAGCGCCATCCACTCGCCGCCATTGGCCACAGGTGCGCCCAGGCTGAGGATATAATCCCCGGTGCTCTTATAAATGGTGGGAATGTTCGCTCTCTGCGCCGCCGTCAGCTCGGCATACGCCGTCTCGGCGGCGGTGAGCACCGCGTAGTTCGTGACATCGCTCTTCTGCGCGGCGGTCAGCTTGTTATAGGTCAGGCGTGCGCGGGCGATGCGTGCGCCCTTGGTCAGATCCACCGTGCCGATGTCGTCGATGGTCAGGGCGGCAAAGCGCGTCTCGGCGGCGGCAAGAACGTCGTAATTCTCAACGAACGCCTTTTCCGACACCGCCAGGTTATCATAGGCTGTGCGGGCGGCCATGATGGCCTCCTCACTCTCCAGGCCCACCGTACCGATGGCGGCGATAAGGCTCATCACCTCGTCCGCCGAACGGGTCGGGTCAATGGGCTTCACGCCGTCAGCCTCATAGTATACCTCGACCTTATCGCCCGAGTTCAGAGAGTAGTTCGCCATGACGGCGCTGGGGACGATGGTCTTGCCATCGCGGATAACGCGGAACATCCAGCCGGACATCTCGCCGTGCTCCTTCTCGCCCAGTGTCACATTGTTCTTGTCAGTAATAGCGCTGACATAGCTGCCCGAACCCTCGTAGGTGTAGCCGTTCGCTTCAAGGCAGGCCTTCACAGCGTCCCAAGCGGTAACGTTCACGCCTGCCTTCGCGGCGGTGTAGGTATAGGCCGCCGCAGTGGACAGGAACGCATCGCCATAGCCGATGATGCTCACCTCGGCGGAGACAGCCTTGTCGGCGTTCGGATCATCCTTCCCGGTAGTGCCGGGAACCGTCACGGTCACGGAGACGGGCTGCTTATAGAACTGCTCGAACTGCTTGTACTTCTCGGCAGTTTCTCCCGTACCGCTCAGGCCGAACTTCTCCCAGTACTTCGCGTACTCGGTGTAGCTCAACACACTGTCGATGGTCACATCGGTGTTGTACTGCGGTGTCGTCACCAGCAGGTTTTCGTGTCTCACGATGTCGGGCTGGCTGGAGCGGAAGGCGCGGTACTGCTGGCTGTCGTACCAGCCGGGAATATCCTCCGCCAGCACGCCGCACTGATTCCAGTCATCCACATTGGTGATGAAGGTATATCCCTTCTCATTTTCTGCGGGCAGGATCTCCTTGAACCACTTGAGGTCGCCGGTGATATTATTCTTGTCGGTGTTGCCGTTCCTGATGCAGTCCCAATAGACCTCCTCGGTGCAGACCTTCTTCATAAACGCGGCGGCGGTGTCGATCTCATCCCGCGTCATGGCCTTGACGGTCAGGGTGAACCGCTTACTCGCCAGCACGGCCATGTTCTCATAGTCCGTACCCGCGCCATCGGGACGGTCGAGGATGCTCATGGTCACGGTAACGGTCTTGTCCGCCTCACCGGGCAGCGGGCGGTAAACCAGCATCCGGGCGGCATTGGCTATGGTCTTGCCGTCCACAGGCCCGATGACGCTCTCGTTGTCAGAGGTGATCACGATGGGCGTATACTTGCCGTCAAAGCCCGTCATAGACGTATTGGCCCGGATGTCCCGTGTGGTGGGGAACTGAATGTCGCTTGTGACGGCGCTGCTGTCGATCCGCTCTTTGGCTTCGCCGGTGCGCGGGTTCGTCAGGCCGACCTTTGTCACCACCTCGTCCAAGGCTGCCTGATACAGCTCCCTGCGGGCGTCCTCCCCCGCCTTGACGGTGACGGAGTAGGTCTTCGTCACGCTCAGGTCGCTGTGAGTGGCGGTGTTGTTCTTGTTATAGGTCAGCGTCATCGTCAGGGTGACAACGGTATCCTCTCCGGGGAGCGTTACGCCGGCTTTGTAAGGGGCATAATAATTGGAGTAAGAAGTGGGTGCGTTTATTCTGATGATGGCAGACTTGTCACAGCTCCATGTGGCGGTTGCCCATGTCTCAAAGTTATCATCCTCGCTATAGTCAACACCATCGGCCTCCACACCCGCCTTGAGGACATACCTGTCCAGCGCTGTCAGGTCGCTTGCCTTCTCCACGGTCGTGGGGACGACAACACGCGCCGCCGTCTCGTTCAGCTTGGCAAGTGCTTTTGCTTCATCCAACGGAATGTTGAAACGAACCGTACTTTCTTTAGTATAGGCCTTCCCGTCCTTGCTGTAAGTCAGCACGACGGTGGGGCTCAAATATCCGTTTGCGGAAGGTGTTGTGCCGTTTTCGTTCCACTTGTACTGGATCGTGCCATCGGCGGCGATACCGACGTAGTTAGAGCTGTTGTACGCCGCCTTCTTCATGGTCACGGTTATGTCCGTGATCCCCGCGGCGGTCAGCTTGGCGTTGATCATCGTCAGCGCGTTGGTATCTGTGCCGTACTTGGGGGTATAATTGCCGTTGCTGATGGCTTTTTCAGCCTTGTCAAGCACTTCATTTGCGGCTTTTTGTTCGGCAGTCGGCTCCCAAATGGCGTAGAGCGTCCTTGTCGTATCGGAGGACGTGGTTTCGGTATACGCCGCCTTGTCGGCATACTTCACGGTCGTGCTGCTGCCATAAATCCCCCAGCCCTTGAAGATATAGCCATCACGGGTGAACGTGCAGGCGTTCAGCGGCGTATTGCTGCCGCAGGAGATCACCTGTTGTTCCATCGAGCCCGTGCCGCCGTTGGCGTTGAAGCTGACGGTTGTTTTATAAGCCGTCCACCGTGCGTAGACGGTCGTGTTCGTGTCAAACTTCGTGCTATACGCATCAACCTTTTTGCCGCCCTCCTTCGCGGTGTACCAGCCCTCGAACTTATGGCCGCTTCTTGTCACAGAATACGAGCTGGGGAGGGAAGATCCAAGCGTGTCTCCCTTTTTGATTGTTTTACTCGTGGTGGAGCAGCTTCCGCCGTTGGCGTCAAAGGTGACGGTCACAGCCTCGACCCAATGCGCGTACAGAGTCTTGCCATTCTCCGCATCCTGGGCGGTGAATTTGTAGGACGCAGTTACCTTGCTGCCGTCCGTGGCCGCGTCATACCAACCGAGGAAGATATACTCCTCGCGGGTGGGGTTGGCAACCGAACGGAGGGTGGTGCTGCCGTCATCGTTTCGGATATACGTATAATAGTTTCCCACCGCGCAGGTGCGGTTGATCTTCTCTGCATCTTTATAGTTGGGGTCAAAGGTGACGGACACCGCATTCCCCTGCCACGCAGGGTAGTAAGTATATGTTGCGTCCTGTGTGTTTTTCAGGTTTTTTACGGTTGCGCCCGCGGCTGTTCCGCTCGTGGCGGACATGTATGTCCCCCAGCCGTTGAACTTATATCCCGGGCGGGTATAGGTGCACGCAGGCAGCGTCACCTCAACACCGTAGGTCGCGGTAATGCTTTTTATGTTATCGCCGGCGACATCATCGTACCCTTTGGCGAAGACGATCGTATACGTGATCGGCGTCCATTTCGCGGTATAGGTGACGTTATTGGAAATGACCGTCTCCGCTGTCAGTTGAGCTTCACCGCTAAACCAGCCGCCGAAGGTATACCCGGTTTTGGCGGGGTTCGCGGGCATCTTGGCGCCCATAGCCGCACCCTTTACGACCTTGACGGTTTCATCGGCCTCGCCCTCGTTCTTGAGCGTGACCACGCAGGCATCCGCCCACACGGCGTAAAGGCTCATGGGTTCGGTCACGTTCGTGATCTTAGCGCCATCGGCATAGGTCATGGTCGCTTTGTTCTCCTCGGTGGCCCAGCCCGCAAAGAGCCGGCTCTCATCGGTGAAGGTACAGGCCTTCAGCGTCCCGCTGCCGCCGAAGATGCTTTGGATGTAGTGGTCTGTATCGTTCCAAAAGGTGATGTCCACACCCTCGCCGCAGGAGAAATTGCGGAGGTAGACGCAGTCGTCGTTTTTATCGCCGCTGGAATCCTTTTTATAGACGACTTCCAGCACATCGTTGGACTTGACGTCCGTTTCAAGTGTCTTCCAGTCTTGATTGCCGCTTTCTTCATTAACGAGGGTCTTGCTCCCCAGCGTGATGGTGCATTTATCGTAGTTTTTCTCAGAGGACACCTTATACTCGAACGTCACGTGTGTATCGCTCGTAAAGGTGAGCTGCAGGGTGCTGGAGGTGTTGTCTTTCTTTTTATTGCCGGACATGAGGACCTGCTCACCGTCCAGCGTGGTGACTGTCCACTTTTTTGTACTGTTGGGAGCCCCCGGCTCAGTCTCCGCCGTGATCGGCAGGTTCTCGAAATAATCCTGAATAGTCGCTGCGCCGGCACCGACAGGCATCAGGCTCAACGCCATCACCAGCGCCATGAACAGCGAAACGATCCGTTTCTTCATCTTCTTGTTCCTCCTTGTGATTTTCTCTGTATATGTGAACGCCTTTCGGCCTTGCTGCCGTGAAGAGGAGGTGGGAGAGGCCGGCTTGGCCTCTCCCACCCTTATGGAAAGCTGACGGTCTCCGTCCAGACCGTCATGGCTTGACTGATATAAGGGTGCTGCGCGTTCCCCGCGCAACACGAAAAAAACGCCGGTCATCCGCCAAAACGGAAAACCAGCGAGTGCGGCAAGAAAAAAGCACCGATATTTCCACCATCGGAAACATCAGCGCGTACTCCTGCCTTGTCCATATCACACACGGAGAGAGCGCCCGCTGTTGTCGGCCCTCCTCCATGTAAGTCTCCTGCCTCGCGCCGCGGAGCTTCCGCTCCCCGTCTGCCGCCTACCTTCTCAGGACTCGCGTCCCAATGGCTGACTTTCGTCACACAGCTCTCGCTGCTTCGGTGCATCCTTGCGCCCACAGTGCCGTTCGCGTGGGGTTTCGTTCCCCGTTCCTTTCAAAACTGCCGCCTGACCACATTCGGTCGTTGCGGCGACAGCCACACAGCATCCTCGGACCAGTATTTACTTGTCGGGCCACCGGCCCACTGCCAAGCATTATAGCCGGTGCGCCCGCCGTTGTCAAGGGGGCAGACGGCGGAAACTGTCATTTTTCCCCATTCTCCGCCACCCAGCGACGGACGTAGTCCACAAACCGCCGCGTGGACGCGGACAGCGCCCCCTTGTCCTTCACGCCGATGCCGATGTTGCGGTAGAACCGCTCCGGCGCGTGGCACACCGCCACCGGGTACGGACTGTGGCGCACCATCAGCTCCGGCAGCAGGCTGATGCCCAGGCCCTTGGACACCATGGCCAGCATGGTGCGATCCTCCCGAGCGGTGTAGCGGACGTTGGGCCGCACGTCCATCCTGTCCAGCGCCGCCGTGATCTCGTAGTCGTCGCCCTCCTCCAGCCGGATAAACGGCTCAGAGGCCAACGCCTGCAGGGGAAACGTGTCGTTCCCGGACAGCGGATGGCCGCAGGGCGTCACCACCACCAGCTCGTCCCGGTACAGCGGGTACGTTTGCAGCCGCTTGGCCGACGGCAGCCGCAAAAAGCCGCAGTCCACCTTGCCCTGCAAGATCCACTCCTCGCTCTGCCCGTAAAAATCGCCGGTGACCACCTCGAACTCAATATAGGGATACAGCTCACCGAAGCTCTTGAGAATAGACGGCAGCCACTGGGCGGACACGCTGGAGAACGTGGCCACCTTCACAAGGCCCGCGTCCATGCCCTTCAGGTCCGCCGCCGACTGCATCAGCGCCCGGTGGGCGGCGCACAGCCGCTCGATCTTGGGCAGCAGGGCGCGTCCGTCCGCCGTCAGCACCACGCCGCCCCGGTTGCGGCTCAACAGCGTCACGCCCAGCTCGTCCTCCAGCGACTGCACCGCGTGGCTCACGCCGGACTGGGTGAAGTTCAGTGCCTCCGCCGCCTTGGAAAAGCTGCCGCACTCCACCGTCTTAACGAACATCTGATACTTGGACACGCTCATAGAACGCCGCCTCCTCTGCACTCAATTTGCTTCCTTATCATATCATACTTTTCCTCATACTTGCAAGTACAATTATGCGTTTTACAACTTGCCATTTCTGTGCTATGATAAGGACAACCAAACAAAACAACGATATGGAGGTAAATACTTATGGCTTTGATTTCCAAGATGAACCGCTGCGCCGTCTGCGGCAGCAGCACCGTCGTTTTCAACGAGGAGTCCCGCACCTACCACTGCGCGTCCTGCGGCAGCGACTGCGCCCACACCATGCCCGCCGCCGACCTGGCGGTCATCAACCGCATCGCCGCTTTGGGCGACCTGCGGGGCGAGATGCCGGAGCTGCGTAAGCGCTATCCCCGGCTGGACATGACCACCTGGACACGGGAGAACCGTGTGCAGGCCTGACGCCGACACCATTTCTTTTCCATACTACCCCTCTACGAAGGAAAGCCCCGGCCACTGGCCGGGGCTTTCCTTCGTAGCTTGTCGATAAACCCTCTTTATGCGGCAAGCAGTTCCTTTACGCAGGGGGAGCTCGAGGGGGCAAAGCCCGCCTCGAATCAGATCAAATGTCGCGCAAAGCCTTGCCTTGCAAGGCGTGCGTGGAGCGAAGCGACTATTTTCGTGCCGCAAGGCGGCACAAAAATAACGACATTATTTTCAGGCTGTCGAAAAAGCCGGAGGCTTTTTCGACAGCCTGTGAAGGAAAGCCCCGGCCAGTGGCCGGGGCTTTCCTTCAGTTTATCAGTTGTTCGATCTCCGCCCGGGAGATAAAGCCGACGCTTTTGTGCACCGGCTGCCCATCGCGGAACACCAGCAGCGTGGGGATGCTCTCGATCTGGAACGCCGCTGCCAGGGCCATGTTCTCGTCCACGTCTACCTTGACCACCGGCACGTCGGGATGGGCGGCGGCCACCTCCTCCAGCACCGGGGCAAGCATACGGCACGGGCCGCACCAGCTGGCCCAAAAGTCCACCAGCACTGTGCCCTTCGCGTCCAGCACGTGCTCCTTGAAGCTCGTCTCATTGGCATGGATGATCGCCATACTACCAACTCCTTTGTCTATTTCTTTGGGTGTAGTATACGCCGTTTCGCGGGAAATAAAAGTTGTTTTTGCAACAGTTATACTTTCTTTTCCAAGCAGACCAGCTGCACGCCGGGGATGCCGTTGAACGTACCGGCCACGATGCCCGCCTCGGTATAGCCCAGCTTGCGATACAGGGCGCGGGCCGGAGTGTTGCGGGCGTTGGTGTCGATACGCAGGTACAGGCGGCCCGTGTCGCGGGCCAGTCTCTCGTAAAACGCCACGAAGGCCGTGCCGTACCCCTTTCCCTTCACCGCCGGATCGACCACCAGCGTGTGGAGCACCAGCACCTGCTCCGGCGGCGCGTCGTGCTGCCAATGACATTGGGTATACTGCGCCATCTGCGACTGGTCTATCTTGGCGGCGGCAGTCACCCGCCCGCCGTCCTCCAGCACATACAGCGTACCCGCCGCCAGGGAATCCCGCGCCGTCTGCTCCGTGGGGTACACGCCCCGCGTCCAGCCGGTGGTGAGCAAGCCCTGCTCCTCCCGGTCCAGCAGCGCGTCATAGATAGCCGTCACGGCGGGGATGTCGGCCTCTGTCGCCTTCCGTATCTCCATGGTGTCCTCCTTACTTTGTCAGCAGCCACACCGCCAGTGCGAGCTGCGCCAGCAGTATGGCGGGGATGCCCCACACGAAATACCAGTGCTTCGTCTTGTGGTGAAACATCCGCATACCCAGCAGCGCGCCGACACTGCCGCCCAGCAGGGGCAGCAGGAACAGTGTCTTCTCCGGCACGCGCCACTTTCCCCTCCGGGCGCGGCGCTTGTCCGCGCCGTAGACGGCGAACGTGGCCAGGTTGATGGCGGCCAAATAGACGGCCAGCAGCCCGGCGGGGTCAGACAGCAGCGCCGCCACCGTCAGTCGGCCTTCCGCAGCTTGGCCAGCTCGCAGGCGGTGTCCGCCGCCAGCTTGGCGTTATTGTAGACCAGCTGGATGTTGGCAGCCAGGCTGTCGCCGCCGGTGATGTCCTTGATCTTCGCCAGCAGGAACGGCGTGGTGGCCTTGCCGTGGATGCCCTGCTCCTTGGCCTCCTCCACCGCCTCATCGATGGCCTTGTTGATCACGTCCGCGTCCATGGAATACTCCTCAGGGATGGGGTTCGTGACCAGCATACCGCCCCGCAGCCCCAGCTCGCGCTTGACGTGGAACGCCTCGGCCAGCTGGGCAGGGGTGTCCAGCCGGTAGTCCACGCCGAAGCCGGACTTGCGGGTGTAGAACGCGGGCAACTCCTCGGTCTGATAGCCGATGACGGGCACGCCGTGGGTCTCCAGATACTCCAGCGTCAGGCCCAGGTCCAAAATGGACTTCGCACCGGCGCACACCACCATCACCGGGGTTTGGGCCAGCTCCTCCAGGTCGGCGGAGATGTCCATGGTGGTCTCCGCGCCGCGGTGTACGCCGCCGATGCCGCCGGTGGCGAATACCTCGATGCCCGCCATGGCGGCGATCATCATGGTGGTGGTCACGGTGGTGGCGCCGTCCCGCTTCTCCGCCACCAGGATGGGCAGGTCGCGGCGGCTGGCCTTGGTGACGCCCGCGCCGGTCTTGCCCAAATAGTCGATCTCCTCCGCCGTCAATCCGGCCTTCAGCCGCCCGCCGATGATGGCGATGGTGGCGGGCACAGCGCCATGCTCGCGGATGATCTTCTCCACGTGCAGCGCCGTCTCCACGTTCTGCGGATAGGGCATACCATGGCTGATGATGGTGCTCTCCAGCGCCACCACAGGCTTACCGGCCTTGATAGCCTCCTGTACCTCAGGGGCAACGTCCAAATAGCGGTTCATATCACTGTTCCTCCTTGTTGAGTATGTATTCTATATTCTCCCAGCTCATGCCGGGGTGGATGGTGGTCTCGGCGGTGCAGGCCAGCGCGCCCGCGCCGGCAGCCAAACGGGCACATTCCTCCAGCGGCCAACCCCGTGCGATGCCCGCCGCCAGCGCCGCCGCCATAGCGTCGCCGCCGCCGGTGGCGTTGGCCACCTGTACCTTGGGACAGGCCACACGGGCGGTGTGCCCCTCCCGGTCGGCGGCGTACAGGCCGTCCGCGCCCAGGGAAATGTAAACCTGCCGCAAGCCCGTCTCCAGCAGCTTCTGCGCCGCCAGCGCCGCGTCCGCGTCGCAGCGGATGGGCACGCCGCTGAGCAGCTCCGCCTCCATACGGTTGGGCTTCAGAGCCGTCAGGCGGCCCAGCACCGGCTTCAGCTTCGGCGCTTTGATGGTGGACACCGGGTCGGCCAGCATAGGCGCGGTGCAGTGCTCACATAGCCAGTGCAGCGATGATTCCGGCAGATTCGTCTCCACCACCACCAGCCCGGCGTGGTTGATGAAATCCAGCCGCTGGCGCAGGAACTCCGGCGTCATGTGGTCGTAGATGGACATATCGTTGACGGCCAGCGCCATGTCGCCATCGCGGTCGTCAATGAACAGATACGTGCCGGTGCGCCCGCCGGGGATGGTGGCGCTGTGGTGCAGATCCAGCCCGATGTCCGCCGCGTTCTCCTGCACGGACTGGGCAAAGGCGTCCTGTCCCAGCACCGTGACCATAGCGGTTTGTTCACCCAGCAGGCACAGATTGTGGGCGATGTTGCGGCCCACGCCGCCCAGGGACATGGTCACGCGGCCCGGATTGGAATCCCGCGCCACCAGCCGGTCGGCGCTGACCGCGCCGATGTCCATGTTCACGCCGCCCACCACCACGATGTACTTCTCCTCCCGGAGCAGGTAGCCCCGCCCGGCGATGTAGCCCTTCTTCATCAGGTTGGAGATATGCACGGCGGCGCTGGAACGGGTGATGCCCGCCTTCTCCGCCAGCTCCTGCTGGGAGATCAGCGGGTTCTCCCGTATCCACTCCAGTATCTGTCGCTCACGCTGTGTCATCCGGCCCGCCTCCTAAACGTCAGCTTAGTTCTAATCTATTGTTTATTATAGGACGCAAGTGCGTATTTGTCAAGCAAAAAAAGAAGACGGGCGGGGCAAAGCCCCGCCCCTACAACCAAAACATAGGCGCACCAGCCCCTACCGTGGCAGAGATCAGCGGCAGCGGCGCAGACGCAGAGACGATCCTTTTGTCCGCACGATAAGCTCAAATCCCCGTGACCGTGCGGTACAAACCAACGACACGCACGCAGCATAGCGCGCAGGAAGTCTTGAAACCTTTGGTTTCAAGCAGCCCTTTTGGTCACTTTTGGGGCTGTGGCCAAAAGTGACCCGCGCCGGGGCGCGGAACACCCCTTTTTGAGGAAAGAAAGTCCCCCGCGGTCGGCAATAAAGAAAACCGCCTCACTCCGTACACCACTCAAACCGCGCCGTATGGCCCTGCCATGTAACAAGGATATACGTAACGCCGGCCTTCCCGGTCTTGAAGATGAGCTGCCCGTTCTTCACCGACACGGCGCAGACCTCCGTGTCGCCGCTTTCCGCGCTGAAATCCGTGACCTTCTCGCCGTTTACCAGCACCGTTCCCGTATACGTATCATCAGGGTTCGCGCCCAGCCCCTCGCCTTCCCGGCACTCGCCGCCGTAGAAGTCGATGGACAGGTGCACATTGGCGTTCTGTGCCGCCTCTATGGCCTCCAGCAGCGCCGCAGCATCCTCCTCTCCGATCGTTCCAGCCACCGTCAGCATGGCCAGCGCCTTGCTCACGCCGTCCCGGCTGTCGCACCAAACGTCCGGCTCATAGCCCCTGTACTCGATGCTGCTGCCATCCGCCTCCAGCGTCAGGTGGTCGCCGAAGGCCACGCACACGCCGCTGCCCGGCAGATATATCTGTATATTGCTGGGGCAGAGCATCTCTCCTGCTGTGTTCGTTCCCACCAGCACCACATTTTCCACCTGGCGCAGCATATTGACCGCCTGCTCCCCCAGGCAGCCGGTGCGGTCGTCCACCAGCACCACCAGCATCGCGGTATTCTCATACCACCGGCCCTCGGAGCACCCCACGTCCACCGTTCCCGCCGGTGACATCTCGTCCTGCCAGCCCAAATCGCTGATCCGCCGGGCGAACAGTGCCCTCGGCTGTACCCAGTCCTCCGTCTGCAAAAAGCCCTGCATCCAGCCGATGATCGCGCTGTCACCGCCGTACTGCAAGCCCCGCAGGTCTAGAATGGCCGCACGGCCCTGACGGGCCGCCGCGCCCCAATCATACGCTTGCTGCGCATCCTCCTGCCGCAGGTCGTTTGCATCGTGCAGCGCCGTGTAGGCCACACCGCCGCCCTGGGCGAACAGCACCGCGTCCAAGAACGTCTCCCGGGGCAGCTTTACGCCCGTCCACACAAGGTCGAACGTCCGGCTCTCTCCGTTTTTCTCCAGCGTCACCGTGCTTGCGGCAGCAGCCCCATCAGGGCACACCCAGGCAGGGCGGTACACGATGCGGCCATCCTCCAGCAGCGTGGGCCGCATGGCGATGCCCTCATCCCCGAAGGATGTCCAATACCACTTGTCCGTTCCATCGGACATGAAATACCCCTGTTCATCCCGCTGGAACTGATAGCCCTCCGCCGCGTGATACTGGCAGCTGAGATCCTCCGCGGCGATAAGGTTCTTCCACTCCGTGGCGTACTGCACTCGGAAGCCGCTGTCCTTCTCCGCGACAAAGGCCAGCACCTCCCCCAGCTTTTTGGCCATAGACTTGTGGCCGATGTCACCCTTTTGGCCGTTTGCCCAGTCCAGCGCCGCCTGCTCCGCCGCATCAAACTGCGCCCGGTCGAAGCAGCCATACGCGCCGTATGCGGCGCGAAGCGCACGGAACAGCAGGTCGATGTCCGCCCCGGCCTCCTCCGCCGTCACGGTGCGGGCGGCGTATTCCAGATATTCCTCCGTCTGCTGCGGATAGCGCTTCAGTTCCTCGATCTCCGCCGCCGTCAGCAGCCCAGCCGTCTCTCCGTCCTCCACAACATAGGGCCGGATAGCCGCCTCGTTGACTGGCGCATCCACGGCCTCCCGCCGCGCCTCGTTGGCCTCGGCCATCAGCTCCGACAGGGACGCCGTCTCCGCCTGAAAGTCAAATTCCGGCGTCTCCGCCTTTTTCGTGCCGCAGGCCGTCAGCATCAGACACGCCGCCAGCAGCAGGGGGATCATTTTCTTTCCCATCTCTCCACCTCGCGTTTCGCAAGTTTTGCCCATAGTATACCACGCAATTTCTCCCGGTGCAACGTTTCACTGTCCGTTTTTTGGGACTATACCCGCGGTACAATACAGAAAAACCGCGAAGGAGGACTTGACTATGGAGGCCATCACATTCATCTGCACCCTGTGCGGCGCGGCGGCACTGAGCCGGGGCATCGTGCAGCTCATCGACCACCTGGGCCGGTGACGTTTTCCCGTTGACAAGCCGCTTCCCCATCTATATAATATTTTCATCTAAAAAATACAAGAGTATCTAATGTATTATATCAGATGGAGAGGTCTTTTATGGACATTTTCGAGAAATGCTATGCGCCCTCCCTGGCCACGGAGCTGAAGGAAAAGGGCGTGTACCCCTACTTCCACGCGCTGGAGTCCCGGCAGGACGTGGAGGTCATCATGGAGGGCAAGCGCCGCATCATGCTGGGGTCAAACAACTACCTGGGGCTGACCACCGACCCGGCGGTGGTGGAGGCCGGCATCAAGGCGCTGGAGAAGTACGGCACGGGCTGCTCCGGGTCGCGCTTCCTCAACGGCACGCTGGAGATGCACCTGGAACTGGAGGACGCGCTGGCCAAGTTCCTGCGTAAGCCCGGCGTGGTCACGTTCGGCACGGGCTTCCAGTCCAACGTGGGCATCATCTCCGCGCTGGTGGGCCGCCGCGACTACGTGATCTGCGACCGGGAAAACCACGCCAGCATCTACGCCGGCTGCCAGCTGTCCTACGGCAAGATGCTGCGCTACCGCCACAGCGACATGGCGGAGCTGGAAAAATGCCTGCAAAAAGTGCCGGAGACCGCCGGCGCACTCATCGTCACCGACGGCGTGTTCTCCATGGGCGGCGACATCGCCAGGCTGCCGGAGATCTGTGCGCTGGCGGAACAGTACGGTGCGCGGGTCATGGTGGACGATGCCCACGGTCTGGGCGTGCTGGGCGACGGCGGACGGGGCACAGCCAGCTATTTCGGGCTGGAGGACAAGGTAGACGTGTATATGGGCACGTTCTCCAAGTCGCTGGCGTCCCTGGGCGGCTATATGGCCGCGTCGGCGGAGGTGGCGGACTTCGTGCGCCACGCCTCCCGGCCCTTCATTTTCTCCGCGTCCATCCCCCCAGCCAACTGCGCCACGGCGCTGGCGGCGCTGCGGGTACTGGAGCAGCACCCGGAGCTGCCGGAGCGGCTGCGGCAGCTGAGCGTCTACGCACGCCAGGGTCTGACAAAGCGCGGCCTGACCATCCGTCCCTCGGCGCTGGAAGCGCCCACGCCCATCATCCCCATCTACACCTATGAGACATACCGCACGCTGCGGGCGGCGGCGGAGATCTACGACCGGGGCGTGTACGTGAACCCCACGCTGCCGCCAGCCACGCCGGAGGGCGAGGCGCTGCTGCGTACCAGCTACATGGCCACCCACACGGAAGCGCTGTTGGACGAAGCCATGGACATTATCGGCGAGGTGATGGCCCATGAGTGAGCAGAAGGTCGCCGTCGTCACCGGCGGCACGTCCGGCATCGGGCGGGCCACAGCGCTGGCCCTGAAGGACGCGGGCTGCACGGTGTACGAGCTGTCCCGCCGGGCCGAGGGCGTGGAGGGCCTGCACCACATCGCCGCCGATGTGACGCGGGAGGATACCGTCCGCGCCGCCGTGGCGGAGATCATGGCCCGTGAGGGCCGCATCGACATCCTGGTGAACAACGCGGGCTTCGGCATCTCCGGCGCGGTGGAGTTCACCGATACAGAAGACGCCAAGGCGCTGTTCGACGTGAATTTCTTCGGCATGGTGAACCTGAACCGCGCCGTCGTGCCGCTGATGCGGCAGGCTGGCCGCGGGCGCATCGTGAACCTGAGCTCCGTGGCCGCACCCGTGCCCATCCCCTTCCAAACGTATTACTCCGCCACCAAGGCGGCGGTGAACGCCTACACCATGGCCCTGGCCAACGAGCTGCGCCCCTTCGGCGTGACGGTGTGCGCCGTCATGCCCGGCGACATCCACACCGGCTTCACCGCGGCGCGGCGGAAGATCGGCGAGGGCGACGACATCTATCACGGGCGCATCAGCCGCTCCGTGGCCCGGATGGAGCACGATGAGGAGACGGGCATGAACCCCGCCAGGGCCGGCGCGTACATCGCCAGGGTGGCCCTGCGGGCGGGCAGCCGCCACCCGCTGTACGCCATCCGTTTTGACTACAAATTCTTCACCTTCCTGGCCAAGATCCTGCCCGCCCGGTTTCTGAACTGGCTCATCTTTTTACTGTACGGACGTTAAGCGCCCGTAAACGCCAAACTGTCATTCTGCACAAATTCATAACGCAACAACGGGACAGACTACCCACTTCTTAGCGGTCTGTCCCCTTGTTTTTTCCAGTTTTCCCCATTTTTGTCGAAAAGTTATTCAAAACACTGGGCATTTTCGACAATTTTACCTTGAAAACGATGTCCGAATGTGCTAGTTTTTATGATGGTCCACCGATTTATGCAGTTTCATGGAATTGCTAGGGGACGGACGGGCCGAATATTATGCAGGGGGAGATCATTATGGAGAAGATCACAGTTCTGCTGGCGGATGCCAGCGCAGAGTACCGCATGGCGCTTCGGGAGAAGATGGAGGAAAGCGGCGACTTCCGCATCGTGGGGGAGGCCGAGGACGGCCAGCACACGCTGCAAATGGTGCGGGAGATGAAGCCCCAGGTCCTGGTGCTGGACGGTATGCTGCCGGTGCTGGACGGCATGGCGGTGCTGCGGGCGGTGCAGGAGCAGCCGAAAAAGCCCTGCTGCATCATGCTGTCCGCGTTCTGTACGGAGTCGTTCCAGCACGAGGCGGAGCGGTTGGGCGTGTATATGTTCCTGCCCAAGCCGGTGAATACCGACTCGCTGATGGAGCACATCCGCCGTGCCATGCGCCCGGAGGAAGCGTCCGCGCCCGCCCTGCCCCAGCTGGAGGGACAGGTGACGGCCATCATCCACGAGATCGGCGTGCCCGCCCACATCAAGGGCTATCAGTACCTGCGGGAGGCCATCATGATCACCGTGCAGGATATGGACGTGATCAACGCGGTGACGAAAGTGCTGTATCCCGAGGTGGCCAAGCGGTTCTGTACCACGCCCAGTCGGGTGGAGCGTGCCATCCGCCACGCCATCGAGGTGGCCTGGGACAGGGGCGACCTGGAGACGCTGCAAAAGTACTTCGGCTACACGGTAAACTCCGCCAAGGGCAAGCCCACCAACTCGGAGTTCATCGCCATGATCGCCGACAGGCTGCAGCTTCGCATGAAAAGAGGCCGGGCATAAAAGCGAAAGCAGGGAGCGGCGCGCAGCGCCGCTCCCTCGTCCGTTTCACCGCACGCACCCCGACAGACATTCCGCAGGGGGCGATGCCAAAACGAAGCGCAGGGGGCGATGCCCACGCAGTGGAGCGAAGCGGAACAAGTACCCTTGGGATGCATCGCCCCGCCGCTTTTGCATCGTGTTCCGGGCGGACAGAGTCACACGCCCCTCCCCTACTTCTTCCTCACCGTCCCGACAGCGGCCAGCAGCAGATAGACGCCGAAGGGCCGGCGGAGCAGCTCCACATCCACCGCCGTAGCAGCCAGCGCCGCCGCCGCAGCTGCCGCCGCGCCCCAGGGCGCTGCCGTGCGGAGCACATCACGCTCCAAAAGCCCGTTTTTCTTGTGCTGGAGCAGCCCCATCCCCGCCGTGGGCAAAAAGTACAGCAGGTTCACCGCCATGGCGTCCGCCGCCGGAACGCCCAGCACCAGCGTCATAATGAGCAGCAGCAGCGTGCCGCCGCCCACGCCCCAGCTGGACAGGATGCCCGTACCGCAGCCCACCAGCAGCGGGATGACCCAGCCCGTCACAGCAGATACCGCACGCCGCCGTAGACCAAAAACGCGGCGAACAGATACCGCAGCCACCCGGCGCTGACCTTGGGGAACAGCCGCCCGCCGAGAAAACCGCCCGCCAGGCCGCCCAGCAGATACGGCGCGGCCAGAGCCGCATCCACGCCCCGGCGCAGCACGTACACCGCCGCCGACACCACGCACAGCGGCAGTATCACCGCCACGCAGGTGGCGAAGGCTTTGCGCTCCTCCAAACCGCACCAGCGGCGCAGCAGCGGCACTAATACCATGCCGCCGCCACCGCCGAACAGGCCGTTGACCACGCCGGCCAGCACGCCGGACACGGCGTATCGGCTCTTTCGCTTCACGGTGTCACCTCCCCTATGTAGTGCGCCCGAGGGCGCACGGGTTCACTGGCGCTTCTGATAGCTCTGGCAGTCGGTACACTGCTCCATGGTGGGGCGGCTCTCGTGCGTGCCCACCTGGATGGAGGTCAGGCCGCAGTTGTCCACGTCCTGGCAGTGATGGGCGCAGTTGGTAACGCTGCATTTGATGGAAGCGTTGGGGGTGCAGGCGCAGCCGTCGTTGGTACAAGCTCTGTTCATGGTATTTCCTCCCGCAAAAATAAAAGTCAGGCCAAAAGCCTGACTTTATTCTTGCCCGCGGCGCGGGCGGCTATGCACGATTTTTTATATTCCCAACAGCGCGGAGGCGAAGCTGAAATAGATCAGCAGACTGGTTGCGTCCACGATGGTAGAGATGAACGGGCTGGCCATCACCGCCGGGTCAAGCCCCACCTTTTCCGCCAAAATAGGCAGGGAGCAGCCCACGCACTTAGCGAACACCACCACGAACAGGATGGTCAGGCACACCACCAAACACACCATGGGCGTGACAGCGCCGTTGCCCAGCAGCATACGGTCCACCAGCAGCATTTTGGCGAAGTTGGCCGCGGCCAAACACACGCCGCACAGCAGCGACACCCGCAGCTCCTTCCACAGCACCTTCAGCACATCGGAGAAGTCCACCTCGTCCAGACTCAGGGCACGGATCACCGCCGTGCTGGCCTGCGTGCCGGAGTTACCGCCCGTGCCGGACAGCATGGGGATATAGGCGTTGAGCACCAAACAGGCGGCCAGCGCGTTCTCGTAGTGGTTCAGGATCATGCCGGTGAACGTGGCCGACAGCATCAGCACCATCAGCCAGGGCAGGCGCGCCTTCCACGTGGCCAGCACGCCGGTGCGGAGATAGGGCTTGTCCGAGGGCAGCATAGCCGCCATCTTTTCAAAGTCCTCCGTGGTCTCCTCCTCGATGACGTCCATAGCGTCATCGACGGTGACGATGCCCACCAGCCGCTTTTCCAGATCCACGATGGGCAGGGCCAGGAAGTCGTACTTGCTCAGAGCCTGAGCCACGTCCTCCCGGTCGTCGGTGGTCTTGGCCCACACCACGTCGGGGTCCATGATGTCCTCGATCAGGTCGTCCTCGTCCGCCAGCAGCAGATCGCGGACAGACAGCACGCCCAGCAGATGCCGCGTCGGGTCGGTGACGTACAGGATGTTGATGGTCTCCAGCTCGCCGCCGATGCGGCGGATACGCTTGAATGCGTCCGCCACGGTCATATCCTTCTTCAGGGACAGAAACTCCATGTTCATGATCGAACCGGCGCTGTCCTCCGGGTATTTCAGAATTTCGTTGATGGATTTCCGCATCTCCGGCGTGGCCTTATCCAGAATGCGGATGACCACGCTGGCGGGCATCTCCTCCACGATGTCCACCGCGTCGTCCAGATACAGCTCGTCCAGCACCTCGGTCAGCTCCGTGTTGGAAAAGCCGTTGATGAGCAGCTCCTGGCTCTCCGGCTCCAGCTCCACGAATACCTCCGCCGCCGTCTCCTTGGGCAGCAGACGGTACAGCAGGGGCATCAGCTCCTGCTTACCCTCCTCCAGCAGCAGGGCGATGTCGGCGGGCTCCATGGGCAGGAACAGGTCGCGCAGCTCGGCATAGCGCTTTTCCGCTGCCAGCTTCTCTATCTCCTCCTGATACCGCTCCAGATCCTCCTGATAGTTGATCACGCCTGTTCCCTCCCTTCACGCAAAATAAACGCCGCAGCGACCTTATATGCCCGCTGCGGATGATAGAACAGCGCCGCCTGCGCGGCTGCTGGATTACCGTTACGAGCTTTAGCATCGCGGGGCAGTGAAGCTGCGTTAGATACCACCTTGGTTTCGATAGTACCTGCTCAAACCATCTCATGGTGTCTCCACCATTTCGCGGCAGCAGCCCATATCCCTCGCGGTAGCCTTACCTACCGGATAGACTGTATTCATTTCAACATATCTATGTTATGCCAAAATGTCCCCTGTGTCAAGGCGTTTTTCGGGGATTTTTGCACAAAGCGCCCCATCCCCGGAGGGGACTTTACAAACCCGCCGTTTCCTGCTATCATTTGGCTTGTCCGCACGGCGGACGGGAGCGAGGTCGATAGCGTGCATTTTCAGCTTTATTTTGAATTGATCGGCGTGGTGGCCTTTGCCATCTCCGGCGCTGTGCTGGGCTCACGGAAGGGCATGGACCTGTTCGGCGTGGCCATGATGGGCATGACCACCGCCGTGGGCGGCGGCATCCTGCGTGATGTGCTGCTGGGGCTGACGCCTCCGGCGGCGCTGCGCGACCCGTTACAGGCGCTGGTGGGCATCGCCGTGTCCCTGGTGGTGTTCATCGTGTGGCAGCACTCCCACTCCGGGCGTGAGCACCGCTGGCAGGAGGCGCTGCTGCTGGTGGCGGACTCCATCGGTTTGGGCATCTTCACCGCCCACGGCGTGGCGGTAGCCATGCAGGCCGGGTACGACAGCCGCGTGTTCCTGGTTCTGTTCGTGGGCGTTGTCACCGGCGTAGGCGGCGGCGTGCTGCGGGATGTGTGCTGTATGGAGCGCCCCTACATCTTCACCAAGCATATCTACGCCCTCGCCTCCCTGGCCGGGGCGGCGGTGTGTATGCTGCTGTGGACCTCCGGGCAGAGCATCGCCATGCTGACAAGCTGTGCCCTGACGGTGGTGCTGCGGGTCTGCGCCGCCGCGTTCCGCTGGAGCTTGCCCAAGGCCCGTCCCTGACTGTATCACCACATAAAGATAAACCCTCTCTATGGGGTCAGAGGTTCCTTTACGCAGGGGGAGCTCGAGGGGGCAAAGCCCGCCTCGAATCAGATCAAATGTCGCGCAAAGCCTTGCCTTGCAAGGCGTGCGTGGAGCACCCCAAGGGTACTTGCTTTACGGCGCGAAGCGACTATTTTCGTGCCGCAAGGCGGCACAAAAATAACGACATTATTTCAGGCTGTCGAAAAAAGCCGGTGGCTTTTTCGACAGTCTGAAAAGACCGCTCACGCGGTCTTTTTTTGCGTCATGCCGTCAGCTTCAGCCCCACGATACCCACCAGCAGCAGCCCTTGCAGCACGCCCACCCACGGCAAAACGGCAGCCGAAGCTGCCGTTTCACCGCGATACCGCTCAGTGTATTTTGGATGTGACGCCCACCCAGGCGGAGTCCATCGCGTTACCCAGCCGCTGCATGGCCTTGCCCACAGCGGTCTTACGGACCTTCGGCCCGGGATGCGCCGCCATATCCATCATCGCGCCGGCCACCATGCCGACGCACAGCCCACCGACAAAAGCGGGTATTTTCATGATCATCCACTCCTTTTCTGTCCGATGCTAGCTTACCCCGCGCCGCGAAAAAAACACGCGGTGTTTCTTGCCAAATCATGATGCCGTGCGTTATAATATTGTGTAATGAATTTTTCCAAGGAGGAGCACCATGTCTCTCGCCCAACTGCAAGCACATATCCGCGCCCGGAAAACACCGCTGGCGCTGACGCTTTCCCCCGATCCCTCCCGGCTCAGTCCGAAGATCCTGAAAAACTTCACCGATATGTTCGGCGATGTGCCCATGGCCCGGGCCGAGGCCCTGCGCTACCACGGCACGACCATGCTGGACGCGGCGGCAGGGCTGCTGCCCGCCGTGGTGCTGCGGGCGGACGCATACCTGTCCCAGGGCATGATGGGCGCGGACGTGCTGGCCAACCTCATCACCGCCGCCCACGCCAAGGAGCTGTACGTCATTCTGGATGTCAATGCCGCCGACCCCGCGCCGTGGCTGAGTTACGGCGCAGATGCCGTGACGGTGTGTCCCTATGCGGGCAGCGACTGTCTGTCCGTGCCGGAGGACCGGCTGGCCATCGCCGCCGTCCGCACAGGCAACCCCTCCGGCGGCGCGGTGCAGACCCTGATGGCCGGCGACCGGGCGCTGTGGCTGTCCCTGGCGGAGCAGATGGCCCGCCGGGGCGCGGCGCTGTCCGTGGCCACGGGGTACAGCCTGGACGTGCGCGACGTGCGCCGGTGCTGCCCCACCGCGTTTCTGCTGCTGCCGGGCTGCGACGGCGAGAACGCCCTGGCCGCCTTTGACGACTTCGGCCACGGGGCGCTGCTCGCCGATGAAACGCTGCAATACGCCGCCGATCCCGCCGCCGCGGCGGCGGAGGCCGTGGCCGCGCTGAAAAAGTGGGTAACGGTGATATGACCCGGCTGTATTTGATCCGCCACGCCGAGGCGGAGGGAAATATCTACCGCATAGCCCACGGCCACCACAACGGGCTTATCACCAACGACCGGGGCTACCGGCAAATCGACGCTCTGCGGGAACGCTTCCGGGACGTTCCCATCGACGCGGTGTATGCCAGCGACCTGTACCGCACCCAGATCACCGCCCGGGCCATCTGGCTGCCCAAGGCGCTGCCGCTGCATCTTGACCCGGCGTTTCGGGAGATCCGGCTGGGCGTCTGGGAGGACCAGACCTGGCAGGCGCTGCAAAACCGATATCCCGAGGAAATGGATCATTTCAGCAGCCGCTTGGACCTGTGGCGCGCCGAGGGCGCGGAGACGGCCCAGCAGCTGGTGGATCGCTTTGTTCCGGCCCTGCGCCGCGTAGCCGAGGCCCACGACGGCGGCACGGTGGCGGTATTCTCTCACGGCGCGGCCCTGCGTATCGTGCTGGGCGTGCTGCAAGGGCTGTCGCTGGCGGAGGTGGGGACAAGACCCCACGGTGACAACACGGCGGTGTCCCTGCTGACGTGGGAAAACGGCGCGTTCCGGGTGGAATACCGGGACGACAACAGCCACCTTGCGGAACGCGGCCTGTCCACATTCGCCAAGCAGACATGGTGGCAGGATGGGCGTATGAAGGATCAGGGGTCGGAATACCGCCCCCTGCCGGAGACGGAGCGTGGCCGTTTCGGCGTGCCCGCGGGCGACGAGGCCACGGGCATTTGGTACGGCGATGCGCTGATCGGCGCATTCAGCTTCCGCCGGGAGGCGGATGGCCTGCGGCTGACCCGGTATATCCTTGCCCCTGAGTGGCGGGGCAAGCGGCTAGGCGTTCCGCCTATGGGACAGGTGCTGCGCTATTGCCGCCATCAGGAGCTGCCCTGGCTGCGGCTGACCTGTGCCGACCGGGCGCTGCGGCTGTTTTTCGCACGGCTGGGCTTTGTGGCCGCCGTGGGTGATGAAATGGTGAAGGACGCCCGCTGTGTCCTGCCGCCGTTGCCGGCGGCCTATATGCGATGAAAGGGGAGAACGGCATGATGACCCGCGGCATAGAGTTTCTCCCCGTCAGCCGGGAGGAAATGATCGACCGGGGCTGGTACTACTACGACTTCCTGGTGGTGACGGCGGACGGCTACATCGACCACCCCAGCTTCGGCACGACCCTCATCGCCCGCCTGCTGGAGAGCAAGGGCTACCGCGTGGCCATCCTGCCCCAGCCGGATTGGCACACGGCGGATGCGTTCTGCGCCATGGGCAAGCCCCGCTACGGCGTGCTCATCGGCGGCGGCAACCTGGACTCCATGGTGGCCCACTACACGGTGGCCAAGCGCCGCCGCACCCGCGACCTTTACAGCGAGGGCGGTGTCATGGGCAAGCGGCCCGACCGGCCCACCATCGTCTACGCCAACCGCGCCCGTGAGGCGTTCCCCGACACGCCCATCGTCATCGGCGGACTGGAGGCGTCCCTGCGCCGCTTCGCCCACTACGACTACTGGGACGACAAGGTGCGGCGCAGCATCCTGTTCGATGCCCCTGCCGACCTGCTGGTATACGGCATGGGTGAGAGCGCCACGGTGGAGATCGCCCGGCGGCTGGCGAAGAAAACGCCGGTGTCGGACATCACCGACGTGCCCGGCACGGCCTACATCACCGACCGGGTGGGCGAGCTGAAGTTCCACCGGGCGGACTGCCCCTCCTACGAGGACGTGTGCGCCGACCTGACGGCCTACGCCCGCGCCACCAAGATCGAATATGACGAGCACGACCCTATCCGGGGCTGTGCCGTGCTCCAGCCCTGTCAGGGCCGGACGCTGGTGGTGAACCCGCCAGCCCGTCCCCTGCGCCGGGAGGAGCTGGACGCGCTGTACGCCCTGCCCTACACCCGGGAGGTACACCCCATGTATACCGGCGGCATCCCCGCCATTGAGGAGGTTCGCTTCTCCATCACCCACAACCGGGGCTGCTTCGGCGGGTGCAATTTCTGCGCCCTGGCCTTCCACCAGGGCCGCATGGTCACCAGCCGCTCCATCCAGTCCGTGCTGGAGGAGGCGGAGCTGCTGACCCACGACCCGGAGTTCAAGGGCTACATCCACGACGTGGGCGGCCCCAGCGCCAACTTCCGCCACACCAGCTGCCAGAAGCAGAAGCGGTGCGGAATGTGCAAAAACCGCAGCTGCCTCGCCCCCGAGCCCTGCCCCAACCTGGACGCAGACCACTCGGAGTACACGGAGCTGCTGCAAAAAATGCGGCAGATACCCGGCATCAAAAAGGTGTTCGTCCGCTCCGGCATCCGCTATGACTATATGCTCCAGGACAAGGACAAAAATCAGACGTTCTTCCGTGAACTGGTGAACTATCACATCTCCGGCCAGCTGAAGGTCGCGCCGGAGCACTGCGTCAGCTCCGTGCTGGACTATATGGGCAAGCCCCATTTCAACGTGTTCGAGAAATTCTGGCATCAGTACCGCAAGCTCAACGAGGAGCGGGGCACGGAGCAGTACCTCGTGCCGTACCTCATGTCCAGCCACCCCGGCTGCACCCTCAACGATGCGGTGGAGCTGGCGGAGTTCCTCCACCGCTCAGGCCGCGTGCCGGAGCAGGTGCAGGACTTCTACCCCACCCCCGGCACGCTGTCCACCTGTATGTACTACACCGGCATCGACCCTCGTGATATGTCCCCTGTCTACGTGGCCAAAGACCCCAAGGACAAGGCCATGCAGCGGGCGCTGCTCCAGTGGTCGCGGCCCGAAAAGCGGGCGCTGGTGGTGGAGGCGCTGGAGAAAACAGGCCGCACCGACCTTATCGGCTACGAGAAAAAGTGCCTGCTCCGCCCGCGCAAGGGTGAGCCCTACGGTCAGCCCGCCGCCAAGCCGGAAAAGCCGGAGCCGCCGGAGCGCCGCCCCCGGCGCAAGGGCAAGGAGACCACCGGCAACCGTGGCCGCCGCAACACCCCCACCGCCCGCCAGCCGGTGCAGAAGGGAAAGATGTCCCCCAAAAAGAAAGCCGCCTTTGCAAAAAAGCGGCAGGGAAAATAGAGAACAAAACTGCGAGGAAGCCGCCCGACGGGCGGCTTCCTCACAGTTTTAGGGGAATGACCGGTTTCTTGCCGATTTTCCTCGCATATTGTGCTTTTTGCAACGAAAAAACTCTTGTCATACATCTGGATATTCAGTATAATTAAAAGGAAGCGTCAAGACATCGACAGGCGGCATTAAGTTTCTGTTAAGATTTCGACAGAAATCGACACGCCATCTGGTCATGGCCGCGCCGCTTCTGCCGCCATACAGAGCGACGCGGCACGAACACAGACCGTATGTAAAGGTGAAGAAGAATGGAAAAAAAGAAGAAAACAAGGTTCATCGTGGTGTGGCTGCTCATCACCGCGGCGTTCCTGGCCGGTTCTCTGCTTGTTCCCGGACACGGCAAGTCGGAGTCGGTGCAGGAGGCCATGCGTGACGCGGTGCTCCACGGCACGAACCGCATCAGCCTGTTCGGGCTGAAGGACGTGAACCCCGCTTACATCTCGTCGTTGGTGGTAGTGGGCATCATCCTGGTGGCGGCGCTGCTGCTGCGCATCTTCGTCATTCCCCGCTTCAAGACCGTCCCCGGCAAGCTCCAGATGGTGCTGGAGACGGTGGTGGGCCTGTTTGACGGTATGGCGAAGGGCAACAGTCCCCACCGCAACAAATTCCTGGGCGCGTACATTTTCGGCGCAGGCGTGTATATCTTTATCGGCACGCTGTTCGAGCTGTTCGGCTTCCAGGCCGTCACCACCGGCGGACACACCATCGCGCTGCCCGCGCCGCTGTCCGACGTGAACGCCGCCATCTCCCTGGGCTGCCTGTCCTACGGCGTGATCCTGGTGGGCGGCATCGTGGCCAACGGCGCAAAGGGCGCAGGTAAGGCCCTGAAGGACTTCTCCCTGCCGCTGTCCATGAGCTTCCGACTGTTCGGCGCACTGCTCAGCGGTCTGCTGGTGACGGAGCTGGTGTACTACTACGTGACCATGAGCTTTGTGCTGCCGGTGATCATCGCCGTGCTGTTCACGCTGCTCCACGCGCTGATCCAGGCCTACGTGCTCACCACCCTGACCTCCATGTTCTACGGTGAGGCCACGGAGAAGCACGAACCTAAGCCCAAGGCAAAAAAAGTAAAGAAAATCAAAACTGTTAATAACTGACGGAGGAAAGAAAATCATGAAAAAGCTGACCAACAAGAAGATGTTTGCCCTGCTGCTGTGCCTGGTGATGGCGCTGACCGCCATGTTCACCGTGACCGCATTTGCTGACACCGAGCCCGCCGCCGACGCAGCCGTGACCCAGACCGAGGCCGCCGATGACAGCAGCGTTACCGGTTCCAAGGCTACCGCCTCCGCCATCGCCATCGGCGTGGCCGCCGCTGCCGGTGCTATCGGCATGGGCATGGCCATCGCCAAGTCCGTGGAGGGCATCTCCCGCCAGCCCGAGGCCGAGGGCAAGATCCGTACCACGATGATGCTGGGCCTTGTGTTCCTGGAGACCGTCGTTATCTACGCCCTGCTGACCGTCATCCTCATCATCTTCGTGCTGTAAGGAATAGGGAGTAACGCTATGAGTAATATCCCACTGAATATTGATTGGCAGCAGATCCTGCTGCACTTCTTCAACTTCTCCATTCTGGTGGGCGGACTGTACCTGCTGCTGTTCAAGCCGGTGAAGAACTTCATGGAAAAGCGCACCAAGCACTATGCCGACATGGAGAGCGCCGCCCAGGAGCGGGAGAAGAACACCGCCGACCTGGAGGAAGCCATGCGCCAGCGCGAGGCTGCCTTTGACACCGAGCTGGAGGAGAAGCGCGCCGCCGCCGCCAAGGAGGCCGAAGCCTTCGCCCAGCAGCAGCGCGCCGCCGCCCAGCAGCAGGCCGACAAGATCCTGGCCGCCGCCCGCGAGAACGCGGAGAACGACCGCAAAAAGATCGTGGCCGAGGCCAACCGCGAGGCCGTGTCCATCGCCGAGGATGCCATGGAGAAGCTCCTGGCCGCCCAGACCGCCCGCGCCTACGACAGCTTTGTAAACGCCGCCGAGGGGGAGGAGCGCCATGAACAATGAGCCCCGCCTGACGGCTTCCCTGCTCAGTGCCTGCCCTCCCGATGACGCCCAGCAGCGCCGTTTGGAGGAGGTGCTGGCAAAGAAATACGGCAAGCCCGTGTCCCTGACCTGGCAGGAGGACAAGACCGCCGCCGGCGGCTTCCGCATCCGCCTGGGCAGCGAGATCATCGACTGGACCGCCGAGGGCCGCCTGACCCAGCTGAAGGATAAGCTGGCGTCTCTCCGTCCCGGCGAGGGGAATGTCATCTCCCTCATCCGCGACACCGTCCGGGACTGGACGCCGGAGGTGTACGCCCGTGAGGAGGGTCACGTTCTCTCCGTGGCCGACGGTATCGCCTATGTGGAGGGACTGGACAGCGCCACCTACGGCGAGATTCTGCTCTTCGAGGGCGGCATCCGCGGCATGGTGCAGGAGCTGCGTCCGGGCCGCATCGGCTGCATCCTGTTTGGCCGCGTGGAGGAGGTCAGCGAGGGCACGGTGGTGTACCGCACCGGCAAAACCGCCGGCATCGGCGTGTCCGATGCCATCATTGGCCGCGTGGTGGATGCCCTGGGCGCTCCCATCGACGGCGGCGGCGACATCCCCGTGGATGCCTACCGCATGATCGAGAGTCCCGCCCCCGGCATCATCGACCGCCAGCCGGTGAACACCCCCATGCAGACCGGCATCCTGTCCATCGACTCCATGTTCCCCATTGGCCGCGGCCAGCGTGAGCTGATCATCGGCGACCGCCAGACCGGCAAAACGGCCATCGCCATCGACACCATCCTGAACCAAAAGGGCAAGAATATGCTCTGCATCTACGTGGCCATTGGCCAAAAGGCCAGCTCCGTGGCCCAGATCGCCGAGCTGCTCCGCCGCCACGGCGCGATGGACTATACCACCATCGTCTGCGCCGGCGCGGGCGAGTCCGCGTCCATGCAGTACATCGCCCCCTATGCCGGCGCGGCCATCGGCGAGTACTTCATGCACAAGGGCAAGGACGTGCTCATCGTCTATGACGACCTGAGCAAGCACGCCATCGCCTACCGTGCGCTGAGCCTGCTGCTGGGCCGCTCCCCCGGACGTGAGGCGTACCCCGGCGATGTGTTCTATCTGCATTCCCGCCTGCTGGAGCGTGCCGCCCGTCTCAGCGACGAGCGCGGCGGCGGCAGCATGACCGCCCTGCCCATCGTGGAGACCCAGGCCGGCGACGTGTCCGCCTACATCCCCACCAACATCATCTCCATCACCGACGGTCAGATCTTCCTGGAGAGCAGCCTGTTCTTCGCCGGCCATCGTCCCGCCGTGAACGTGGGCCTTTCCGTGTCCCGTGTGGGCGGCGCGGCCCAGACCAAGGCCATGAAAAAGGCCGTGGGCACGCTGCGTCTCGACCTGGCCCAGTACCGCGAGATGGAGGTCTTTACCCAGTTCTCCAGCGATCTGGACGAGGAGACAAAGAGCCAGCTGGCCTACGGTCAGAGCCTGATGTATATCCTGCGTCAGGGCCGCAGCAGCCCCCTGAGCCAGGCCCAGCAGATCATCACCCTGGTGTCCGCCATGGCCCGCATCTATCAGAAGCTGCCTATCGGTCAGGTGCTGGACTTCCAAAAGCACCTGCTGGCCGCCTTCAACAGCGCCCAGCAGCCCCTGCTGCAAGAGCTGGACGGCGGCGCTGCGCTGACGGACGAGGTCCGCAAGCAGATCACCGACTTTGCAAACACCACGCTGGAGCGCTACCGGCGTGCGGGCGGGCGGTGAGCGTATGGCAAGCACCAGTGAGATCCGCCGGCGCATCGGAAGCGTCCGGCAGACCCAAAAGATCACCCATGCCATGTACCTCATCTCCCAGGCCAAGCTGCGGAAGGCCAAGCAGGATCTGAGCAACACCCGCCCCTACTTCGACGCGCTGCAAAACGAGATTGGCCGCGTGTTCAACGCGGACAGCTCCGTGGAGAGCCGCTACCTTGAGCCGGTACAGCAGCCCGCCAAGGAGGAGGTACTGCGTCCGGCCTGCCTTCTCATCACAGCGGACAAGGGCCTTGCCGGCGCGTACAACCAAAACGCCATCCGCCAGGCCCAGCAGTACATGGCCGACCACCCGGACACCGTGCTCTATGTGGTGGGCGAGTATGGCCGCCGCTGGTTCGCCCAGCGGAATATCCCCATTGAGAAGAGCTTTCTCTACACGGCGCAGAACCCCACCCTGGGCCGCGCCCGTCAGATCGCCGAGCTGCTGCTGGAGCGGTATGACGCGGGTGAGATCAACGCCGTGGTGGTGATCTACACCGACATGAAGAACGGGCTGGAGGCCGTGGTGCGTCAGGCACAGCTGCTGCCGCTGCACCGGGAGCGGTTCATCGCCGCTGCCGCCAACACGGCGAAGGACGACGTATACGAGTTCATCCCCTCCCCCAACGCGGTGGTGAACAACGCTGCCCGCAGCTGCCTGACCGGCTACATTTACAGTGCGCTGGTGGATAGCTTTTGCAGTGAGCAGAGCGCCCGCATGACCGCCATGAACGCGGCGGATCAGAACGCGGAGGAGCTGCTGAAGGACTTGTCCGTTCAATTCAACCGGGCGCGTCAGGCCGCCATCACCCAGGAGATCACCGAGGTCTCCGCCGGTGAGCGCGCCCAGCGCAGCAAGAAAGAAAAGGAGGGCGACCTCAGATGAAACAAGGAACTATCACGGGCATTTCCGGCCCTGTGATCGATGTGCGCTTCCCGGAGGGCACTCTGCCCGCCATCAACGAAGCGCTGACCGTCCAGGTGGACGGCACTGCCTACACCATGGAGGTGGAGCAGCACCTGGAAAACAAGACCGTCCGCTGCGTCATGATGGCCGGCAGCGACGGCCTCAGCCGCGGCCTCACCGTCACCGCCACCGGCCACGGCATCGCCGTGCCGGTGGGTGAAAAAACGCTGGGCCGTATGTTCAACGTGCTGGGCGATCCCATCGACGGCGAGCCTCCCGTGGACGCGGAAGCGCCCCGCTGGGAGATCCACCGCAGTGCCCCCACCTTCGCCGATCAGATGCCCGCCGCCGACATTTTGGAGACCGGCATCAAGGTCATCGACCTGATCGAGCCGTACCCCAAGGGCGGCAAGATCGGCCTGTTCGGCGGCGCGGGCGTGGGCAAGACCGTGCTGATCCAGGAGCTGATCCACAACGTGGCCATGGAGCACGGCGGCTATTCCATCTTCACCGGCGTTGGTGAGCGCAGCCGCGAGGGCAACGACCTTTGGGGCGAAATGCGCGAGAGCGGCGTGTCCGACAAGACCGCGCTGGTGTTCGGCCAGATGAACGAGTCCCCCGGTGTCCGTATGCGCGTGGCGCTGTCAGGCCTGACCATGGCGGAGTATTTCCGCGACGTGGAGCACAAGGACGTGCTGCTGTTCATCGACAACATCTTCCGCTTTGTCCAGGCGGGCAGCGAGGTGTCCACCCTGCTGGGCCGGATGCCCTCCGCCGTGGGCTATCAGCCCACCCTGGCGGGCGAAATGGGCGCTTTGCAGGAACGCATCACCTCCACCAAGGACGGCTCTGTCACCTCCGTCCAGGCGGTGTACGTCCCCGCCGACGACCTGACCGACCCCGCCCCCGCCACCACGTTCTCCCACCTGGATGCCACCACGGTGCTGAGCCGTAAGATCGCCGAGCAGGGCATCTACCCCGCCGTCGATCCGCTGGAGTCCACCTCCCGCATTCTCGAGCCGGACATCGTGGGCGAGGAGCACTACAACATCGCCCGGGCCGTCCAGTCCACGCTGCAAAAGTATCGTGAGCTGCAGGACATCATCGCCATTTTGGGCATGGAGGAACTGAGCGACGAGGATAAGAAGACCGTGGCCCGCGCCCGGCGTATCCAGCGCTTCCTGTCCCAACCCTTCTACGTGGCGGAGAAGTTCAGCGGCGCGCCCGGCGTGTTCGTACCGCTGCACGAGACGCTGCGGGGCTTCAAGGAGATCCTCTCCGGCGCGATGGACGACTATCCCGAGGCTGCGTTCTTCAACGCAGGCACGATCGATGATGTGAAGCGCAAGGCTGAGGAGTTGAAGAAAGGCGGTATGTGATGGCTGCCACCTTCCATCTGGACATTTTGGCCGCCAGCGTCCCCTTCTACCGCGGCGACTGCGTGTCGCTGGTGATCCCCACCCAGGACGGCGAAATCGGTGTGCTGGCCGGACACTGCAACGCGGTGGGCGCTGTCTGCGCCGGTGAGCTGCGGTTCGAGACGGCGGAGGGCGAGCATCGCCGCGCCGCCGTGGCGCCCGGCCTGTTTAAGATCGATGGACAGCGGGTGCTGGTGCTGGTGGATGCCGCCGAGCGGCCCGAGGACATCGATGTGAACCGTGCTCTCCGCGCCCGGGAGGAGGCGGAGGAGCAGCTTCGGCAGAAGCGCAGCATGGCGGAATACCAGTTGGCACAAGGGAATCTGGCCCGTGCGCTCAACCGTCTCCGCGTCAGCGGAAGAATGTAAATGCCCCCCAAAGTGACAAAGTGACGCCGCGTTTGCGGCGTCACTTTTCATTATTTTTGGTACGAAATGCCCGAAAACAGCTTGAAAAAACTTGAATGACCTTGAAAGAACTTGGGAAAAAATCAGGAAAAACCTTGCAAAAACTTGAAAGTGTGTAGATTTTTTCTGTGCGTTTCCTGTATAATATAGAATGTATTTTTATCGGTATCCTTCAAGGAGGCGTTATGAGAAATATTTGGAGGGTCTTTTGCACAGACCTGCGCTCCCTGAGCCGGAGCTTTTTCGCCTGTGCCGTGGTGGTGGGCATCGTGCTGCTGCCCAGCCTGTACGCCTGGCTGAACATCTACTCCAACTGGGACCCCTACGGCAACACCGGCGGCATCTCCATCGCCGTGGCCTCGCTGGACAAGGGGTATGACGACGACGGTACATACGTCAACAAGGGGCAGGACGTGGTGGACGACCTGCGGGAGGCCACGTCCATCAACTGGGTCATCGTGGACACGGAGCAGGAGGCCACCGACGGCGTGTACGCCGGGGACTACTACGCCGCCGTGGTCATTGACGAGGACTTTTCCAGCAAGATGTACCGCATGCTGACGGACTGGACGGGCAAGCCCGCCATCACCTATTACGAAAACGCCAAGAAGAACGCCGTGGCCACCAAGATCACCGACACGGCGGTGGAGAGCCTGAAGCGCTCCATCAGCGAGAACTATCTGGAGGTGGTCATCAGCGGCATTATGGAGCAGAGCAACCTGCTGGCCGCCGACCTGACGGAGGACGACCCGGAGGCGGCGGTGAAGGGACTGCTGTACCAGGCCCAGGATCTGCTGGCCGCCAGCCGCCGGATGATGGACGCCTTTGACGCGGCGGGCAGCACCGGCGGTGTGTCCGCTCAGGACGCGGCGGCGCTGGAGGCGGCGCTGGCCAACATGAATAAGAGCCTGCCCGACAGCGGGCAGCTCCAGCAGTCGGCGGCGGAGATACAGCGGGCGCTGTACGTGGCGGCGGAGAAGGCGGAGCGGGCGCTGGAGAAGCTGGAGAGCGCCATTGAAAACGCCCCAGAGCAGAAGAGCGCCCAGCAGGCCGCGCTGGACGCGGCCAGGGACATGGAAAAGCTGTCCGGCGACCTGACGAAGCTGGCGGACAGTATGCCCTCCGGCGAGGCGCAGACCCAGCTCCGGGCATTGGCCAGCCGGTGCGCCGACCTGGCCTCCATGCTGAACCGGCTGGCCACCTCGGCAGACACCCAGGATCTGCTGGCGGACTGTGACGCGCTGGTGAAGTCTTTGCGTACCATGGCGGATAAGCTGCCGGTGACGGCCAAGGCGCTGCGCGGCGACCTGAACCTGGTGATGACAGAGCTTGCGGACACGCTGGACGGCGTGGCGGAGCTGGCAGCGGACGCACGGGACATCCGCACCGCGCTGGGAGACACGTCCCAGGCGCTGGACGTGACCATGGGGCTGCTGCGGCCCGCCACGGAGAGGATGGTATCCTCCCTGTCCGACACCATTGACAAATTGCAGGGCATGGACGGCGACGGCTATCTGGACATCCTCATCGACATTTTGGGCGGCGACCCGGCAGCCTACGGCGAATACTTCCCGGAGATGGTGCAGACCACCGTGAACGCGGTCTACCCCATCGAGAACTACGGCTCGGCCATGACCCCGTTCTACACGGTGCTGGCCATTTGGGTGGGCGGCGTGATACTGTCCTCCATTCTGAAGGTACACGCCCGCACGGAGGGGCTTGTGAACCCCCGGCCAGCGGAGCTGTTCTTCGGGCGGTATCTGCTGTTCTTCGTACTGAGCCAGCTACAGGCGGCCATCATCGTCACCGGCGACCTGTATCTATTGAAGGTGCAGTGTCTCCATCCGGGGGCGATGTATCTGACCGCATCGCTGACGGCGTTTACATTCAGCCTGCTGATCTACTCCATGGCGCTGTCCTTCGGCGACGTGGGCAAGGCGCTGGTGGTGGTCATCATGGTGATGCAGATCGCGGGCTCGTCCGGCACGTTCCCCATTGAGCTGCTGCCGGAGATCTATCAGAAAATATACCGTTTCTTCCCCTTCCCCTACGCCATTGACGCTATGCGGGAGTGCATCTGCGGGATGTACGGCAGCTACTACGGGCAGCAGCTGGCCTTTTTGCTGCTGTTTGCCGTGGCGGCGCTGCTGATCGGGCTGCTGGTGCGCCGCCCCTTCATGGGTCTGAACCACTTCATGGAGGAGAAGCTGGAAGAAACGGAGCTGCTGTGAAGGGAGGTGCAGGACCATGTCTAAGGAAAAGGAATACCACGAATTATACGAACGCTTACTGGCGGAGGTGGCGGCCCTGCACCAGAGCAACCGGCGGCGCATCCGCAGCGGGATGCGGATGCTGGTGGCGGTGACGCTGGGCTTGATGCTGCTCATGTTTTTGGCGGAGGGCAACAAGGTGTTCACCCTGATGCTGTGGATCGTGTCCATGTTCGGCGTGGCGGCATATCTCATCGCCGTGGAGTACGCCGACTATGAACTGCAAAAGAAGCTGGAGTACATCACCCAAATGGAGCAGGAGAGCTTGGGCGCACTGCTGGAGCTGCCCAGCCTGCCCCGTATGCCCCGGCTGCCCGACCTGCTGCGGCGGGGACAGCGTGAGGAGAACGCGCCCGTATCGGAGACAGAGAGCGTCCCCGCCGTGGAGAGCAAGACGGAGACGACCCAGGCCGCGCCCGCCGGGGAGGCGGAGGCAGCCCGGACCGCGGAGCGGATACCGAATGAAGTGCAGAGCGGCACGGCACAGCAGGGCGGCGCGGCCTCCCCGGTGCTGGAGAAGCTGCTGCAAGACCCGGAGAAGCTGGCCGACGACCTGTCGCTGCTGACAGCGGCGCTGCAAAACCTGTCCGACGACCTGCGCCGGGGCACGAAGCCCGGCCATGACGGGGAGGTGGACGCATGAAGAACGTATGGAACATCTTCCGCTCCGACTGGCGGCGCATCACCTCCAGCGTGGTGGCGGTGGTGGTGCTGCTGGGACTGTGCTTAGTGCCCTGCCTGTACGCCTGGTTCAACATCCTGTCCAACTGGGACCCCTACGGCCCGGCCTCCACCAGCCGCATCAAGGTGGCGGTGGCCAGCGAGGATGACGGCTGCGAGGTGGTGGGCCTGCACGTGAACATCGGTGAGCTGGTCTTGCAGGGCTTGGAGAGCAACGACCAGATGGGCTGGGTGTTCGTGGATGACGCGGAGACGGCTTTGGGCGGTGTGGAGTCCGGCGAGTACTATGCCGCGCTGGTAGTGCCCCACGAGTTCACCGGCGATTTCGTCAGCATTCTGTCCGGCGAGCTGCGCCACCCGCAGATACAGTATTACGAGAACGAGAAGAAGAACGCCATCGCGCCCAAGATCACCAGCAAGGCCAAGACCGCCGTGCAGGAGCAGATCAACACCACCGTCATCGGCAAGGTAGCGGACGCGCTGACCACCGCCGGGTCTGTGTTCAAGGCCATGGGCTGGGACGGGCAGGACATCGCTGACAACCTGCTGGGACGGCTGGAGGACGCACAGCAGCAGATGACGCAGCTCAACGCCGTGCTGGTATCGCTGAAGGACGTGATGGACGGGGCGGAGTCCCTTTTGGACGCGGCGGCCATCACCATCGGCGACGCACGGGACACCATGGACAGCGGCTATGCCGCCGCCGGGAGCACGGTGCATCTGATCGACACCGGGCTGTCCGCCGCCGATGAGACCGGCGGCGACCTGCTGACGGTGCTGGACAACACATACAAGGTGCTGGACGACGTGGACGCGCTGCTGCGGGCGGCGGACACCTCGGCGGCGGACGCGCAGCTGCAGGCGCAGCTGCACCAGCAGCTACAGACGGCCATCGCGGCGCTGGAGGCACAGGCTGCCGCCACCACCGACCCGGAGATGCAGGCACAGCTGGAGACGACCATCGCCGACCTGCGGGCGCTGGACGCGGCGGTGGACGACCTGAGCATCGCCGAGATGCGCGGCCCGGTGCTGGACGCGATGCAGGTGGTACGGGAGGATCTGCGGATGGCCGCGCTGAAGACCAATCAGGCGGTGAACGACTATCTGCACACCACCGGCGCGGAGGCGCAGGGCAAGCTGCGGGCCTTACAGCAGCTTTTGGCTGCCGCGTCCGCCAGCCTGAACAGCGTGGACAGCTCGCTGTACGCCTACGCCGACGCGGTGGCCACCACCCAGCCCACGCTGGACGCGGCCATCGCCCTGACCACCACGGTGAACGGCTATCTAGCGGACATGGAGGACGACCTGCGGCGCATCACCGACAGCGGCGCGTTCCAGCGGTTCTGTGAGCTGATGGAGTCGGATTCCGGCCACATGGCGGACTATCTCAGCTCCCCGGTGCAGCTGAACACGGAGATCATCTATGAGATCAAGGACTACGGCTCGGCCATGGCGCCGTATTACGTGATGCTGGCGCTGTTCGTGGGCAGTCTGCTCACCGCGGTGATGATCAAGGTGCCGGTGACACAGAAGGAGTTCGCGGGCTGCCCGGCCATCCAGCGGTATTTCGGGCGGTTTACCGTGTTCTTCCTGATGGCCATGGCCCAGGCGCTGGTCACGGCGTTCGGGTGTCTGCATTTCGTGGGCATGACCGTAGCAGAGCCGGCGCTGTTCGTGGTGGGCTGCTGCGTGTGCTCGCTGAACTTCGCCGCCATGAACTACGCGCTGGTGTACGCGCTGGACAACGTGGGCATGGCCGCGTCGGTGATCATCATGGTATTGCAGGTGGCCGGGTCGGGCGGGTCGTATCCCGTCCACGTGCTGCCGGAGCTGTTCCAGAGGCTGTACCCCGTCATGCCGTTCCATTACGGGATGGATATGCTGCGGGAGACCATCGGCGGGATGTACGGGCAGACGTATCTGCGCTGCGCGGCGATCCTGCTGGGGATGTGCGTGGTGTTCACCGCGTTCGGGCTGGTGGTCTACTACCCCGCACGGCGGCTGAATAAGGCCATCGCGGAGGGGAAAGAGAAATCTGGTATTATGTAAACCTGTTGCTGAGGGAACGGGCCGCCGGAAGGCGGCCCGTTCCCCGTTTTGGCGTTTGGCGCAAAAAGGCGCGGGGGTTTTTGTATAAGACAGAGAATTTTTCGCAGGGTGAGAAATCTTTCGCCTTTGCGGTTGCGCGGGGGGCGGTTCTATGGTACAGTACGGGTGGAGTGTTACCGAATTAACAATGTGGGTGAGCACGCCCGCAACACCGCTTTTAGGAGGAGTGAATATGAGACCTGAGCAGGAGCGAACGGAGGCGATCGTCCGTTCACACGGCTGTGACAGTGCCAAGCTCATCGCCATTTTGCAGGAGATCCAGGCAACGGAGAACTATCTGAGCCGGGAGAATATGACGCTGGTGGCGGATATGCTGGGCATCAGCGTGGCACGGGTATACAGCGTGGCCACGTTTTACGAGAATTTCTCCCTTGAGCCCAAGGGCAAGCACATTATCAAGGTCTGCGACGGCACGGCGTGCCACGTCCGCAAGTCCGGGCCGATCTATGACGCGATACGGGAGTATTTGGGGCTGGAGGGCAAGCGCAAGACCTCGGATGACGCTATGTTCACGCTGGAGACGGTGGCCTGTCTCGGCGCGTGCGGCCTTGCCCCGGCCATGACCATTGACGGAGAGGTGTACGCCAAGATGACGCCGGAGACGGCGCTGGCGGAGCTGGACGCTATACGCGGAAAGGAGAGTGCCTGATGCCTACCTTGACACGCGCCGGGTTTCACGCCCTGCGCCAGCAGGCGCAGGAGGCGCTGAACAGAAGCCGGGAGGCGCTGAACGTGCTGATCTGCGCCGGTACGGGCTGCATCGCCAGCGGCTCGATGAAGGTGTATGAGGAGCTGCGGCGGGAGTGCGAGAGCCGCGCCCTGCCGGTATACGTGGGGCTGGCCCACCACGGCGATGAGGAAAAGAGCTTGCACGTGAAGATGAGCGGCTGCCACGGGTTCTGCGAGATGGGGCCGCTGGTACACATCGAGCCCATGGGCGTGATGTATATCCACGTGAAGCCGGAGGACTGCCATGAGATCGTGGAGAAAACGCTGCTGGGCGGCGAGATCATCGAGCGGCTGACATACCACCAAAACGGCGTGTCCTACCCCCGGCAGGAGGACATCCCCTTTTACAAGAAGCAGCACCGGGTGGTGCTGAAGAGCTGCGGCACAAGCGACGCAGAGGATCTGGAGGAGTACATCGCCAAGGGCGGCTACACCGCCTTTGAAAAGGCGCTGTTCGACATGACGCCGGAATCCATCTGCAAGGAGATCACCGACTCCGGCCTGCGGGGACGGGGCGGCGGCGGCTTCCCCGCCGGGCGCAAGTGGGAGAGCGTGCGGCGCAACGTGTCCGACGTGAAGTACATCGTGTGCAACGGCGACGAGGGCGACCCCGGCGCGTTTATGGACCGCTCCGTGATGGAGGGCGACCCCCACTCCATTTTGGAGGGTATGCTCATCGCCGGTGTGGCCACCGGCGGCACGGAGGGCTATATCTACGTCCGCGCCGAATATCCCCTGGCGGTGAAGCGGTTGCAGGTGGCCATCGACAAGGCCACGGAGGCCGGACTGCTGGGCGACGACATTATGGGCAGCGGCTTCTGCTTCCACATCCACATCAACCGGGGCGCAGGCGCGTTCGTCTGCGGCGAGGGCAGCGCCCTGACCGCGTCCATCGAGGGCAAGCGGGGTATGCCCCGCGTGAAGCCGCCCCGTACCGTGGATCAGGGTCTGTGGGGCAAGCCCACGGTGCTGAACAACGTGGAAACGTTTGCCAACGTGCCGGGCATTATCCGCCGGGGCGCGGGGTGGTATCGCACCATCGGCACAGAGGGCAACGCCGGAACGAAGACCTTCGCCCTGACCGGCAACGTGGTGAACACGGGGCTGGTGGAGGTTCCTATGGGCGCGACGCTGCGGGAGATCATCTTTGACATCGGCGGCGGCGTGAAGGACGGCAAGAAATTCAAGGCCGTGCAGATCGGCGGCCCGTCCGGCGGCTGTCTGACCGAGGCGCATCTGGACTATCCCATGGACTTTGACAGTCTGAAAAAGCTGGGGGCGATCATCGGCTCGGGCGGCTTGGTGGTCATGGACGAGGACACCTGCATGGTGGAGGTGGCCCGGTTCTTCATGCACTTCACCCAAAACGAGAGCTGCGGCAAGTGTACCCCCTGCCGGGAGGGCACGAAGCGTATGCTGGAGACGCTGGAGCGCATCATCGCCAACGAGGGCACGATGGAGGACCTGGAGCTGCTGGAGTCCCTCAGCGACACCATCACCGACACGGCGCTGTGCGGCCTGGGGCAGACGGCCTGCAAGCCGGTGATGTCCACGCTGAAGAACTTCCGGGAGGACTATCTGCGTCATGTGGTGGATCACCACTGTCCCATCTGCAACGGGCGCAAGCGCCGGCTGGAGATCAAGGCCGAGCTGTGCAAGGGCTGCGGCAAGTGCGCCCGGAACTGTCCCATGGAGGCCATTTCCGGCCAGCCCCGTATGCCCTACGTCATCGACAACGAGAAGTGTATCCACTGCGGCGCTTGCTGGGGCGCTTGCCCGTTCGGCGCTATCGACGCCATAGAGGAGGAGTGAGCCATGGCCAAGGGAATTATGATCATCGACGGCCAGCGTGTGCCGTTTGACGGGGAGAAGAACGTGCTGGCCGTCATCCGCAAGGCGGGCATCGACATCCCCACGTTCTGCTACTACTCCGAGCTGAGCACCTACGGCGCGTGCCGGATGTGCATGGTGGAGGACGTAAAGACCGGCAAGCTGGACGCATCCTGCTCCATGGAGCCACGGGACGGCATGGAGATACGCACCAACACCGCCAAGCTGCTGAAGCACCGGCGGATGATCCTGGAGCTGCTGCTGGCCTCCCACGACTGCTCCTGCACCACCTGCGCCAAGAGCGGCAACTGCCGTTTGCAGGAGCTGGCACAGCGGTTCGGCGTGCGGCATATCCGCTTCAGCGACACACGGCCACGGCGGGAGAAGGACTACACCAGCGACGCTATTTTCCGCGATCCTAACAAGTGCATTCTGTGCGGCGACTGCGTCCGCGTGTGCGAGGAATTGCAGGGACAGGGCATACTGAACTTTGCCTTCCGGGGCAGTGAATTGCAGGTGATGCCCGCCTTTGACCGCAAGCTGGAGGCCACCAAGTGCGTGGGCTGCGGCCAGTGCGCCGCCGTGTGTACCACCGGCGCGATCACCGTGAACGATCAGATCGGCACGGCCTGGCGGGCCATCCACGACCCGAAAAAGCGGGTGGTGGTGCAGATCGCCCCGGCGGTGCGTGTGGCCATCGGCGAGGCCTTCGGCCTGCCCGCCGGAACGAACGCCATCGACCAGATGACCACGGCACTGAAGCTGATGGGCGTGGACGAGGTGTACGACACCAATTTCGGCGCGGATATGACCACCATCAGCGAGGCGGAGGAGTTTTTGCAGCGGCTGAAGACCGGCGGGCCGTTCCCCATGTTCACCAGCTGCTGTCCCGCCTGGGTGAAGTATCTGGAGCTGAACGACCCCAAGTATCTGCGTAACATCTCCACCTGCAAGTCCCCCATGGAGATGTTCGCCGCCGTGCTGCGGGATAAATATAAGGCCAAGGACGAGCAGGACGGGCGCACCACCTATCACATCGCCATCATGCCCTGCACCGCCAAGAAGATGGAGGCGGCGCGGCCTGAGTTCACCCACGACGGGCGGCCTGACGTGGATCTGGTGCTGACCACGCGGGAACTGGTGGATATGATCCGCGAGGCGGGCATCCATCTGCCGGAGCTGGAGCTGGAGTCCCCCGACCTGCCCTTTGGACTGGGCAGCGGCGCGGCGGTGATCTACGGCGTGACCGGCGGCGTGGCCGAGGCGGTGGTGCGGCACTGTCTGCCGGACAAGACGAAAAACGCCCTGCGAGCCGTGCGGGTGACAGACCTGCGGGGCGACGGGGCGATCCGGGAGGTGACGCTGACGGTGGACGGGCAGGAGCTGCGTATCGCCATCGTCAACGGGCTGATCCACGCCAAGGAGCTCATCGCCGACATAGAGGCGGGGAAACGCTTCTATCATTTGGTGGAGGTCATGACGTGCAAGGGCGGCTGTGTGGGCGGCGCGGGCCAGCCCTACGGGCTGAGCGCCGTGAAGAAGCAGCGGGGCGACGGACTGTACGCCGCCGACGCCTCCGCCATGTTCAAGCGGGCGGAGAAGAACCCCATCGTCACCGCCATGCTGGCGGACTACGGCGAGGAGAAGTGCCATGAGCTGCTCCACGTGCGGTACGGCGAGTGAGAGGGTTTACACGTCGGAGAAAATTCGGTATACTCGTAGGTGAGCCGCGGCGGATATGACAGAGAAACACGCCGCGGCGTATCGGAGGGGAATGGCATGCCAAAGCCGAAATGGAATCTGAACGCCACCTACATATCCGAGCGGCTGCAGGAGAGCCTGCGGCCTATCTCCCGCTGCGCCATGACCACCGTGGTCGCGCCTATGGGCTACGGGAAGACCACGGCGGTGAGCTGGTATCTGGACGAGCGTGTCAGGGCGGAGACGGCCAGGGTCGTCCGCATCAGCGTGTATTCCGACAACCTGGCCATCCTGTGGCGCAGCGCGCAGGACGCCTTTGCCCGGGCCGGGCTGGGCTTCCTGCGGGAGTACGACTGCCCGGCGGACGATGTTGGGGGGAGTATGCTGGCGGACGACCTGTGCCACGAGCTGGCAGGGGATGTGCCGTGCTACCTGTTTTTGGACGATTTTCACCTGCTGACTGACCGGCGCGTGACGGCGTTCCTGTGTACGCTGGCGGGACGGCTGCCCGGCAACGTGCACCTGATCGTGGCCAGCCGGGATCGCTTTCTGCCCGCCGCCGAGACGGTGCGGCTGGGCGCGAGGGTGTATCAGATCGGCACGGAGCAGCTGAGGCTGAACCACACGGAGCTGGCGGTGTATGCCCATCGGTGCGGCACGGAGCTGTCCGACGCGCAGGTGGAGGAGCTGCTGTACTCCAGCGAGGGGTGGTTCTCCGCGGTGTATCTGAACCTGCGGACGCTGCATGAGCAGGGGGCGCTGCCCGACCGGCGGTCGGACATCTATGCCACGTTCACGGCGGCCATGATCGATCCGCTGCCGGAGCGGCAGCGGGAGTTTTTGGCGGTGATGGGACTGGCGGACGAGTTCAGCGAGGACATGGCGCGCTTCGTCACCGGGGACACTGACGCGGGGGAGATATTGGCGGCGCTGACGGCGCAGAACGCCTTCGTGAAGCGGCTGCCGGACGGCGTGACGTATCGCTTCCATCACATGATGAAGGAGTGCGCCGAGAGGTGCTTTGAGGCGCTGGACGCGGAAAAGCGGGCGCTCTATCAGGCGCGCTGCGGCGCGTGGTATGAGCGGCATGGGCAGTATCTGCACGCCATGGCGGCCTATCGGCGCAGCGGGGACTATGAGGGGCTGCTGCGGGTGGTGCAGGCGGACGCGGGGATATTGCTGGCATCGCTGCACCCGGCGGAGGTGCTGGCGGCGCTGGACGAGTGCCCGGACGGGGTGCTCAAGGCGCATCCGCTGGCGCTGCTGGTGCTGATGCGGCGGATGTTCACGTGGCGGCAGATACCCAGGATGATGGCGCTGAAGGCGCTGCTGCTGGCGGCCATCGAGGAGCACCCGGAGATACCGGAGCGGGAGCGCGGCGACCTGCTGGGCGAGTGCGACCTCATTATGAGCTTTTTGTGCTACAACGACATCAGCGCCATGAGCCGGCTGCACCGCAGCGCCAGCGCGCAGATGTCGCGCCCGGCGATCAGTATTCGCAGCGACGGAGGGTGGACGTTCGGCTCGCCGTCGGTGCTGATGATGTTCCACCGCACGGCGGGGGCGCTGGAAAGCGAGCTGGCGGAGATGGACGAGTGTATGCCCCACTACTATAAGATCACCGGCGGACACGGGCGGGGCGCGGAGCGGATCATGGCGGCGGAGGCGGCCTATATGCAGGGGCGGTTCACCGACGCGCTCATCGCGCTGGAGAGCGCCTACGCCCAGATCGAGGGCAACGGGCAGGTGAACATGGCGCTGTGCTGCGACTTTTTGGCGTGGCGGCTGGCGCTGCACACGGACGCGGCCCTGCGCTGCACCCCGGAAGCACGGCGGGCGGAGCTGCTGCGGCAGCACAACGCATCGTGGCTTCAGCTGTGGAACGGCGTCAGCGCCTATTGCCACGCGGTGCGGGGTGAGACGGAGCGTATCCCGGTGGTGTTCGCACGCCACCGGCTGGCGGAGGTCAACACCCTTGCGCCGGGGCGGCCCATGGTGGAGATGATCGAGAACCAGGTGTATCTCGCCCAGGGAGCTTACGCCAAGGTCATCGGGCGGGGCGCGGAGCTGCTGGCCGTATGCGGCGGGATGCACTACGCGCTGGTGGCGCTGCATCTGCGTATTCAGACGGCGGCGGCCTACGCGCAGCTGGGAAAGCGCGAAGAAGCCCGCACATGGCTGGCGGAGGCGCTGGCTGACGCCGCGCCGGACGGCTTTGTGATGCCCTTCGTGGAGAACTATGACGCGCTGGCCTCGCTTTTGGCGGAGCAAAAGGACTGCCCGCTGACGGCGCGGATCGAGGCACTGGGGCAGGCGGCGCGGCGGCGGCTGGCTGTCGAAAACCGTCCGCCGGAGCTGGCATCGCTGACGGAGCGGGAATACGGCATCGTATGCCTGATGGGGCAGCGGCTGAGCAACCGGGAGATTGCGGAGAGGCTGTTTCTGTCCGAGGGCAGCGTAAAGCAGTACGTGAACCAGATCTACTCCAAGCTGCACATAGACGGCGACACCCGGACGAAGCGGACGCGGCTGACGGAGCTGCTGGCAAAGAACTAACCAAAGGTTAATAGCTATACCGTTTGATCCACCGTACAATGGTCGTACGGTGGATCTTTTATGCCCTGAGAGAAAGGAGGACGCAGACTTGGAGCGAAGGTACATGACAGCCGTCGTGCCGCTGGCGGATCACATTTTACAGGTGGACTTCGTGTCCGGCAGCCGCCTGCTCCTGGACATGAAGCCCTATCTGGACAAGACGCGGTTCTGCACGCTGTCCGACCCGCAGGTGTGGAACAGCGCCGTGACCAACGGCATTTTTGTCCGCTTCGGCAACGTGGAGCTGAGTCACGATGAGCTGCTGACCATGGCGGAGCAGGCGTATTGACGCGCCCTGCAAGAGAAAGGAGAAAAGAAAGATGAAACTTTGGAGAAAATACGCGGCGCTGGCGGCGGCGCTGGTGCTGTGCCTGACGCTGGCCGCCTGCGGCGGCGATGACGGCGGCAGCGACGACAATTTCTACAACGTGCCGGAGTCCTTTGAGGGACTGGTGAAGGACTCGGAGCAGATGGCCGACCTCTATGTCTACGGCGGCGCGTGGCGCGGCGAGGACGGCAGCACGCTGATCGCAGCCCACAACGAAAGCGGCGACGAGGTGCGCTTCGCCCTGTATGACGCAGACGAGGAGATCACGGCCAGCGGCTTCATCCAGCACGTGCCGGAATATGACGATGACTACTTCTACAACGAGCATGACGGCGTGGCGTACCGCGCCCGGTTTGACGCGGCGGGCGCGCTGCACGTCACATCCCTGGGCACATTTGAGAAGATGCTGGGTGACACGCCGGGGGAGAACATCGGCGACACCGGCTATGAGGCGCTGGCGGGCGTATGGTACTTGGACGGCGAGGCCGGCGCGGCCAGCATTTTGGAGATCAACGCGGATGGCAGCTGGGCGCTGTATGAGCGTCCCGGCGGTGACGGCGACCCCGCCATGGTGGACGGCGGCACGTTGGAGACGGACGAGGAGAATTTGGATCGGTATTTCGCCGTTTCCGACCAGTTTGACGACGTGGTCTACGACTTCAACGTCATCGACAACAGCGTGATGTACTGGGGCGGCGAATACGACTATTACGAGAAGGCGGCGTGACCGCCGGGAGGAGAGAGCTATGAGGAAGAAGCTATTTGCGCTGCTGGCGGCGCTGGCGCTGTGTTTGACGGTGGCCGCCTGCGGCGGCACGGAGGGCAGCACGGATGACCTGGCGGGCGGCGACTGGCGCACCACCGGCGTGGTGCGGGCCGACGGCACGATCACCCGGGATGGCGGGGACGTATATGTGCTGGTGTGCGTCAACGACCATGACGCTGTTTTCTGCTATGACGATGAGACGTATGCCGTATATGACTATGTGGACTACCCGGTGGTGCTGGAAAGCGACCCGTGGGAGGCGTTTCAGGGCATCGACTTTGCCGATCGAAACGGTGACGGCGACAGTGACGTGGCCATGCTGTTCGAGCTGGACGGCGCAGGGGTGCTGATGGTGTGGTTCTGGGACGCGGAGGCGGAGGCGTTCGTGTTCCAGCCGGAGGAGTCCCAGGTGGAGGGCAGCGTCGAGGCCGCCATGGACCACGAGGGCTTTGAGGGCACGTGGTATCTGGACGGTGACGAGACGGAGGTCAGCGTCATCATCATCGGTACGGACGGCGACTGGGTGCTGTATGACCAGCAGGGCGATACCCGCACCGCCATGGACAGCGGCATGATCGAGGTGCTGGACGAGGCGCAGGGCCACTATACCGCCGTGTCGGAGGTCTATGACAGCGTGTCCTATAACCTGGTGACAGCCGGAGCGGACGGCTTCTACTGGGGCGTTTCCGGCGCGTATGAATTTTACGAGCGGCTGGACTGAGCGGCCAGGGCGAAAGTGAGGCGTGTGTAAAATGGCAAGGCAAGCGGACAGAATGACGGATGAGCAGCTCTCCCGGCAGCTGGGGCGGTATCAGGCCACAGAGAGCATCGGGATACTGCTGGGCGTGCTGCTGGTGGTGGCCGGGTGCGTCACGATGTTCATACGGCGTGAGCCCCTGCTGATCTGCGCGCTGGTGTTCCCCGGCGTGGCGCTGTTCCTGCTGGTGGCAAAGCCTGCCCAAAAGAAGAAAAAGGCGCTGCTGCGGGAGCAGCTGGGCGGGTATTTCCGCACGGAGCTAACGCGGGCCTTCGGCCCTGAGCCGGAAGCGCCGGAGCTGCCCATCGACCGGACGTTTCTCGAAAGCGCCGAGCTGCTGGCCGTCCCCTGGACGGAGTGCAGCGTGGAGGACTTTCACGAGGGCGTACACAACGGACTGCGGTTTTCCGCCGCCAATGTGGCGCTGCGCCGCACGGTGGAGGAGAAATCCGGCCCGGACAACGACAACTGGATGACGAGGACCGAGACGCTGTTCCGGGGCATCGTGGTGCGCTGCAAGGATATATGCGGCCCGGCGCTGGATATGGTCATCCGGGATATGTTCCGGGAGCGGAAGAAGGACGACATCACCGATCCGGCCCTGTTCCGAAAGCACTTCACCGCCCGCACAGTGGACGGGCAGGCGGCGGACGAACAGGTAACGCCGCAGCTGCGGGAGCTGGTGCAGAAGCTGGAGGCCTTCGCCAACAACGGCAAGGTGGGCTGTCTGAGCCTCCGTGACGGCGATCTGACACTGGCGCTGAACACCCGGTATGTGTTTGCGGGCGTGCCGGAGGAGCTGGATCTGCGGGACATCGACGGCATAAGGAAGTGGTTCACGGCCTCGCTGACGGGCATGGGCAGGCTGCTGGATCTGCTGGCGGAGAGTGACGCGCTGCATGGCGCGGCGGAATAAGGAGAAGAGCATGGCAGAGCAGAAAAACAACGTGACGGATGAGCAGCTGGCGCAGGCACTGCGGCAGGGCAAGGGCGGCAGGCTGGGCGGCAAGCTCCTGTCGCTGGTGGGCGTGGTGGTCGCCATCGCGGGCATCATCCTGGGCGGCAACATCGTGGTGATCCTCATCGGCGGCGTGATTTTGGCCCTGGGGCAGACGGTGCAGGGCAAGTCCAAGGGCAAGGCCGACCGGCAGGCGTTCGAGGCCATCGTGCCGGGCGTGGCGGGCAGCGTTCTTGAGGACGTGCAGCTCAAGCCGGGGCAGCATATCCTGCGCCCGGGGGACACCAACATCCCCGTGCCCGTCCATACGGACAGCCGGGGCGAGGGGTATGTACGGGGGACGTACAAGGGTCTGACGGTGGAGCTGTGCACCGTCCGCATGACGGATGTGGACGAGGTGCAGCGGGAGGAGACGGGCCTGTGGGAGCGGAACGAGCGGGAGGTCTATGCCGGGCAGTGGATGCTGTGTGAGCTGGGCCGGGAGTTCCCCACGTGGCTGACCATCTGGCCCAGGGGCAAGCTGGAGAAGCTGCTCAACGCCCGCACCATCAAGACGGGAGACGAATCGTTCGACAGGCAGTTCAATCTGAGCAGCGGCGACGAGGCGGAGGCGCTGCGTATTCTGAGCGCCAGCCGGTTGGAGCGGCTCATGAGGCTGGCGGACACGGGCTTCGGCAAGTACGCCGTCAACCTCAACACGGACGGGAAGCTGTATATCGCCGTACACAGCGGGCGCGGGTTCTTCGACACCGGCAAGGGGCGGGAAAGCCCGGAGCAGCTGCGCCAGCGGTTTGCCGTGGAGCTGAAGTGGTTCACGGGCGTGATCGACACGTTCCGGCCCCTGTGAGAGCGGCGCGGATAGACGGTTGATTTTTTCCTCCCGCGATACTATAATGGGGGTATCGACTATCGGGAGGTACGATGCCATGCGCTATTCCGACACGCTGAAGCAATACGCGCTGATCACCGTTAGCTGCGCCCTGTACGCGCTGGGGTTTTGCTGGTGCTGCCAGCCGCAGCACATGTCCATCGGCGGGCTGACCGGCGTGGCGCAGGTGCTGAACGTCTTCTTCCCTGCCCTGCCGGTGGGCACGGTGACGCTGGTGCTGAACGTGCCTGTGTTTATTTTGGGGTGGAAGCTGCTGGGCGGCAAGGTGCTCGTCAGCTCGCTGTACGCCATGGCCGTCAGCTCGCTGATGATCGACGGCATCAACGCCGTACACCAGTTCCAGCCCCTTGAGCCGGTGCTGGCGGTGCTCTATGGCGGCGTGCTGTGCGGCGCGGCCATCGGACTGATGCTGCGGCAGGGCGCGACCACCGGCGGCACGGAGCTGATCGCACGGCTGCTGAAGCTGAAGTTCCAGCAGCTGCCCATCGGCAAGCTGTGCCTGCTGGTGGATCTGGTGGTGATCGTCACCTACTCGCTGACGTTCCGCCAGCTGACGCAGGTGCTGTACAGCATCGCCATGCTGTATATCCTGACGTTCCTGATGGACAAGGTGGTCTATGGCGGCAACGCCGCCAAGCTGTCCTTTATCATCAGCGCACGGAGCGGGGACATCACCCGGGCACTGCTGGAGATGGACATGGGCGTGACGCTGCTGTCGGGCACAGGGGCGTACAAGAACCTGCCCACGCAGGTGGTGATGTGCGCGTTCAGCCGGGGGTATATCATCCCGGTGAAGAAGCTGGTGCAGCGCATCGACCCGGACGCTTTTGTCATCGTGTGCGACACGCACGAGATCCTGGGTGAGGGGTTTGGGACGTATGACCCTACGGGGCTGTGAGGGGAGGGGCTTTTGTCTCTCCCTCCGGCGCTTCGCGCCACCTCCCTCACGGCCTCACAGAGGGAGGCAAGGGGGACACGTTTAGGCAACAAAAAAGCACCCGGATGGGTGCTTTTTTGCTGTGTTTTTGGTCAGTCTTCTTTTCTTCTACGCAGGGCCGCCAGGCCGGCGAGGGACAGCATGGACGAGAGGGCGTAGACCGCGACGCCGGGGTCGGATGTGCCGGGGCTGGTCTTGCTGTTTTCCACGGTGAACACCGCGCTGACATCGCCCGCGGTGGACTGGATGGTGACGGTGTGGCTGCCGTTTTTCAGCGTCCGCAGGTAGACCGCCTTGAGGTAGACCTCGATGCTGCCGCGCTCGGCGATGTAGTTCTTAGCAGCGAGGGTCTTGCCGTCCACCTGCACGCCCGTGAATGTGTCAAAGTCGGCGCTGCTGACGAAGGTGAGGCCCACGTTGCCGCCGTCATAGTACGCCGCGCCCATCACGGTGATGGTCGGGCCGCTGTAACGGCGGGGGATACGCTTGGCGATGACGGTGTCGGACAGGGCGATCTCCGTGGCGGCGGCAGCGTCCTTGTAGCACTTGCCGCAGCCGGAGCAGAGCCAATACTCGCTGTTGCCCTCGGCCTGGGTGGTGGCCGCCTTGGCGGGCACGTGCTTCAGGTCGCTGTGGTTGGCGGGGTTCTTCTCGCCGTAGGGCTTGCCGCAATAGCCGCAGGTGGCCGGGGCGGTGCAGCTGGCCGTTCCGCCGGAGTGCTGGGTCAGTGTCGCGCCGCAGGTGTCGCAGACGTGGTCTTTGTTGTCATCCGCGCAGTTCTTAGTTTCCGTGTGGGTGTTATCTTTCTTACAGGTGCGGGTGTGGGTTTTGTTGCTGCCGGGTGTCCAGTCGCCCCAATCGTGGCCGAGCTTTTCAATCGTGCCGCCGCAGACGGTGCAGGTGGCATCTGCCGTGCAGGTGGGCTTGTTCCCGCTGTTTGTGTGGTCACAGGCTGCCCAGTGGGCCGTGAGGGCCAGGTCTTCGGCGGGCATGGTCGTGGGAATTTCCGTATCCCAGCCTGCAAAGGTGTAGCCAGGTTTGGTGGGAGCTGCGGGGGCGGTGATGGCCGTGCCGTAACCCTGGGTGATGGGCGCGATGGCGCTGCCGCCGTCGGTGTCAAAGGTGATGGTGTACTGATTTACGGCCCAGTTGACCTTGATGGTCATATTTTCCGCGGGCATGGTGGCCGGGATAGCCCTATCCCAGTTTGCAAACGTGTAGCCGGTTTTGGTGGGAGCTGCGGGGGCGGTGATGGCCGTGCCGTAGTCCTGGGTGATGGGGTCGATGGCGCTGCCGCCGTCGGTGTCAAAGGTGATGGTGTACTGGTTGATGCGCCACTGGGCGGTGAGGGTCATATTTTCGGCAGGCATGGTCGCGGGAATCGCCTTATCCCAACTGATGAAAGTATAACCCTCTCTTGTCGGGTCGGCAGGGGCGGTGATAGCCGTCTCGCCCGCCTGGACGATCTGCTTGGCATATTCGCCGCTGCCGTCCTTGTAGGTCACGGTGACGGGCGTGCCGGTGGGGTCGGGGATGTTGGTGGTCATGCCGAGGGTGCCGGTGGTCTGGATGGGCTTGCCGCTGAGCTTTGCGTTCTTTTTCAGAGTCAGCCCGCCATAGAATGTGCCGCCGGAGACATGGCACTCCGTGCGGACGGGTTTGTAAAAGCTGCCGCCGGAGAGGTTGCTCCAAAAGTTTTTAGCTCCGTCCCAATCCAGGTAATCAGGGATTGCCGCGGTGACGCTGCCGTAGAAGCTGCCGCCCCGGATGTCGCCCTCGCAGTAGACATCGCCGGCAAAGACCGTGGTAGGCTTCCCGTCCGTGTGGTCGATGGCGTTGGTGATCTTGATCTCAGCATTTCCAGCGAACTCGTTCGTTCCCACATACACCGAGCCCTCCACCTGGCCGCCGTTGGCATAGAGGAAGTTGCCGGGATAGTTGACGGTAAGGGGGTTGTCAAGATCCATATAGACCGCAGCGCCGTATTCGATGGCGCCTGCCTCGGTATCGTCCTTTTCGGTGGCCGTGCAGCCCGTGATGCGGGCGTTCTCCCGCAGCTCCAGCTCGGCATCGCTGATCAGGGCCAGGCCGCCGCCGCGTTTCGCCTCGCAGCCGGAGATCACAGCGTCCAGAACAGACACCGGGCCGTTTGTGTGGCCGCTGACAGACAGGCCGCCGCCGCGTCCGCTTGCCTTGCAGTTCTCGATGCGGCCACCGGTGATCTGGACGGTGCACCCGGCTGCCAAGATGCCGCCGCCGTCCATGGCAGAGCAGCCGCTGATGACGCCGCCGGACATGGTGACGGAGCCGGCCTTGGCATAGATCGCGCCGCCGCTGGCACTGTAATCGGTTGAGACAACGCAGTTTCGGATGGCGCCGCCGGTCATGGTGACGGAGCCGCCATCGGCATAGATGCCGCCGCCATACGCGTAATTCGCTCCGCTCTGGATGCCGCAGGCATAGATGGTGCCGCCCGCCAGCTCGAAGGATGCGCCCGACCCCACATACACGCCGCCGCCATAGTAATAATAGTTGTGATAGCCGCCACCGCCGCCGTCATGCCGGTAGCCCTTGCCGCCGGTGATGAGGCCGCCCGCCGGGAGCTTGGCATCTTCATGGGTCGCCGCAGGGCGGCTGTCGGTCAGGGTCAGGGTCTTGCCCGCCTCGACGCGGAAGATGCTGCCCGGGTTCGCCGCCTCGTCATAGCGCAGGACATAGCCGTTCAGGTCCACGGTGGCGTCACCCGTATTGTTCAGGGTACTGGTGATGGTCACGTCAGCATCCAGCCGATACACGCCGCTACCCAAGTCGCCGGAGGTACTAGTCAGCTTTGTCACGTTGGTGTCCTCCGCCAGCGCCTGGGCCGGCAGCAGCGACAGCGCCATGACCAGCGCCATCAGGATCGATACGAACCGTCTTTTCATTTTCGCTCCTCCGTTTCGCCGCCTTTCGACAGCTTAAAATCGTATTTCATTTCCAACATGGCAAACAGCTTATACATAACCTTGGTGGCAATCGTCTTGATATCCAGCGATTGAATAAAGGCAAGCACCTTTGCCTGCTCTTCCTCCGATACACGATATACTCTCATTGATGCCGTCAAAAAGCGGCTGAGCTTGCGTTCCAGCGGAAAATGAATATCGCATTTTCTCGCCATATAGCTACGCATCAATCCTGCCGTGCCGATTTCCATTTCATAAAAATCGCTGTCGCTGTAATCCGGGAAATTCGCGCCGAAAATCTGCTTCAGCTCTGCTGTGGTATGCAGGTAAATATATTCCGACGTGTCGGGCAGGGAATAGGCTTCAATGTAGATTTCTCGCAGGTTCTCATTCAGTTCAGTCAGTGTCAGTTGGATGGCCGTTTCCACCGCATAGGCGTAAACCGGCGGCAGCGCCGGGCCTGCCATGTCACGCGCCGCGCTGAACTGGCCGCTGAACATGAAGCCGATGAGCTCGTGGAGCACCGCGTCCTTGGTGCGGAAGATGTTCTGGAACGTGCTGACCGAGATGCCGGCCTCGGCGGCGATCTGACTGATGGACGTGGCGTGGTAGCCCTGCTGCAGGAACAGGCGCACGCACACCGACAGGATGCGGCGCTTCGTCTCCAGCGTGTCCTTGCGTAGTGTCATGGGCAGCCCCCTTTCGTGGTTTTTGGTACGCATATCAATATGACTATTACATCCGGGGTCTAGCAGTTTGACAAGGGGAAAGGTGTTGGCATTTGTGACAAATTTTCTTGCGGAGGGAAAGGGCGGGGGTTGTGGATTCGCGGAAAAGCGTAAACATTGTGCGATTTGGGAACAGATTGCCACGCCGGTCTGCGGACTGGCGTGGCAATGACAGGCTTTTTCGACAGCCTGGGAAAAAGGGGTGCGCGCAGCGCACCCCTTCCCCGTTCTCTATTCTCTTCTCTCCCGGTGATAAAAAGCGTACTTACTTGGCGTTCCTGGCCGCCTCACGACCCGCACGGAACGCCTTCAGGTTCAGCTCCTTGACCTTGGCCGGCACGGTCTCCGCCACGATCTCCTCCCAGTCGATGTCCGGGCAGCCCAGGCTGTCGCACATAGCGCCGAACAGCACCACGTTCATGCACTTGGGATTGCCCAGCTCGATGGCGATGTCGCTGGCGGGCACGGCGATGGTCTTGAAGTTCTTCTGCATGGCCTCGATGCAGCCCTCGGGATAGGCCTCCGCGCCGGAGGCGATGGTGGTGGACTTGATGGCGTAGTCATTGATGACGGCCACGCCGTTGGGGTTCAGGAACTCCGCGTAGCGGACGGCCTCCATCTTCTCCAGGGCCACCATGATGTCCGCCTCGCCCTTGCCGAACACAGGGCCGTAGACCTTCTTGCCCCAGCGCACCTGGGTGGACACGCTGCCGCCGCGCTGTGCCATGCCGTGCACCTCGCTCTGCTTCACGTCATAACCGGCCTTCATAAAACCGTTGGACATGATCTTGGAGATCAGGATCGCGCCCTGACCGCCCACGCCGACCAACAGGCAGCTTTTCACATCGTTCATGTTACTTCTCCTCCTTTTCGATAGCACCAAACGGGCAGGCCTGGGCGCACACGGTGCAGCCCACGCACTGGGTACGGTCGATGACCGCCTTGCCGTTCTCCATGGAGATGGCGGGGCAGCCCACCTTCAGGCAGCTCTTGCAGCTCTTGCACTTGTCGGCGTTGACCACGCACATACCCAGATCCTGCTTGATGCGCTTGATCAGCAGGCAGGGCCGGCGGGTGACGATAGCGGGATGCTTGCCCTCGTTCAGGGCGGCCACCGCCTCGTCCACGGTCTTCTTCATAGCGGTCAGATCCTGAGGATCAACGGTGAAGATGGGCGCGTAGCCATAGGCCTCGAACACCTTCTCCACGCTGATCATGGGGGCAGGCTCGCCCATCAGGGTGAAGCCCGTGCCGGGGTTCTCCTGGTGGCCGGTCATGCCGGTGATACGGTTATCCAGCACGCAGGGGATCATCCGACCGTTGTTGTAGATGATCTCGGCAGCGCCGGTCATGCCGCTGTGGAAGAACGTGGAGTCGCCCATCACGCCGAACACCACCTTGTCGGTGACGCCCTCGCGCTGGAAGGACTTGGCCATGCCCATACCGGCGGAGAAACCGCCGCCCATGCAGATGCACACGTCCATGCAGTTCAGCGGAGGCGCAAAGCCCAGGGTGTAGCAGCCGATGTCGCCTGTGACCACATAGTTCTTGTTCTTGGACAGGGTGTAGAAGAAGCCTCTGTGGGGGCAGCCGGGGCACAGTGCCGGGGGACGCTTGGCCACCTGCACATCGGTGATGGTCTTGTACTCCGGCTTGATGCCCAGCACGCGCTCCCGCACCAGCTCGGTGTTCAGCTCATACAGCTTGCCGGTCAGCTCCTTGCCGACGCACTCAATACCGGCGGCCTTGATCTCGTCCTCCATGAACGGGTCAAGCTCCTCGATAACGTACAGCTTCTCCACCTTCCCGGCGAAGTCGCGGATCAGATCCATGGGCAGGGGGTAGGTCAATCCCAGCTTCAGGAAGGACGTGCCCTCGGGGAACACCTCCTTGGCGTACTGATAGCTGATGGACGCGGTGATCACGCCCACCTTGCCGTCACCCAGCTCCACCTTGTTCAGGCCGTTCTCCACGGCGCGGGTGCAGCCGTACTCCGCCAGCTTCACCAGCCGCTCCTCCACGATGGGGTGGTTCAGATAGGCGTTGGCGGGGGCGCAGATGTACTTCCGGGTGTTCCGGGCATAGGCGGGGGCAACGTGCTCCACACGCTCGCCGAACTCCACCAGGCCCTTGCTGTGGCAGACGCGGGTGGTGGTGCGGTACAGCACCGGCGTGTCGAACTCCTCGGAGATCTCGCAGGCCAGCTTCACGAAGTCCTTGCACTCCTGGGCGTCGCTGGGCTCGACCATGGCGATCTTGGCGGCCCGGGCGTAGTGGCGGTTGTCCTGCTCATTCTGGGAGGAATGGCAGCTGGGGTCATCGGCGGTGACGACGATGTACGCGCCGTTCACGCCCATGTAACCGGCGGTGAACAGGGGGTCGGCGGCCACATTCAGACCCACCATCTTCATGGTGCAGAACGCACGGGAGCCGGCCACGGCAGCGCCGTAGGCCACCTCGGTGGCCACCTTCTCATTGGGGGCCCACTCGCAGTACACGTCCTTGCCGTACTGGGGCAGGTTCTCCAGGATCTCCGTGCTGGGCGTTCCGGGATACGCGGAACAGACCTTGATACCGGCTTCGTAGACGCCCCGTGCGGTGGCCTCGTTACCGGACATCAGATGTTTCATAGCTTTTTTCCACCTTTCTTCTCTTTTTCCACTTATATTTTCATTTACTTGCTTCCAATTCCGTTCTTTGTTCCCGCGCTATGTATCGTTCCTGTCATTCCGAGCCAGTGCTCACACTGGCGCGGGAATCCGTATCCCCCGGTACTGGAGAACGGATCGCCACAACCAGTCTGAGGACTGGTTTCGCGATGACAGCGCGGGAACGCCTCCCTAAATTGGGACTTTACGCATCAATACTGTGCGGCCTCCTGTTCGCCCCGCAGCACCCGCAGCGCGCCCTCGGCCAGCGACCGCATCTCCTCCTCACCCGGCAGCCGGATGATGGGCGCGATCTTGCTCACATAGGCGCTGATGTCGTCGCAGAAGAAATCCTCGTAGGCCATGCCCGCCGTGTAGACGATAGCGTCCACGTTGAAATGCAGCACCGCTGCCATCGCGCCGATGTCCTTGGCCAGCTGGTACACCAGCGCCTGATAGGCCTCCACGGCCTTGGGGTCGCCCTCCACCACCTTGGCGCACACCACCCGGAAGTCCGTCGTGCCCAAGTAGGAGAACATACCGGCCCTGCGCCCAAAGGTGCGCTTGACCTCGTCCTTGGTCTTGCCGCTGAAGCAGTAGCTGATGAGCTGGTTCACTGGCAGCCCGCCGGCCCGGTCCATGCCCATCGAGCCCTCGTCCTTCACGTTGCACACGTCCACCACCCGGCCATGCTCGTGAGCGCCCACGCTGACGCCGCCGCCCAGATGGCACACGATCAGGTTCACGTCCTCATATCTCTTGCCCAGCTCCTTGGCCGCCCTGCGCCCCACAGCCTTGTGGTTCAGCGCGTGGAACTGGCACAGGCGGCGGAACTCGGCAAAGCCGGTGTAGTGGGCCACCTCCGTCATCTCGTCCACGCACACCGGGTCAACGAAGAACGCCGGGATGCCCACCATGTCGCCCAGCTTCTTGGCCAGATACGCGCCCAAATTGGACGGATGCTCGCCGTAGGGCGCGGCCTCCACGTCGGCCATGACCCTGTCGTTCACGGCATACGTGCCGCTGGGGATGGGCCGGTACAGCCCGCCCCGCCCGCACACGGCGGCGAAGTCGCCCAGCTGATAGCCCGCCTCGGTGATGGCCTTCAGAATGGCCTCCTTGCGGTAGTCCGCCTGGTCGATGACCCGGGGGAACTGATCCAGCTCCTCGGCGGAGTGGTCGATCGTGACCTTGAAAAGCTGCTCCTCGTCCTCGAACACCGCGATCTTGGTGGACGTAGCGCCGGGGTTGATGATCAGAAGTTTCATACGTTTCTCCTTCCCGTCGTTCCCGCAAGGGGGCTCGGTTCGTTAATTATTTCACCGAATGGCTCAATGAACTATTTTAATTATGGCACTCCCCCACCCCGATGTCAACGCCGTTTTGCGTTTCCCCGCCAAACTTGGCACATCGCACAAAAAAGCACCGCAAAACCTGTTCAAAACACCGTTCGCCCCCTCTAACTTTCCTCCCCGCCGTCACACCGCCGCACCTCATGTATTCCTCCGTAGGGCCGGACGACTCTGTCCGCCCAAACACACGTCTACCGCACCCGCACTTTGTCCTTATCCTGTCATTCCGAGCCAGTGCTCACACTGGCGTGGGAATCCGCATCCCTCGTCCCTTGCCTCTCCCTTTGGGAGAGGTGGCCGAGCGCAGCGAGGACGGAGAGG
>CAMDUN010000005.1:0-96923 GCA_945878665.1 uncultured Clostridia bacterium | reverse complement strand
CGCCAGTCTGCGGACTGGCTCGCAATGACAGGCTTTTTCGACAGCCTGAAGCGCCGCCCGTTCGGGCGGCGCTTCAAACAATATGTCGTTTACAGCTCCAAGTAGCTCTTCACCAGCACCTGCAGCAGCTCGTCCCGGTCGATCTTGCAGATCAGCGACCGCGCCGAGTTGTGGTTGGTGATATACGTGGGGTCCTCCGACAGGATATAGCCCACGATCTGATTGATGGGATCGTAGCCCTTCTCCTTCAGCGACTCATAGACGGTGGTGAGAACATAATGCACCCGCTGCTCCTTGTCCTCTGCCGCGTCGAACTTCCTGGTAAATTCGTCCATATACGCACACCGCCCTTCCTGAAGTTACCCACAGTATACGCCATTTTCCCGCCGCTGTAAAGAGGAAAAAGTGCGCCTGCGCGGGGAATACCTGCGCCTTATTTCGACCGCAGCTCCGCGCCGAACCGCTTGACCAGCTTCTTCAGCACGTTGGAAGCGGCCTCCTCGATCTCCGCAGAGTTCAGCGTCTTGTCCTTCGCGCCGATGGTCAGCCGCACCGTCATGGACTTCTTGCCCTCCGGCACCTGCTTGCCCCGGTACTCGTCCACGAAGGCCGCGCCGTGGAGCAGCTCGCTCTTCACGCCCTGGATGGTCTGCGCCACGTCCTTCCACTGCACCTCGCCGTCCAGCAGCACGGAGATGTCGTAGTCGGTCATGGGGAACTCCGCCAGATGGGTGAAGGTGTTGGTGCGGGACTTGAAGGGCTTCAGCGCGTCCTGGTCGATCTCGAACAGCATCACGTTCAGGTTCTTGATACCGCAGGCCATGGATACCTTCTTGGCCAGCAGCGCCAGGTCGCCCACCTTCTCCTCGCCCAAATAGATGTTCAGCCACACCACGTTGTCGGCCCACACCGGCTTTTCCACCTGCTTGAAGGTGAAGCCCTCCATGTGGGTGTAGCGGGGCATCATCTCGATCACGCCCTTGGCCTTGCGGAACAGGGCGGTGACGTCCTTGGCGGCGGACACGAACGCGCCTGCCACGTTCTTGCGCTGGGACGGCAGCTTCTCCCGCTCGTCATAGGGGGAGGTGTAGTTCTCGTCCCGGAACACCTGTGCCGTCTCGAAGATGGCGAACTCGCTGTAATACCGCTCATTCTTCACCACGTCCTTGCACAGGTTGGGCAGCAGGGAGGAGCGGATATACTTCTCCGCCGGGGACGGCGGCGTGGACAGATACAGGATGCCGTCGGTGCTCTGCAGCACGGCGTTGACGAACTGCTCGTCCATCCACGGATAGTTGAACACCTCCTGCATACCGCAGCGGATGGCCAGATACTCCTTGATGTGCCGCTCCAGATCCTTGTCCAGCTGGTTGATCGCCCCGTCAAAGGACGTGGTGATGGGCTCGGCCTCGAAGTTCTCGTAGCCGTACATCCGGGCGACCTCCTCCATGATGTCCGCCTGGATGGACACGTCGCCGGTGGAACGCCATGTGGGCACGACCACGTGCATATTGTCACCGTCAAAGCTGATGGTATAGCCCAGCAGCTCCATCTTGTGCCGGATCTCCTCCGGCGGCAGACGCTTGCCCAACCGGCGCTCCAGCCAGCTCAGAGCCACGTCGATCTCCGCCTGCTTCAGGTGCGTGGGGTACTGATCCACCAGCCCTGTCACCTTCATCTCCGGGTACAGCTCCCGGAACAGCTGCATGGACAGGTCAAGAGCCTGGTCGCAGCGCTCCGGGTCGATGGCCTTCTCATAGCGGGAGGAGGCCTCCGTGCGGTTGTCGTACCGCAGCGCCGTGCGGCGGATGCCCTTGGCGTCGAAGTTGGCAATTTCCAAAATGACCCGGTGGGTGGTGGACAGGATGGAATCCTTCGCGCCGCCCATAATACCGGCAAGACCCACCACTCCGGCGTCGTCGGCGATGACCAGATCATCTGTGCTGAGCGGCAGCTCCTTGCCGTTGAGCAGCGTCAGCGCCTCCCCTTCGCCGGCCCGGCGCACGATGATATGCCCCGCGATGTGGTCGGAATCATAGGCGTGGGAGGGCTGGCCCGTGGCCAGCATCACGTAGTTGGTGATGTCCACCAGCGCGTTGATGGGCCGCATACCCACCTTCCAGATGCGGTTTTGCATCCAATACGGCGAAGGCTTGACGGACACATTCTCGATCTGCGTGCCGGTTATGCGGGGGCAGCGCTCCGCGTCCTCCAGGGTCACGTGGAAGCCGGAGGTGTTCTCCACATTCCGGTCGAACCGGGGGAACTCCACCATAGGCAGGTCATACAGCGCCGCGATCTCCCGGGCGATGCCGTAGTGCCCCCACAGGTCAGGCCGGTTGGTCATGGACTTGTTGTCGATCTCCAGAATAATGTCGTTCAGATCCAGCGCGTCCGCCAGCGGCGTACCGGCGGGGGCATCGAAGGCGCTGAGGTCGAGGATGACGGCCTCCCCCTCCACGGGGAACAGGTCGGCAAGGCCGATCTCCACCGCGCCGCAGATCATGCCGTAGCTCTCCACGCCCCGGAGCTTGCTCTGCTTGATCTCCACCGGCTCGCCCTCGCCGTGCCAGCGGCACACCGCGCCGGGCAGCGCCACGGCCACCTTCATGCCCTCGCGCAGGTTGCTGCCGCCGCAGACGATGTCCTTGATGTCGCCGCCGCCGATGTCGGTCTTGCACACTCTCAGCTTGTCGGCGTTGGGATGGGGCTCAATGGCGCGGATCACGCCCACCACCATGTCGTGGAACGACGCGCCCAAATCCACGGCGTCCTCCACCTCCACGGTGGACATAGTCAGGTCAAAGGCCAGCTTTTTCAGGTCGGCGTCCGCCGGCAGCTTCACATAATCTCTGATCCAATTCAGTGATACTTTCATTTTTCAGCCCTCCCTTAATGGAACTGTTCCAGGAAGCGCAGGTCGGCGCTGTGGAACAGACGCACGTCGTCCACGCCGTAGCGCATCATCACCAGCCGGTCCAGGCCGATGTTGACATAGAAGCCCGTGTACTCGTTGGGGTCAAGGCCCGCGGCCTTCAGTACGTTGGGATGGGGCGTGCCGCCGGGCATGACCTCGATCCAGCCCACGTGCTTGCACACGCTGCACCCCTTGCCGCCGCAGACCAGGCAGCCCATATCGATCTCAAAGCCCGGCTCGACGAAGGGGAAGAACCCGGCTCGCATCCGCACCGGCACGTCCCGTCCGAACACCTTGCTCAGAATGCTCTTGATCATCACCTTGCCGGAGGAGAAGGTGAAATCCTTGTCCACGATCAGCGCCTCATACTGGAAGAACGCCCGCTCATGCCGTGCGTCGGTGGTCTCGTTGCGGTACACCCGGCCCGGATACACGAAGCGGTAGGGCGGCTTGTGGGTCTGCATATAGCGCACCGACCCGCCGGTCAGATGAGGCCGCAGGCACAGCTTGTCCCAGCACTTGCCGGTGTCGTGATCGGCCAGCCAATAGGTGTCCATGCTCTCCCGTGCGGGATGATCCGGCGGGAAGTTCAGGTTGTCAAAGCCGTACAGCTCGCTGGTGATGTCGTCCTCCTCATAGATCTCAAAGCCCATGGAGCGGAACGCGTCGTTCAGATCGTAGCACATCTGCGTGATGGGATGCAGCCCGCCGCTGAGGGGCAGCGTGCCCGGCACGGAGATGTCGAAATCCGGGTCAACCTCCGATGCCTTCATCTTCAGCTCATCCCGCCGCGCATCCAGCAGGGCGGACAGCTGCCCCTTCACCTGGTTCACGGCCTTGCCCATCTCCGGGCGCAGCGCCGCGTCCAGCTTGGGCAGCTCCTTCATCAGCTCCGTCAAAGAGCCCTGCTTGCCCACCAGCGCGGCCTTGATGTCCTGCAGCTCTGTTTCGCTGCGGACGGCCTCGATACGCGCCTTGCCCTCGGCAAGCAGCTGTTCCAGTTTTTCCTTCATATCAAGCACTTCCTCCTTTTGAGAGTTTGTTTTAAGGGATAAAAAAACACCTTCCATCCCTCATACAGGGACGAAAGGCGAACTTCCGTGGTACCACCCGGCTTCGCGGGCAAGGCCCACGCACTCGTTTCCCTTTAACGGAGGACGACCCGTCCGCGCATTTCCTCGCGGCAGCTCCCAGGCGAACACTGCTTCACGTCCCGAGCCGGCTTGCAGCCGATGACCGGCCCTCTCTGACGGAGGTGATGGTTGCAGATTTTCCTATTCATCGCATTTTTCCTTTGATGCACCCATTTATACCACACCGAAACGAAACTTGCAAGCACTTTTTTCCCGTGCCGCGGCGAAAAAAGCAGAAATTGTGATTGACAAATGTGCTATACTATACAAAAACAACGCGCAGGGGAGGGATACCGTGTTCACCATCGACCGTGACTATGTGAAAAGCGTGCTGCCCGTCCGCGACCCGGCGGGCCACAAGGGCACGTTCGGCAAGGTCTGCCTGCTGGGCGGCAGTGTGGGCTATACCGGCGCGCCGGTGCTGTGCGCCCGGGGCGCTGTCCGGGGCGGCTGCGGCCTGGTGTTCCTGGGCGTGCCGACCGACATCTGGCAGGTGGCGGCGGTAAAGTGCGACGAGGCCATGCCCTTCCCCCTGCCGTCTCACGAGGGCAGGCTTGCCCTGGCCGCCGAGCCGGCGCTGCGATGCCGCGCCGCCGGGTGCGACGTGCTGGCCATCGGCTGCGGCATGGGTCGGGGAGACGAGACGGATGCCCTGACCCGCCGTCTGCTGACGCTGGAAATGCCCCTGGTGCTGGATGCCGATGGCATAAACGCCCTGTCCGGGCATATAGATGAATTGTCCTGCCGCCGCGGTATGACCACGGTGCTCACGCCCCATGACGGCGAGCTGGCCCGCATCGGCGGCGATATGGCCGCCCCCCGCGAGGCCGCCGCCTCGGACTTCGCCGTCCGCCACGGCGTGTACCTCGTCCGCAAGGGCCGCCGCACCGTGCTGGCCGCGCCGGACGGGCGGCTGGCGGTGAACACCACCGGCAACGACGGCATGGCCAAGGGCGGCAGCGGCGATGTGCTCACCGGCCTGCTGGCGTCCCTGCTGGCTCAGGGCACAGAGCCCTTCGCCGCCTGCTGCGCCGCCGTATGGCTGCATGGCCGGGCCGGCGACCTGGCCGCCATGGAGAAGGGGCATCGGGGCATGACCCCCGTGGATATGATAGAGAAGCTGCCCTACGCATTGAAAGAGGTGGAATAAGCGGAAAGCCTCCCGATGAAACAAGGGAGGGAACACCGTGAAAAAGACCGTTTTGCCCGTGCTGGCCTGTTTGCTGCTCCTGTGCGGCTGCGGCGGGCGCAAAGCCCTGGACGTACAGGAGCAGTACCGCTCCGTCACCTCGGCGGAGCTGGAGGCGGAGGTGGTCAGCTGCACCGATGCCGCTGGCCGCGCCTTCACCCTGACCTGTCGGTACGACCCGGCGGGCCAGTCCGTCACCACCGTCACCGCGCCCCGGGAGCTGGCGGGCCTTACCGCCGTGCTGGCAGGGGATACGCTGTCCGTCCGCAGCGGCGACACGCTGCTGCCCGCCGGCGCGTCCACCGATGTCTGCCCGGCCAACTGCCTGCCCTACCTGCTGGACGCCCTGTCCGGCGGCTACCTGACGGAGCAGAACGAGGAGACGCTGGAGGGCACGCCCTGCCTGCGCCTGTCGCTGGACACCGTAGCACCCAGCGGTGCGCCGGTGCAGTGCGCCGTGTGGCTGGACAAGGCCACGCTCATCCCCCTTTACGGGGAATTTTCACAAAACGGACAGGTGGTGCTGACGGTGAAAATGCTGTCCTTCACCTGCCGAACGGAGGGATGATTATTATGGAATCCACACTAAAGAGAACGTGGGCGGAGATCGACCTGGACGCCCTGGCCTATAACTACCGCGCCCTGCGGCAGCGGGTGGGGGAGAACGTCAGGTTCCTGGGCGTGGTCAAGGCCGATGCCTACGGCCACGGCGCGGTGCAGGTGTCCCGCACCCTGCAATCGCTGGGCGCGGACTACCTGGCCGTGTCCAGCATCGACGAGGCCGCCGAGCTGCGCCATGGCGGCATCACCATGCCCATCCTTATTTTGGGCCACACGCCCCGCGAGCAGGTGGGCCGCCTGATAGACCTGCACATCACCCAGGCCGTGACCTGCCAGGCCAAGGCCCTGGAATACAGCGAGGAGGCCGTCCGCCTGGGCGGCACGCTGACGGTGCACATCAAGGTGGACACCGGGATGTCCCGTTTGGGCTACCTCGTCTCCGGCGGCCATTTCGACACCGGCACGGCGGATATATGCCGTGCCTGCGCCCTGCCCGGCCTGTACGCCGAGGGCATCTTCACCCACTTCGCCGTGGCCGATGAGCCGGACGCGGACAGCGCCGCCTATACCCGCGCACAGCTTGACCTGTTCCGCCGCGTTATCGAGGCGGTGGAGCGGCGGCGCGGCCAGCGCTTCGCCCTCCGTCACTGTGCCAACTCCGGCGCGGTGGCCTCCTGGCCGGAGAGCTATATGGACATGGTGCGCCCCGGCATCCTGCTGTACGGCTGCGGTGAGCTGGCGCAGGGACTGGGTCTGCGCCCCGTCATGACCCTCAAGACCACCGTCAGCACCATCAAGACCTACGAGCCCGGCACGGATGTCAGCTATGGCCGCCTGTATACCACGCCCCGCACCACCCGCATGGGCGTCGTGCCCTACGGCTACGCCGACGGCTTCTTCCGCTGCCTGTCCGGCAAATGCGCCTTCGCCGCCCCCGGCGGCGACGCGCCCCAGCGCGGACGCATCTGCATGGATATGTCCATGGTGGACCTGACCGACCTGCCGGAGGTGCAGGTGGGGGACGAGCTGGAGGTGTTCGGCACGCGCCATCCCGTAGGGGAGCTGGCCGCCCTGGCGGGCACGATCCCCTATGAGCTTACCTGCGCCGTCAGCCGCCGCGTGCCCCGTGTCTACCTGCAAAACGGCGCGGAGGTGGAGCGGGAGCTGCTGCTGCGGTTCTGACACCGCCGGGTGCGTCTCCGCATAGAATACAGCGGACGGAGCAAACGGAATTTGCCCGGCAGGGCGTATAAATTCCCCGGCTGCGTGGGACAATGGAAGTGACCTGAGGACATATCCCTCCGGTACTTCTTGCCTCGGAGTGTGAACTGTGTGGATACGACTGTCAGACGCGGCGACATCTACTACGCCGATCTAAGCCCGGTGGTGGGCAGTGAGCAGGGCGGCGTGCGCCCGGTGCTCATCGTGCAGAACGACACCGGCAACCGCCACAGCCCCACCGTCATCGCCGCCGCCATCACCTCCCAGCTTGGCAAGGCCAAGCTGCCCACCCACATCGCCCTGGCGGCCCAGGGCAGCGGTCTGCCCAAGGATTCCGTGATACTGCTGGAGCAGATACGCACCCTGGACAAAAAGCGATTGCGGGAGCGCATGGGCCGGGTGGACGGCGCGGTGATGGAGAAGGTGGATGCCGCCATCGCCGTCAGTTTCGGCCTCACCGGCAGCCATCTGGTGTGACCGGCGGAACGTGACAACATTCGAAAACGGCCTGTGCCCACGCGCACAGGCCGTTTTCTCCGCCTTTATTCAAGTCCTATTCAAGTTCTATTCAAGGCTTGCCCCGGTTTTGCCGCCGGTCTATTCAAGGTTTTTCAAGAAAAATTAAAGTTGTTTTTCGAAAAAACAGCAAAAATATCTACCACATCTTGCGGTTTTGTGGTATACTGCCCATATATGCGCGGTTCTATCCGCGGAAACAGGAGGGTAAAGAGAGATGAGATGCCCCTATTGCGGTTATAAAGAGAGCAAGGTCGTGGACTCCCGTCCCGCCGACGAAGGCAGCAGCATCCGCCGCCGCCGGGAATGTCTGTCCTGCGAAAAGCGCTTCACCACTTACGAAACGGTGGAGAGCCTGCCCATGGTGGTCATCAAGAAGGACGGCTCACGCCAGAGCTTTGACCGCAGCAAGGTGCTGCGGGGCATCCAGCGCTCCTGTGAAAAGCGCCCCGTGCCCGTGGCGGACATGGAGCGCATGGCTTTGGAGATCGAGCAGGAGCTGCAAAACTCCCTGGAGCGGGAGGTCAGCACCGATGTCATCGGCGAAAAGGTCATGGAGAAGCTAAAAAAGGCCGACGAGGTGGCCTACGTCCGCTTCGCCTCCGTTTACCGTCAATTCAAGGATATTAATACCTTCATGTCCGAGCTGAACAAGCTCCTGAACGAGAAGTAGAACGCCTCTGTCATTCCGTGCCAGTGATCGATGTCACTGGCGTGGGAATCCGTTTCCTGAGCCCTGGAGCGCGAGGACATCGCTTCAAAGAATATTCTTCAAGCTCACCTGCTGCGTCTCTGCCAGCAATTCAAACTGACTTCGCAGCTCCGCCATGACGGGATACAGGGATGACATATCCCCCTGCCGCACGGCGGCCCGCGCCTGTGCCAGCAGCGCCTCCGCCTCGTCCAGCTCCGTGTGGGAGATGACGATGTGCAGATACCCCTGATGCTTCTGCCACAGCGTGTCCAGCGCGTCCAGCGCCGCTTCGCTGTCACTGACGTCGCCCCGCAGGGCCGCGTCCGACACCCGGTCCGCCGCGTCCAGCCACCGCTGGCTTTCGCCCGTGACCCACGCGGCGCTGCACAGGATGTACGCCGCCGCCACCGCCAGCACGAACACCGGCACACGCACGGCCCTCATCGCGCACCCTCCTTTTTCAGGCACACCACCGTGCCCTGTTCATCCACGGACAGCAGAAAAACATCCCGGCTGTGGGCCGCGCCCTGCCGCTTCAGCTCCTGCTGTAACCACCGTTCGTCCCGGCCTGACTGCTTCAGGTTGTCCGTCAGCACCCGCCCGTCGTTGATGATGATGGTGGGCAGGAACACATCGTCCACCACGTTTATCGACAGCTGCTTCGGCGTGACCGGCTGGCGGTCGCTGCGCGGCAGCACGGACAGACGCCCGTTTGTCTCCAAAATAGCGTATTCAACGTCATTCAAGTTTGTGATGCCCTGCCCTCGCATCTGCTCGAACAGCTCGTCCAACGTCAGCCGGTTGCGCCGCATCGTCTCCTGATACAGCTTCCCGTCCCGGATCACCAGCGCCGGCTGGCCGCACACCAGGTCGCGGAAGCGGACGCACCGCAGGCTGATGGCGCTGAACAGCGTGGACAGGGCGATGAGCGTGATGATGGGGATGACCCCGTTGAGCAGCGGCAGCCCGAAGTCCTGCATGGGCACGGAGGCCAGATCGGAGATCAGCAGCGTCAGCACCAGCTCGATGGGCTCTAATTCCCCAATCTGCCGCTTGCCGCTGAGGCGCAGCCCCGCGATGAGCAGCAGATACAGGATCACCGTGCGGAAAAACGCGGTAGCCATGAGATAACCACCCCTTTCGCACCCAGTATGCCCCGACACGGGGAATTTATGTTGGTATACGGCGGCTTGCCGCTTTGTATATATGTTTCGCAGAATGGAAAGGAGGATCTCGGTCAATAGAACCGACACAAGCGCCATGCCCCCCTCATTACAACGTTTTACCTATCGCCGCAGATTTTTCGCTGAGACGAGGCGCAAAGGCGCGGCGAGAGGGGGTAACGAGGAGAAGGATCATCGAAATGATTCGGCGGATGTCCTTCCGTGCTGTCCGGGCGCGTACACAGCCAGTAAATATGCGGGCGACCGCAAAACAAAGGGGCTGTGGCCGGATGCGAAGACAAATGGTCTGCGCGTTTGTTCTTCCTCTATTTTTATCAGGAGGAATTAAATATGTGTGGAATAGTAGGCTACGTGGGCAGCCAGCAGGCCGCCCCCATCCTGCTGGACGGCCTGCGCCGTTTGGAGTACCGGGGCTACGACTCCGCCGGCATGGCGGTGTGCGGCCCGGAGGGCTTGCAGGTCTATAAAACGCCGGGCCGCCTGGCGGCTCTGGCGGAGCTGACGGCGGACGGCGCGGCCCTTACCGGCACGGTGGGCGTGGGCCATACCCGCTGGGCCACCCACGGTGAGCCCAATCAGGTCAACGCCCATCCTCAGACCAGCGGCGATGGCCGCTTCGCCGTTGTCCATAACGGCATCATCGAGAATTTTGCGCGGCTGAAGGGCCAGCTCATCCAGCAGGGCTACACCTTCCGCTCCGAGACGGACACCGAGGTGGTGGCCCAGCTTCTCAGCTTCTATTACGACCGCTGCGGCGATGTGTTCGAGGCGGTGAACAGCATGCTCTCCGCCGTGGAGGGCGCGTATGCCCTGGGCATCGTCTGCGCCGACAAGCCGGACCGCGTCATCGCTGCCCGGAAGGACGCACCGCTGCTGCTGGGCTGCAGCCAGGGTGAGAACTTCCTGGCCTCCGATGTGACGGCGCTGCTGCCCTACACTCGCGACGTTATCTACATGGACGATGGCGAGCTGGCGGTGATCACCGCCGACGGTATCCGCATTTACGACGAGCGCCGCCGCCCCATCGAGAAGCCCCACAACCACATCGACTGGGATGTGGACGCGGCGGAAAAGGGCGGTTATCCCCACTTCATGCTCAAGGAGATCTACGAGCAGCCCGAGGCGGTGCGCCGCGCCATCACGGGCCGCATTCGCGACGACCGGGTGTTGCTCAGTGACCTGACCATGACCGATGAGGACATCCATCGTTTGGGCCGCATCGTCATCATCGCCTGCGGTTCCAGCTATCACGTGGGCATGGTGGGCAAATACACGCTGGAGCGTCTGCTGCGCCGCCCGGTGGAGGTGTGTTTGGCCTCCGAGTTCCGTTACAGCGACCCGCTGGTGTCCCAGGGCGACCTGGTCATCGTCATCAGCCAGTCCGGCGAGACGCTGGACTCCATGGCCGCCCTGCGGGAGGCCAAGAAGCGGGGTGCGCGGGTGCTGTCCATCGTCAATGTGGTGGGCTCGTCCATCGCCAGGGAGAGCGACGACGTGCTGTATACCTGGGCCGGGCCGGAGATCGCCGTGGCCACCACCAAGGCGTACACCACCCAAATGGTGGTGCTGCATCTGCTGGGGCTGTACTTCGGCGACGTGCTGGGCACGGTGGATCTGGAGACGTACACCGCCATGGTGCGGGGCATCGAGGCTCTGCCCGCCCAGATGGAGGCTATTTTGGCCGACACCGAGGCCATTCAGGACGCCGCTAAGGCTCTGGCGGGCCGCGAGGATATTTTCTTCATTGGCCGCAATCTGGACTATGCCCTGTCTTTGGAGGGCAGTTTGAAGCTGAAGGAGATCAGCTACATCCACTCCGAGGCCTACGCCTCCGGCGAGCTGAAGCACGGCACGATCTCCCTCATCCAGCCCGGCACGCCGGTCATCGCCGTGGCCACGTATATGCCGCTGTTTGACAAGGCGCTCAGCAACGTGGTGGAGGTGCAGGCCCGGGGCGCGTCCGTGCTGGCCCTCACCACCGAGGACGGCGGGGAGGAGCTGCGCCGCCACGTGGACACGGTGCTCACCGTGCCCCGGACGGAGACCATGCTGCTGCCCCAGCTGGGCGTGCTGCCGTTGCAATTACTGGCGTATTATGTGGCGCTGGAGCGCGGCTGCGACATCGACAAGCCCCGCAACCTGGCCAAGAGCGTTACGGTGGAATAAGACAAAAGGGGAGAAGCGGACAAAATCCGTTTCTCCCCTTTCTTTTTCCCTCCCGGTATGCTATACTTAGAAATCGACTGAATACCAAGGAAAGGGCGTGTACGCCATGCACGACGAGCTGATCCGGCGGCTCAACGAAACAAAGACCATGTCCATCGTGGGTATGTGCAAAAACGCCGGTAAGACCACCATGCTCAACTGGCTGCTCACCGGCGGCCACCTGCGGGGCACGCTGGGCCTGACCTCCATTGGCCGGGACGGCGAGTCCACCGACGTGGTGACGGGCACGGAAAAGCCCGGCATCTTCGTCCGGGAGGGTACGCTTATCGCCACGGCCAAGGATATGCTCCGCCTGGGCGATGTGACCAAGGAGATCCTCATGACCACCGGCATCCCCACACCGTTGGGCGAGGTGGTGATCCTCCGCGCCCGCAGCGCCGGATATGTCCAGCTGGCCGGCCCGTCCATCACCACCCAGCTCAAGGCTGTGTCCCAATACTTCTTCGACCTGGGCGCGGACCGCTCCGTCATCGACGGCGCACTGGGCCGCAAGAGCCTGGGTGCGCGGGCTGTGGCGGAGGGCGTCATCCTCTGCACCGGCGCAAGCTATCACATGAGCATGGACAAGGTCATCGCCGACACGGCCCATATCTACCGCCTGATGAACCTGCCCAAGGCGCAGACGCTGCCGCCGGAGTGTACCGACCTGGCCGCCTGTGTCAAGGAGCACGGCGCGGCGCTGCTGCCCGGCGCGCTGACGGACACCATGGTGCTGCCGCTGCTGCGCTCCGGCGCACTGCGGAGCTGCCGCCTGGTGGTGAAGGACCCCAGCAAGGTGCTGCTCACCGCCGACACCCTGGACAAGCTGGCCGCCCGGGACGTGGCGCTTGAGACGGAGGACGCCGCCCGCACGCTGTGTGTCACCGTCAACCCCGTGTCGGCCTACGGCTGGAAGTTCGACAAGGACGAGTTCCTGCGCCGTATGCGCGAGGCGGTGGATGTCCCGGTTATCAACGTAAAGGAGGAATTGGCATGATCGAGATCCATTTTGACGAGCGGGTGAAGATCGGCCTGCAATACGCCCTGGAAACGCTGCACGGCTGCTCTCCCTTCGGACAGGAGCGCATCCGCCGCCTGCGGTTCTACGCCCCGGAGGAGCGGGCGGAGCTGGAGCGGGAGCTGTATAACGTGGAGCGGGCGGCCCGCGCCGCGGAGGCGCTGAAGGACACCTATACCAAGGTCATGACCGTCCTGTGTCAGATGAAGGACATCCGCACGTCCCTGCGCCGCTGCGCGGCAGGGGAGACCCCGGATCATGTGGAGCTGTTCGAGATCAAGGGCTACCTCCAGCGGCTGGAGAACCTCCGCCCGCTGTTTGAAGAGATCAACGGCGTCACCCATTTCGATGGGCTGTCCTTCCACGACCCCAAGCCCGCCCTGGCCGTCCTCGACCCGGACAAGACCGGTAGCCGCGGCTTCTATATCCCCGACAGCGCCACGGTGCGGCTCAAGGAGATACGTCAGGCCAAGAAGGATGTGGAGGAGCGGCTGTTCCACGCCCAGACCGACGCGGAGAAGGATGACCTGCGCCTCAAGCGCACCCACCTGTGCGCCGAGGAGGACAGCGAGGAGATGAAGGTACGCAAGTCCATGGCCGCCGCCCTTGCCCCCATGGTGGACGATCTGCTCTCCGACGCCGACACCGCCGGACGGCTGGATTTCATCATCCAGAAGGCGCTGTTCGCCGTGCGCTACGGCGGTGTGCGCCCGGAGCTCACCGACCGGGAGCTGGAGCTGACCGACATGGTCAACCCGGAGATCTGCGACCTGCTGGCCGAGCAGGGGCGGCGCTTCGTCCCTGTGTCCATCACCCTCGCCCCCGGCGCGACAGTCATCACCGGCGCGAATATGGGCGGCAAATCCGTGGCCATGAAGACCGTGGCCCTCAACGTCCTGCTGCTCCAGGCCGGCTTCCTGGTCTGTGCCAAAAAGGCCCGGATGCCCCTGTTCCATTCGGTGAAGATGCTCTTTGACGACCTCCAGTCCATCCAGTCCGGGCTTTCCGGCTTCGGCTCAGAGATCGTCCACTTCGAGAAGGCGCTGGCGGAGGTGGAGCAGGGCTACTCCCTGTTCCTGTTGGACGAGTTCGCCCGGGGCACGAACCCCGACGAGGGCGCGCTCATCGTCCAGGCCGTCACCCGGTATCTCAACGGCGTCAACGCCATCTCTCTGCTGACCACCCACTACGACAAGGTGGCGGAGTTCGCCAACACCCACTATCAGATCATCGGCCTTCGCGACATCGACCCGGAGGCCATCCGCCGGGAGCTGGCCGTTACCAGCGAGGACGGCGTGGCCGTCATCGCCCGCCACATGAACTACGGCCTTTATCGCGTGGAGGGTAAGTCCGACTGCCCGCGGGATGCCCTGAACATCTGCCGTATGCTCTCCCTCAAGCCGGAGATCCTCACCATGATCGAGGAGAGCTATTGACGCTGAAATTTATTCGTATCGCACAAAAAAGTTATTGTCTTTTTTGTCACAATGTCACTTGACAAACACCCTAAAAAAGATATAATTTCAAGGTAGGGATTTCATAATATCAGTCAATAGAGGCGCGGAGAGCGGGGTACTGCTGCGAGTGGGGACAGGCACCCGTGTGGCACAGCAGGAAGGAGCTTTCCGCCGAAAGTGACAGGCCCGCCTGAGGTCTGCCGCTTGGCAGCGCTGTGTAAGCGGCGTTGCTGTCATGTAGTGATACATGGAGCGCTATTGGTCAATGACCTTGACCGATAGCGCTTTTTTCATACCCAAAAGAAGTGCTGAGGCCAGATCTGGTATTGGGAATGCACGTCCAAAAATTTGAAGGAGGAAAAAACTTATGGAAAAGATGACATCTCTGCTTCGCCTGCGCATGAGCGCGAAGGACGCACATTACGGCGGCAACCTGGTGGACGGCGCCCACATGGTGCACCTGTTCGGCGACGTGGCCACCGAGCTGCTGATCAAGTGTGACGGCGACGAGGGCCTGTTCTGTGCCTACGACAACGTGGAGTTCCTGGCGCCCGTCTACGCCGGCGACTACATCGAGGCCTACGGCGAGATCGAGAAGATCGGCAACACCTCCCGCACCATGAAGTTCGAGGCCCGCAAGGTCATCGTCTCCCGCCCCGACATCAGCGCTTCCGCCGCCGACGTTCTGCCCGAGCCCGTGGTGGTCTGCCGCGCCCACGGCACCTGCGTCACCCCCAAGGACTGCCAGCGTCTCGAGATCAAGAAGTAAGGGAGCGGAACGATGGAAAAGCTGATCATTACCGCCGCCATCTGCGGCGCTGAGGTCACTAAGGCCCAGAACGAAGCCGTCCCCTACACCGTGGAGGAAATGGTCCGCGAGGCCAAGTCCGCCTACGAGGCCGGCGCTGCCATCCTGCACATCCACGTCCGCGAGGACGACGGTACGCCCACCCAGGGCCGCGAGCGCTTCAAGGTCGTCATGGACGCCATCCGCAAGGAGCTGCCTGACGTGATCATGATCCCCTCCACCGGCGGCGCTACCGGCATGAGCCCCGAGGAGCGTCTCCAGCCCACCGAGCTGTACCCCGAGATGGCCACCCTGGACTGCGGCACGTGCAACTTCGGCGACGAGATTTTCGACAACACCATGCCCACCATGCGCGCCTTCGGCAAGCGCATGATCGAGAATGGCATCAAGCCCGAGTACGAGTGCTTCGAGCTGGGCCACATCGACACCGTCCTGGGTATGGCCAAGAAGGGCGAAGTCCCCGGCAACCCCATGCAGTTCAACTTCGTGCTGGGCGTGCATGGCTGCACCCCCGCCACCGTGGAGAACCTGGCCTTCTTCGCCAGCAAGATCCCCGCTGACGCCACCTGGACCGTGTCCGGCGTAGGCCGCGCTGCCTGGACCATGGCCGCTGCCGCCATCGCTATGGGCGGTAACGTCCGCGTCGGCTTCGAGGACAACATCTACCTGGGCAAGGGTCAGAAGGCCGCTTCCAACGGCGAGCTGGTGGCCAAGGTCGTCCGCATCGCCAAGGAGCTGGGCCGCGAGATCGCCACGCCCGCCGAGGCCCGCGAGATCCTGAGCCTCAAACCTCTCAAGTAAGTATCAAAAAGAAAGAGATAATAAAATTTTAGGAGGAAATTTATCATGGCTGAACTGAAAGGCAACAAGTACGGTACTCACCGCGTTATCGAGCCCAAGGGCGTTCTGACCCAGGCTGCTTGGAAGATCGACAACGATATGTCCAAGGTCTACTCCAACGAGATCGTCTGCGACGTCACCTCCCTGAACATCGACTCCGCTTCCTTCACTCAGATCTCTGAGGCCTGCGGCGGCGACGAGAAGAAGATCGGCGAGATGATCCTGGGCATCGTGGCCGAGCGCGGCAAGCAGCAGAACCCCGTCACCGGTTCCGGCGGTATGTTCAAGGGCGTTGTCGCTCACATCGGCGAGGACCTGAAGAAGAAGCCCGGCTTCGACCTGAAGGAAGGCGACAAGATCGTCTCCCTGGTCTCCCTGTCCATGACCCCGCTGAAGATCGACAAGATCCTGGCCATCCACAAGGACATCGACCGCGTGGACATCGTCGGCAAGGCCATCCTGTTCGAGTCCGCTCTGTACGCCAAGATGCCCGAGGATATGTCTGAGCCTCTGGCCCTGGCCGCTCTGGACGTGGCCGGCGCTCCCGCCCAGGCCCGCAAGCTGCCCCACGAGGGTGACAGCGTCCTGATCCTGGGCGCTAACGGCAAGTCCGGCGTGCTGTGCGGCTGGGAAGCCATGAAGAAGGTCGGCCCCAAGGGCAAGGTCGTGGGCGTTGTCCGCAACCCCAAGCAGGTCCCCGGCCTGATGGAGCTGGGCGTCTACACCGACGTGATCGTCGCCGACTGCACCAAGCCCGTTGAGGTCATGGAGGCCGCTCTGGCCGCCAACGACGGCAAGGAGTACGACCTGTCCATCTGCTGCGTGAACATCGAGTCCTGCGAGATGTCCGCCATCCTGCCCGTCCGCGACGACGGCCTGGTGTACTTCTTCTCCATGGCTACCTCCTTCACCAAGGCCGCCCTGGGCGCTGAGGGTATCGGCAAGGACGTCACCATGATCATCGGCAACGGCTACACCAAGAACCACGCTCAGATCACCCTGGACGTGCTGCGCGAGAACCCCAAGCTGCGTAAGCTGTTCGACGAGAAGTACTGCTAACTGATCTTCCCCAAGAGCTGGGTGGCCCGCAAGGGCCTCCCAGCCTTTGGCCTACCCCAAAACATTCAGATTTTGTGAAGGAGAAATAAGAGTATGAAGACTCGTAACGGTTTGTTCGCTGATGTTCCCGAAAATCTGTGGAACGACTGGCATTGGCAGGTCGCTAACCGCGCTGAGACGGTTGAGGATCTGAAGAAGTACATGACCCTGACCCCCGACGAGGAAGCCGGCGTTGCCAAGACCCTGGGCAAGCTCCGCATGGCCGTCACCCCCTATTATCTGTCCCTGATCGACTTGGACGATCCCTTTGATCCCATCCGCAAGATGGCCATTCCCCGCGCTGAGGAGCTGGAGTACGCCGACTACGAGGATGCCGATCCCCTGCACGAGGATACCGACTCTCCCACCCCCGGCCTGACCCACCGCTATCCTGACCGCGTGCTGCTGCTGATCACCGACCAGTGCTCCATGTACTGCCGTCACTGCACCCGCCGCCGCTTCGCCGGTCAGAACGACTGCGAAGTGCCTATGGCGCAGATCGACAAGTGCATCGACTACGTGGCCGCTCATCCTGAGGTACGCGATGTCCTGCTGTCCGGCGGTGACGCCCTGATGGTGGACGACGAGACCCTGGAGTACATCATCAAGCGCGTCCGCGCCATCCCCCACGTGGAGATCGTCCGCCTGGGCTCCCGCACCCCCGTGGTGTGCCCCCAGCGTATCACTCCCGAGCTGTGCGCCATGCTGAAGAAGTATCATCCCGTGTGGCTGAACACCCACTTCAACACCCCCAAGGAGTTCACTCCCGAGGCTGCCAAGGCCTGCGCTATGCTGGCTGACGCCGGTATCCCCCTGGGCAACCAGTCCGTGCTGCTGGCCGGTGTCAACGACTGTTCCCACGTGATGATGGAGCTGGTCCACGGCCTGGTCAAGATGCGCGTCCGTCCTTACTACATCTACGCCTGCGATCCCTCCCTGGGCCTGAGCCACTTCCGTACTCCCGTGTCCAAGGGCATCGAGATCATGGAAGCTCTGCGCGGCCATACCTCCGGCTACTGCATCCCCACCTTCGTGGTGGACGCCCCCGGCGGCGGCGGCAAGACCCCCGTTATGCCCAACTACCTGATCTCCGAGACGCCTCGTAAGGTCATCCTGCGTAACTTCGAGGGCGTTATCACCTCCTACACCCAGCCTGAGCACTACGTCCAGGATTGCCACTGCGACGTCTGCACCGGCAAGAAGAAGGTGGAGAAGACCGGCGTGGCATGGGTCGCCGAGGGCACGAAGCAGCGCTATCTCGAGCCCACCAAGCTGCTGCGTAACGAGCGTCACGTCAAGAAGTAAGAGAGAGGAAAAACTATGGAAAGCAAACTCGGCTTGAATTTTGAGCTGGTCAACCGTGCCCGTGCCTCCGCCGCCAAGATCGCGGACGACACCCAGCACTTTATTGACCAGCACACCACCGTCACGGTGGAGCGCGCTGTTTGCCGTCTGCTGGGCATCGATGGCGTCAACGATATGGACGTTCCTCTGCCCAACGTGGTCGTTGACCACCTGATGGCCAACTCCCTGCTGCCCGCCGGCGCCGCGTGGGCCATCGGCAACGCCATGGTGGAGACCGGCAAGGATCCCCAGGGCGTGGCGGAGGCCGTCAACAGCGGTGAGCTGGATCTGAGCAAGATCCCCGCCCACTCCGATGCGGAGATCCGCGCCGCCATCACCCCCGTGGTGAACGCCACCGTGGAGCGCATCAACAAGAACGTGGGCAAGCGCAACGCTTACCTGAAGGAGTGGGGCGACAAGGAAGGCCCGTACCTGTATATCATCGTGGCCACCGGTAATATCTACGAGGATATTATCCAGGCCAAGGCCGGTGCAAAGCAGGGCGCGGATATCATCGCCGTCATCCGTACCACCGGCCAATCCCTGCTGGACTACGTGCCCTACGGCGCGACCACCGAGGGCTTCGGCGGCACGTACGCCACCCAGGAGAACTTCCGCCTCATGCGCGCCGCGCTGGACGAGGTGGGCGAGGAGCAGCACCGCTACATCCGTCTGTGCAACTACTGCTCCGGCCTGTGCATGCCTGAGATCGCCGCTATGGGCGCTCTGGAGCGTCTGGACGTTATGCTGAACGACGCTCTGTACGGCATCCTGTTCCGCGACATCAATATGCAGCGCACCATCGTGGACCAGTACTTCTCCCGCGTCATCAACGGCTATGCCGGCGTTATCATCAACACCGGCGAGGATAACTATCTTACCACCGATGACGCCATCACCTCCGCCCATACCGTCCTGGCCTCCCAGTTCATCAACGAGGCGTTCGCCAAGACCGCCGGTATGCGCGAGGAGCAGATGGGCCTGGGCCACGCCTTCGAGATGGACCCCGCTGTGGAGGACACCTTCCTGTACGAGCTGGCGCAGGCGCAGATGGCCCGCGAGATCTTCCCCAACGCGCCTCTGAAGTATATGCCGCCCACGAAGTTCATGACCGGCAATATCTTCCGCGGCCACATCCAGGACGCTCTGTTCAACATGGTCACCATCCTGACCAATCAGAAGCTGTGCCTGCTGGGCATGATGACCGAGGCCATCCACACCCCGTTCATGTCCGACCGCGCCCTCTCCATCGAGAACGCGCAGTACATCTTCCGCACCATGAAGGACCTGGGCGATGAGCTGACCTATAAAGAGGGCGGCATCATCCGTACCCGCGCCAACGAGGTGCTGACCAAGGCCACCGACCTCCTGGCGGAGATCGAGAAGCTGGGCCTGTTCACCACCATCGAGAAGGGTATCTTCGCCGATGTCAAGCGTCCCAAGGACGGCGGCAAGGGCCTCAACGGCGTTGTGGTCAAGGACGACAAATACTTCAATCCGTTCATTGAAGTCATGAAAGGCAAGGTGGGAGCATGAGCAGCGGACTGTATAACACCCATAAGATCGATTTCGATACTACGCTGGATCTGACCCGCCTGAAGCCCTACGGCGACACCATGAACGACGGTAAGGTGCAGACCAGCTTCACCCTGCCCGTCAAGGATGATGAGCGCGGTGAGGAGGCTGCCCGTCAGATCGCCAAGAAGATGGGCCTGGAAGAGCCCAACGTGGCCTATCACGCCGCGCTGGATAAGGAGTTCACCTTCTACGTGGTCTACGGCAGCTGTGTCCACTCCGTCAACTACGAGGACATCCACGTCATCACCGTTGAGTCCGACGTGATGAGCATGGAGGAAACCAACGACTACATCCGTGAGCACATTGGCCGCAAGGTCGTGATGGTGGGCGCTTCCACCGGCACGGACGCCCACACCGTCGGCATCGACGCCATCATGAACCGCAAGGGCTTCGCCGGCCACTACGGCCTGGAGCGCTACGAGATGATCGAGGCCTACAACCTGGGCTCTCAGGTCCCCAACGAGGACTTCATCAAGAAGGCGCTGGAGCTGCACGCTGACGTGCTGCTGGTCTCTCAGACCGTCACCCAGAAGGATGTCCACATCCAGAACCTGACCAACCTCATCGAGCTGCTGGAGGCCGAGGGCCTGCGCGATAAGTTCGTCGTCTGCTGCGGCGGCCCGCGTATCACCCACGAGCTGGCCAAGGAGCTGGGCTTCGACGCCGGCTTCGGCGCTGGCAAGTACGCCGATGACGTGGCTTCCTTTGCCGTGACCGAAATGGTCAAGCGCGGCATGAAGTAATCTTATACAGCTCCACTGGGTCAGCCGCCGGAGCGGCTGACCCGGTGACCGCTGTGCAATAAAAAAAGTAGGAGGAACAGAAATGGCTAAGAAACCTGTCTTGACTGCCAAAGAGGCAGCCGCAATGATCCCCGACGGTGCTACCATTATGTGCGGTGGCTTCCTGGCCTGCGGCCAGGCTCGCGCCATCGTCAAGGAGCTGGTGGCCCGCGGCACGAAGGACCTGACCCTGATCGCCAACGACATGGGTCGTGCCACCGGTCCTATGGGCGAGGAGTTCTTCGGTATCGCGGAGCTGATCCACAACCACCAGGTCAAGCGCATCATCGCCACCCACGTGGGTATGACCCCCGAGGTCGGTCAGCAGAACACCGAAGGTTCTTTGGAAGTCAACCTGCTGCCTCAGGGCACGCTGGCTGAGTGTGTCCGCGCCGGCGGCGCAGGCCTGGGCGGCGTTCTGACCCCCGTTGGCATCGACACCCTGGTGGAGGACAGCCCCTTCTGCCTGGGCCGTCAGACCATCGATGGCAAGGACTACCTGCTGATGAAGCCCATTCGCGCCGATTTCGCCCTGCTGGGCGCTTACAAGTGCGATGAGTTTGGCAACTGCTGGTACAAGGGCACTATGCGTAACTTCAACGTTGTCATGGCCACCGCCGCCGACACCGTCATCGCCGAGTGCGAGTACATCGTTCCCGTGGGCGACATCGAGCCCGAGAACATCCACACCTATGGTATGTGCGTTGACTATATCGTGGAAGGAGAGAAGAAATAATGGAAAAGTCCGAGATCAAAGGCTTTATTGCCAAGCGCTGCGCTAAAGAGCTGAAAGACGGCGACGTGGTCAACCTGGGTATCGGTCTGCCCACCTTGATCCCCAACTATCTCCCCGAGGGTGTTGAGCTGATCATCCACGCCGAGCTGGGCATCGTCTCCGCGGGCAAGGCCCCCAAGGAAGGCGACGCCAACTACGATCCCTATCACGTTGTGGACGCCGGCGGTACTCCCTCCTCCGTGGCCTTCGGCGGCGGCTTCATCGACTCCGCCTCCAACTTCGGCCTGATCCGCGGCGGCCACGTGGACGCCTGCTTCCTGGGCGCTCTGGAAGTGGATGCCGAGGGCAACCTGGCCAACTGGATCATCCCCGGCAAGAAGATGCCCGGCATGGGCGGCGCCATGGACCTGTGCGTCGGTGCCCGCAAGTGCATCGTCTGCATGGAGCACACCGCCAAGGGCAACCCCAAGATCTTCGAGAAGTGCCGTCTGCCCCTGACCGCCTCTCACTGCGTGAATAAGATCATCACCGAGATGTGCGTCCTGGAGGTCACTCCTGAGGGTCTGCTGATGACCGAGATCAACCCCGAGTTCACCGTGGACGAAGTGAAGGCCGCTACCGCCGCCCCCATCACCGTCGCCGCTGACCTCAAGAGCATGATCGACTGATATAGGCAAAAAAGAAGCACCCGCCCGGGTGCTTCTTTTTTTGCCTATTCCTTCGTGTGTACGTTGATGAACTCCGCCCGGAGCTTGGAGTACAGGATGGTCTGACTGCTGTATAGCCCGCAGTAGCCGGACAGCAGATAGCTCACCGCGCAGGCGGCGGTGAAATAGGCCAGCCCACCCGCACCGAACAGCTCCACACTGAGGATCACCGAGGCGATGGGGCAGTTCACCGCACCGCAGAACACCGCCACCAGCCCGATGGCCGCCGCAAAGCCTGTGGGCAGTCCCAGCAGCGCCCCGGCGGCGCAGCCGAACGTCGCGCCCACGAAGAACGACGGCACGACCTCGCCGCCCTTGAAGCCGCAGCCGATGGTCACGGCGGTGAACGCCAGCTTCAAAAGCCACGCCCAGCCGTCGGCCTGTCCCTGCTCCACGGCCCGCTGGATCACGTCCATGCCCGCGCCGTTGTAGTCTGTCGTACCCAACGCCAGCGTGGCCAGCACGATGACCAAACCGCCTGCGGCGGCCCGGAGGAAGCTGTTCTTCAGCCACCGCTCCGCCAGATGCTCCGTGATGTGCAGCCCCCGGCAGAACAGGATGCTCACCAGCGCGCAGCCTACCGCCAGCGCCGTCACCAGCCCCAGCGTGGGCCAGTTCAGCTCCGGCATGGCCACGGCGAACCGGGTGGGCGCAACGCCCATCAGCGTGGCGATGTAGTACCCCGTCAGGGAGGCGGTGATGCAGGGCAGCAGCCCCGCGTAGTACAGTACGCCCACGCTGATGACCTCCAGGGCGAACACCGTGGCGGTCAGGGGCGTGCCGAACAGGGCGGCGAACACGCCGCTCATGCCGCACAGCGTGGCCAGCGGCAGATCCTTCTCCCCCAGGTGCAGCAGCGAGCCGGTGCGGTAGCCGATGCCGCCGCCGATCTGTAAGGCCGCGCCCTCGCGGCCTGCGCTGCCGCCTAACAGGTGGGTGATGACGGTGGACACGAAGATCAGCGGCACCAGGAGCGTGGGGATGCTCTTGCCGAAGTGGACGGACTCGATGACGGCGTTCGTGCCCTTGCCCTCAAGTTTACATAACTTATACAGCCCGGCGATGACCACGCCGCCCAGGGGCAGCAGATACAGTATCCACGGGTGGGCTTGCCGTACCCCGGTGGCATACCCCACGCCCAGGTGGAACGCCGCGCCCACGAAGCCGCCCACGCCGCCTACCAGTGCGCCCACCGCCACCCATTTCAGCAGCGCGGCCACATACAGGCCGATGTGGGCCAGCCGTTCTTTCAGTCTGTCCATGTCTCTTTCGCGTCTCCTTAACACCGTCTTTGCAATCGTCTATTGTATCATTCACCGGGAGCGGTGTCAAACCGTGTCTGAAATTTATTCCGGGCATCTGAAAATTTTTGAGTTTATCTGACTTTTTTTATTTTTGCTGTTGATTATGGCGCGGCGATGCCGTATACTATATATTACCAAGTGCAAAAGGCAGAAGGAAACCCCAACAATATACAACAGGAGGAAAACCAAATGAAATACGGTCGTACTTTTAACTTCTCCGCCGGCCCTGCCATGATGCCCGAGCCTGTTCTGGAGGAGATCCGGGACGAGATGATGAACTACCGCGGCAGCGGTATGTGCGTCATGGAGATGAGCCACCGCTCCAAGGTGTTCCAGCAGATCGTGGACGAGGCCGAGGCCGACCTGCGCGAGCTGATGAACATCCCCGACAACTACAAGGTGCTGTTCATTCAGGGCGGCGCAACGCTGCAGTTCGCCGCGATCCCCTGGAATCTGATGAAGAACGGCAAGGCCGTCTACATCGAGACCGGCGCGTGGTCCAAGAAGGCTATTGCCGAGGCCAAGAAGTACGGCGAGGTCATCGTGGCCGCCTCCTCCAAGGATAAGAATTACTCCTACATCCCCGACTGCTCCGACCTGGACATCCCCGAGGATACCGACTACGTCTACATCTGCGAGAACGAGACCATCCACGGCGTGACCTGGAACAAGCTGCCCAACACCAAGGGTCACATCCTGGTGTCCGACCAGTCCTCCATGTTCCTCAGCAAGCCCTGCAACGTCTCCGACTACGGCATGATCTACGCCGGCGTGCAGAAGAACGTTGGCCCTGCCGGCATGGTGGTGGTCATCATCCGCGAGGATCTGATCCGCGAGGACATCGACCCCAAGATGCCCATCTACATGAGCTACAAGACCCAGGCCGACAACGGCTCTATGTACAACACCCCCAACTGCTGGGCCATCTACTGCTGCGGCAAGGTCTTCAAGTACCTCAAGAGCATCGGCGGCCTGGAGGAGATGCACAAGCGCAACATCGCCAAGGCCAAGGTCATCTATGACTTCCTGGATCAGTCCAAGATGTTCAACGGTACGGTCGAGCCTGAGTTCCGCTCCCTGATGAACATCCCCTTCGTCACCGAGTCCGCCGAGCTGGACGCCGAGGTGGTGGCTGCCACCAAGGCCGCCGGCTACGACAACCTGAAGGGCCACAAGTCCGTGGGCGGCCTGCGCGCCTCCGTCTACAACGCCATGCCCATCGAGGGCGCTGAGGCGCTGGTGGAGTTCCTGAAGAAGTTCGAGGCCGAGCACAAGTAAAATACCCCAAATACTACTATAAAAGGAGAATTTACCATGCGTATTTTGGTTACTGACGGTATGGATAAGACCGCGATGGCGCAGCTGCGCGAGATGGGCCACGAGGTCGTTGAGCAGTTCTACGAGCCCGACCAGCTGGGCGCTGCCCTGCGTGATTTCGACGCTGTGGTGGTCCGCTCCAAGACCAAGGTCCGCGCCAACCACATCGATGAGGCCAAGGGCGGCAAGCTGAAGCTCATCATCCGCGGCGGCGTGGGTGTGGACAACATCGACGTGAAGTACGCCGAGAGCTGCGGCATCACCGTGAAGAACACCCCCAAGGCTTCCTCCCAGTCCGTGGCGGAGCTGGCCATGGGCCACATGTTCTCCTGCGCCCGCTATATCTCCATCGCCGGCCACACCATGCGCGAGGATAAGTGGGAGAAGAAGGCTTACGGTAAGGGCATCGAGCTGCAGGGCAAGACCCTGGGCATCGTGGGCTTTGGCCGCATCGGCCAGCACCTGGGCATCATGGCCAAGGCCATCGGCATGAACGTCATCGCCTTCGATATTTTCCACATCCCCGGCATCGAGGAGCAGCTGGGCATCCCCTACGTGGAGATGGATGAGCTGCTGGCCAAGGCCGACTTCGTGTCCGTCCATGCTCCCGCTGTGGACGGCGGCGCTCTGATCTCCGCCGAGAACATCGCCAAGATGAAGGACGGCGTGGTCATCATCAACACCTCCCGCGGCACTAACGTGGACGAGGCCGCCCTGCTGGCCGCCCTGGAGTCCGGAAAGGTTCGCGCCGCCGGTTTGGACGTGTACGCCGACGAGCCCGCCACCAACAAGGCCCTGTACTCCCACCCCATGGTGTCCTGCACGCCCCATATCGGCGCTGCCACCAACGAGGCCCAGGAGCGCATCGGCCAGGAGATCGTGGAGATCATCAAGAACTTCTGAGCCATTACCTGATAAAGAAAAGCGCCCCCATGCATCGCATGGGGGCGCTTCAGGCTGTCGAAAAAGCCTGTCATTGCGAGCCAGTCCGCAGACTGGCGTGGCAATCCGTTTCTAAAATGCACAACTTATGCGTTTTCATGCAAATTTGCGGTTAAAAGATTACGGATTCCCACGTCGCTTCGCTCCTCGGAATGACAGAACGAGTTTATCGACGCGCTGACGCCCCCATGCATCGCATGGGGGCGCTTTTATCATTTACAGCTCCACCACAGTGGACGTATGGCCCGTGTGCGGCAGGAGCTTCTCCAGCACGTCGGCGGTTTTCAGCTTCAGCGTGCTGGTACACAGGCAGGGGTGGCAGGATATGTACGGCGCTTCGTACACGTCCCGTTCCATCAGCAGCCGGACGCGGTGTTCCGTGTCGTTGGCCAGTCCCAAAATAGTGGCCGAGCCGGGAGTGCAGCGCAGCAGCTCCCACAGCTTGTCCTCCGGGGCGAAGCTCAGCCGGGCGGAGTTGATCTGCGCGCTGAGCTCCTTGGTGTGGAACACCTTGTCCGGGGACATACACAGCAGATAGAACTGGGTCTGCTGCCGGTTGCACAGGAACAGGTTCTTGCACACGGACACTCCCAGCACGTCGCTCACCTGGGCGCACAGCTCCATGTTGAACGCCGCGTCGTGGCTGACCCGGTCATAGTCTATGTGCAGCGCTTCCAGCAGGTCGAAGGCCGCAGCCTCCTGCGCCGGCAGCTCCCCCTCCGGGCGGGTATTATGAAAAACAGGCGAAATGGTCACTTCGCGTCACCTCGCTTCAGCAGCATTTCACCGGCGCGGTAGATGTCCCCCGCGCCCACAGTGATGATCATGTCCCCCGGCTGTGCCAGCCGCTCCAGTGCGTCCGCCACCTGCTCCAGCGTGGGGCAGTAGACAGCGTGGGGTATCTGCTCCGCCAGATCCTTGGAGGAGATATGCAGGTCATTCCGCTCCCGTGCGGCGTAGATCTCCGCCAGCACCAGCCGGTCCGGCTGACGCAGCACGGTGACAAAATCATCAAACAGCGCGGCGGTGCGGGTATAGGTGTGGGGCTGGAAGGCCATAATAAGCCGCTTGTGGGGCAGCGGGCGGACGGCGTTCAGCAGCGCCTGTACCTCATCGGGATGGTGCGCGTAGTCGTCATAGACCTCCGCGCCCCGGAACGTGCCCTTGTGCTCAAAGCGGCGGCCCGCGCCGGTAAAGGCGGACAAGCCCTCCTCCACGGCAGTGCCGGGGATACCCAGCACATAGGCGGCGGAGGCGGCGGCCAGCGCGTTGGACACGTTGTGCGCGCCGGGCACGCGGAGCGACACGTGGGCGTACCGCTGGCCGCGGATGACGATGTCAAAATCGCCGAACCCATCGAAGAACGACACGTTGTCGGCATAGCAGTCGGCGCTGTGATCCTTCACGCTGAACGTGAACACCGGGTGGGGCAGGTCCGCCACCGCGTCCCGTGCGCCCTCATCGTCCCCGTTGGCGATGACGTAGCCATTTTGGGGCACAAGGGCGGCGAAGTCGTGGAAGGAGTGCTCAATGTCGCTCAGATCCTTGAAGAAGTCCAAATGGTCGGCGTGGACGTTGAGGATCACCGCCACGGTGGGGAAGAAGTTCAAAAAGGAGTTGCAGTATTCGCAGCTCTCCAGTATGATGGTGTCGCCGTGTCCCACCCGGTAGCCGGCGTGGAGCAGGGGCAGCGTGCCGCCGATCATAACGGTGGGGTCCTTCTGCGCCGCCATGAAGATGTGGGTGGCCATGGACGTGGTGGTGGTCTTGCCGTGAGTGCCGGACACGCACAGGGCGTTGCGGTATCCCTTCATGATCGCGCCCCAGGCCTGCGCCCGCTCGTACACGGGGATGCCCCGTGCGATCGCCCCGGCGATCTCCGGGTTGCCGTCATGGATGGCGGCGGTGCGGATGACCGCGTCGCAGTTTTGAAGATTGTCGGCGGAGTGGCCGATGGCCACGGGGATGCCGTGGTCACGCAGATGCTTTACAGTGTCGCTGTCGGTCATATCAGAGCCCTGCACGGCAACGCCCATGCCCTTGAGCACCTCGGCCAGCGCGCACATGGACACGCCGCCGATGCCCGCCAAATGGACGCGCTTGCCGGGCTGAAAATATGTGTGAATGTCGATAGTGGGATGGAACATGGTGTCCTCCTTCTTGACAGAAGCTGAAAATATACTAAACTATTATAGTACAGAGAAATAGGAAGTGCAACCATTTTCGAAAGGGGGAATAGACCCATGATGCCGCAGGAGGTGCGTTCGCTGCTGGCGCGTCTGGAATCGGCGGGCTATCAGGGCTGGGCCGTGGGCGGCTGCGTGCGGGATACCCTGCGCGGCGCTGTGCCGTCGGACTGGGACGTGACCACCGACGCCAGGCCGGAGCGGGTCATGGCGCTGTTCGGCGAGAGGGCCATCCCCACGGGCCTGAAGCACGGCACGGTAACGGTATGCGCCGGGGAGACGCACGTGGAGGTGACTACGTTCCGCCGCGACGGTACGTACAGCGACCACCGGCGGCCTGATGCGGTGCAGTTCTCTTCCTCGCTGGAGGAGGACCTGGCCCGGCGCGATCTGACGGTGAATGCCATGGCCATGGACCTGCGGGGGCACATCTGCGACCCCTTCGGCGGGCAGGAGGATCTGTCGCGCCGGGTGCTGCGGTGCGTGGGCGACCCCCTGCGGCGGCTGGACGAGGACGCGCTGCGGATCATGCGGACGCTGCGGTTCGCGGCAGTGCTGGGTTTTGCCATTGAGCCGGACACGTCGGCGGCACTGCACCGCCGTGCCCCGCTGCTGGCGGACATCGCCGCGGAACGCATCCTGGTGGAGATGAACAAGCTGCTGACGGGGGAGTACATGGCCTCCGTGCTGTTAGCATACCCGGATGTGCTGGGCGTATTCCTGCCGGAGCTGCTGCCCTGCGTGGGCTTCGACCAGCGGAACGTCCACCACTGCTATGACGTGTGGACGCACAGCGTGTACGCGGCATCGGCCATCGCCCCGGACGCGGTGCTGCGCTGGGCCATGCTGCTCCACGACATCGGCAAGCCGGACTGCTTCACCGTGGACGAGCACGGCACGGGCCATTTCTATGGTCACCCGGCCCGGTCGGCGGAGATGGCGGAAGCAATATGCCGCCGCCTGCGTATGGATAAAAAAAGCGCCCAGCGCATCGTCACGCTGGTGCGCTGGCACGACCGGGACATCCCCCGGACGGAAAAAGCCGTGGCCCGTGCGGCGCGGCAGCTGGGGGAGGACACGCTGCGGCAGCTGCTGGCGGTGAAGCGGGCGGACAACCGGGCGCAGAGCCCGCTGTGCCGTGGCCGCGCAGCGGACATCGACAGGGCGGAGGCCATACTGGACGACCTGCTGGCCCGTCAGTCCTGCTTTTCCCTGCGGGAACTGGCGGTGCGGGGCAACGACCTGACGGCCCTGGGCCTGCGCGGCCCTGCCGTAGGCGAAACGCTGCAAAAGCTGCTGGACGCAGTCATGGACGGCAGCATGCCCAACGAAAGGCCCGCCCTGCTGGCGCTGGCCCAAAAGCTCATACAATGACCAGGGCGGCGGGGTATACCCCGCCGCCCTTTACGCTGTCGAAAAAGCCTCCGGCTTTTTCGACAGCCTGAAATAATGTCGTTATTTTTGTGCCGCCTTGCGGCACGAAAATAGTCGCTTCGCGCCGCGAAGCAAGTACCCTTGGGGTGCTCCACGCACGCCTTGCAAGGCAAGGCTTTGCGCGACATTTGATTTGATTCGAGGCGGGCTTTGCCCCCTCGAGCTCCCCCTGCGTAAAGGAACTGCTTACCGCATAAAGAGAGAGTTTATCTACGCTTCCTCCTCGCCCTTCTGCCCATTTCTCCGGCACACGGCCCGGTAGACGAGATACCCCACGCCCGCCGCCGCCAGTGCCACGCCGAAGGCGATGGCCGCCGCCGTGTAGTTCCGATCTCCCAGCGCCCCGCCACCCACGGTGGACGTGACGATGGAGGGCAGCCGCCCCACGGTGGCGATGAGCAGCCAGGTGCGCCACTTCATGTCGGTCAGCCCGGCGAAATAGCACAGCAGATCCTTGGGCGTGCCGGGCGCGGTGAAGATGAGCCACAGCAGCGCCGTGCGCTTGGGGGAGGAGTGGAGGAACTGCAGCTTGTCCAGCTTCTCCTTGGGGAAGACCACCTCCGCCAGCGGCCTGCCCCAGCGCCGTACCAGCGCGAACACCGCCGCGCTGCCCAGCACCGCGCCGATGAGACACAGCGCCGTGCCCCACCAAGCGCCAAAGGCGTAGCCCCCCGCGATCTCCAGCGGCTCGCCGGGGATGATGGCCACCACCACCTGCAAAAACACCATGGCGGCGTAGGCGGCACAGCCCCACGCGCCGTGTCCGTCCACCCAGGAGCGGAACTGCTCCGGCTGCCGGGCAAAGCGGATCATGGGCCGTCCCACGAACCAGGCCAGCGCCGCGAATAATAGGATGAATATGATAATTGCCGCTGCGGACAACATTTTTTTCTGCTTTTCGGTCAGGGTGCGCTTCATGTGTTTTTTGCCTTTCTTATACATTCTGCGGACAGCTTACCACACTTTTGCCCGCATCATGTGAACAGATGTTAAAGAATTGCTTAAATTACGGCTTCGCCCCCCTTATTCTGCCTTGACACGACTATATTTCCCGGTTACAATGGGGCAAAACTTGTTATACGCAGGGAGGAAACGCTATGAATATCGGTCTGCTAGGCTTCGGCGTGGTGGGCGGCGGCGTGTGGGAGCTGGCCGCCGACCGTCAGGATGTGAACGTAAAGCGCGTGCTGCTGCGCCGCCCCAAGGACGGCCTGCCAGCCGCCGTCACCACCATGGACATCAACGACATCCTGTGCGATGATACCATCGACACGGTGGTGGAGGTCATGGGCGGCCTGCACCCGGCCTACGAGTACGTCACCGCCGCCATGGAGCGGGGCAAGCACGTTGTCACCGCCAACAAGGCCCTTGTCGCCGCCTATTACCGGGAGCTGACGGCGCTGGCAAGGAAAAAGGGCGTGGCCCTGCGCTGCACCGCCGCCGTAGGCGGCGGCATCCCCTGGCTGGTGAACCTGTCCCGCGTGAAGCGGCTGGACACGGTCTGCGAGGTGGGCGGCATCATGAACGGCACGACCAACTTCATCATGGACGCCATGCACAAGAGTCCCGTCAGCTTCGCTGATATTCTCAAGGAGGCCCAGGCCCTGGGCTACGCCGAGGCCGACCCCTCCGCCGACATTGATGGCGATGACATCCGCCGCAAGCTGTGCATCTCCGCCAACATCGCCTTTGACGCGGTGCTGGACGAGGCCGCCATCCCCACCTTCGGCATCCGCACCGTCACGGCAGCGGACATCGCCGCGTTCCAGGCCCACGGCTTCGCCTGCAAGCTGCTGGCCACCGCCCAGGCATCGGAGGGCGGCGTCTGCGCCTTTGTCGAGCCTACGCTGGTGGACAAGTCCGAGCCGGAGGCCGCCGTGCCCGCCAACTATAACCTCATCGGCTACACCGCCGAGAGGGTTGGCAAGCAGACGTTCTTCGGCCAGGGCGCGGGCCGCTTCCCCACCGCCAGCAACGTCATGCAGGACTGCCTGACCGTCCTGGCAGGGGAGAGGGGTTTCTACACCGCCGAGGCCGTCCCCACGCCGCTGTGCGCCGCCGCGGCCCACCCCTATTATGTCCGCACCGCCGCGCCGGATGCGTTTTTGCACAGCCGCGTGGCCGATGACTGGGGCACGGGCGTCATCACCGGCGCGGTGGATGTGTACGAGATGCTGGCCTGGGCCAAGCGGCAGCGGGAGATAGACCCTACCTGCTTCATCGCCGCCATCCGCTGAAAAAACGCGAAAAGAACCGCCGGTAGGCGGTTCTTTTTTCGTATCAGTCTCCCACGCCGGTGTGGATGACCTTTCCCATGTTCCACAGCAGCGCCACCCGCCTGGCGGCCTCCAGCCGCTCCTCCGGCGTGCGGTAATCCGCGTGGGCCGTCTCCGCGCCGCAGTCCATGCACGCCACGGATACGCACCAGCCCTGCTCGTCCTGCATCACGCCCGCGCCGCGGCAGACGGGGCAGTCCTCCAGCTCTATCTCGAAAATAGGGTCCATGTGCAGCCTCCTTACATATTCGATGGGCACAGCATAGCACATTTCGCGGAAAATGGCAACGCCTGCCGCGAAACTCAGCCTTGTAAAATTTCTCCGCATGGTCTATAATACTGTTCAACGCAAAATTACACAGGAAAAGGTGAAAGAATATGGAACGTATGAAAATCGCGGCCCTCTTTGCCGATCAGGACACCCTGGGCGGTCAGGAGGTCACTGTCTGCGGCTGGGCCAAGACCATCCGCGACATGAAGACCTTCGGATTCATCGAGCTGAACGATGGCTCGTGCTTCAGGAATTTGCAGGTGGTCATGTCCGCCGAGGAGCTGGCCAACTACAAGGAGATCGCCGCGCAGAACGTGGGCGCGTCCCTTATCGTCCGCGGCACGGTGGTGCTGACGCCGGAGGCCAAGCAGCCCCTGGAGGTCAAGGCCCACACCATCCAGGTGGAGGGCAAGTCCACCCCCGACTACCCCCTGCAAAAGAAGCGCCACAGCGTGGAGTTCCTGCGTACCATCCAGCATCTGCGCCCCCGCACCAACCTATTCTCCGCCACGTTCCGCGTCCGCTCCGTGGCGGCCTACGCCGTCCACGAGTTCTTCCAGAGCCGGGGCTTCGTCTACGTTCAGACGCCCATCATCACCGGCTCTGACTGCGAGGGCGCAGGCGAGATGTTCCAGGTCACGACCCTGGATCTGAACAACGTCCCCAAGACCGCCGACGGTCAGGTGGACTACTCCCAGGACTTCTTCGGCAAGAAGACCAGCCTCACCGTGTCCGGCCAGCTCAACGCCGAGAACTTCGCCATGGCCTTCGGCGATGTCTACACCTTCGGCCCGACCTTCCGCGCCGAGAACTCCAACACCCAGCGCCACGCCGCCGAGTTTTGGATGATCGAGCCGGAGATGGCCTTCTGCGATCTGGCTGGCGATATGGACGTGGCCGAGGCCATGATCAAGCACATCATCCGCCGGGTGCTGGAGCGCTGCCCCGATGAGATCGACTTCTTCAACAGCTTCGTGGATAAGGGGTTGAAGGAGCGGCTGGAGCACGTGATGACCAGCGACTTTGGCCGCGTCAGCTACACCGACGCGGTGGAGATTTTGAAGAAGAACAACGACAAGTTCGACTACAAGGTGGACTGGGGTACGGACCTGCAAACGGAGCACGAGCGCTACCTCACCGAGAAGGTGTTCAAAAAGCCCGTGTTCGTCACCGACTATCCCAAGGAGATCAAGGCGTTCTATATGCGCCTGAACGACGACGGCAAGACCGTGGCCGCGGCGGACTGCCTTGTCCCCGGCATCGGCGAGATCATCGGCGGCAGCCAGCGCGAGGAGCGGCTGGAGCTGCTGGAGAGCCGCATCAAGGAGCTGGGCATGAACCCGGAGGACTACTGGTGGTACTGCGACCTGCGGCGCTACGGCAGCTGCCGCCACGCGGGCTTCGGCCTGGGCTTCGAGCGCATGGTCATGTACCTTACCGGCGTCAGCAACATCCGCGATGTGGAGCTGCACCCCCGCACCGTGGGCAACGCGGAATTCTGATAAAAGAAGAGAGACACCCCTCAGACCTTCGTCTGAGGGGTGTCGTTTTGCTGTATCACAGGGCGTCACTGGCCGCCTTTTCCCGCTTTTTCACGACAGACACGGCGATGATGCCGCCCAGTATCAGCGCCGCCACAGCGCCGCCGCCGATATACAGCAGCCGGGAGTGATCCGGCACGCCGGTGCGCACCAGCGCCATGATGGCGGGCTGATCGGCGTCAAAGGCGATAAGGTTGGCTGTCCCATCTGCCTGGGCCAGTGCCGCGGCGGTCAGTGTGCCGTCCTCGCTGCGGCAGAATTGCACCAGCACCAGCGAGGTGTCCCGTTTCCGCTCTTTTGGCGGGATGGCGATGCGGAGCGTTACCGGCTCGTCCAGCGTTGTAACGGCAGTGCCGTCCTCACGGGCCATCGACAGGGAAAACGCGGCGGCCACAGCGCAGCCCTGATCAAAACCGGCCTGCTTCAGCGCCGACAGCTCTTCATCGGTCAGCTCGGCAGCCTGCTGCGAAACGGTGACAGGGCTGCCCTGTGATGCGGCAGCGGCCTCACCCTGCACCGGCGGGATCAGGCCGATTCGCTTTGCCCTCGCGCCGCCCTTCGGCGGTTCAGGGTCAATGCCGTCTGACAGCGGCGGAAGGATGCTGCCCTTGTCCATCAGCGTGGCCATGGTGACGCCGTCGCCATACCAGGAAAAGGATTTGAACGGGCCTTCCTCGCCATATTTCAAATAGACAACGCCAATGTCACCGGTGGTGCGCAGGGACATCTCTCCCTGCTGCAGGGGGCTCATGGTGATCTTCTCAATATCGCCGTAGACCGTGATGTCAGGGCTTTTCCAATCGGCCTCGAAGCCATCAAACAGTGTCAGCCACTCAATATCCCCCAAAAAGGTCACCGTTCCGCCGATGAGGTATACGTCAGAAAAGTTTCCCTCCACCGTCAGCGGGACAGGAGGGTTTGTGATCCACAATTCCGCGCCATCCGGCGGCGTGTCCAAAATCCTTCCTGTTTCACCGTTATCGATAACGCTGGTGTCCGTCCATGTCTCCGACTGCTCCGCCCAAACGTAGCCCTCGTCCGTATAGCGGCTGGCATACCAATATTTAATGCGCCCCTCCGCCGCCTCTGCGGCTGCCGGCAGCATGACTATCAGCAACAGCAGCGCCGTCAGTGAGCCCAATGCTTTTTTCATAGTGCCCCTCCCTGTATATGTTCTTTCAATAGCGCATTACAATATGGGCGGATTGTCAATTCTTTTCGCGACATTGCCTTGAAACGAAAAAAATGAAATAAAGGGTAGCATTTTTTTCGCATGACTGGTATACTATACAATCGGAAGTATATCACGGTGTGCTTTTAATCTAATATTGCGTATTAGATGTGCTTGTAAAATAACAGAAAATATATTAGATACATAGGAGACATACATGGAAACACAGAAGAAGCGCCGGGGCGACCGCCGGGATGGCCGCCTGCTGCGGGAGCTGGATTCGCTCCACTTCATCACCGGCATCATCTATCCCAACCGCTGCGACAACGAGGCGTATATCTCCGTCAAGGTTGACCTGACGGCCATGAACGCATACCTGGCCAGGAAAAACGAGACGGAGACGGACTTCCCCTACACCATGTTCCACCTGGTGGTGGCCGCCCTGCTCAAGACCATCACCCTGCGGCCCAAGCTGAACCGCTTCATCGTCAACAGCAACTTCTATCAGCGCAACGAGGTGTCCGCCGCCTTTGTGGTGAAAAAGCAGTTCTCCGATAAGGGCGCGGAGGCGCTGGCCTTCCTCCACGGCAAGGATGAGTTCACCGTGGAGGACGTACACGAGTACATCCGCTCCCAGGTGCAGGAATGCCGTTCCGAGAAGGTGGACTCCTCCACGGAGAACATGGACATCCTGAACAAGCTGCCCCGCTGGCTGGGCAAGGCCGCGGTGAAGTTCATCATGTGGCTGGATAAGCACGGCTGGGTGCCCAAGGACATGGTGGCCACCGACCCCTATTACAGCTCCGTGGTCATCTCCAACCTGGGCTCGATCAAGCTCAAGTGCGGCTATCACCACCTGACCAACTGGGGCACGTGCTCCCTGTTCTGCATCATCGGCGAGAAGAAAAAATCCCCCTTCTTTGACGAAAGCGGCCAGGTCTCCATGCGTGAGACGCTGGAGCTGGGATTGACCATCGACGAGCGCATCGCCGACGGCTACTACTATTCCAAGTCCGTCCGGCTGCTGGAATACCTGCTGACACACCCTGAAGAGCTGGAGAGACCGATCTCCGAGGAGGTACGCTATGAGTGAAGTAAAGACCCCGTGGAAGGACTACATGGGCGATGTGCCCATGCACCTGGACTATTTCCGGGGCAGTATGTTCGAGGCCGTGGAGCGCATGGCGGAGCTGTATCCCAACAACATCGCCTTCGACTTCATGGGCAAGTCCACCACATATAAGAAGATGGTGCAGGAGATCGAGCGCTGCGCCAAGAGCCTGAAGACCCTGGGCATCCGCCCCGGTGACAAGGTCACTATCGCCATGCCCAACTGCCCCCAGGCCATCTATATGTTCTACGCCGTGAACCTGGTGGGCGGCATCGCCAACATGATCCACCCCCTGTCGGCAGAGAAGGAGATCGAGTTCTACCTCAACGCCTCCGAGTCCACCACCGCCATCACTCTGGATCAGTTCTACAACAAGTTCGAGCACATCCGTCAGAATACCAAGATCATCAACATCATCATCGCCTCGGTGAAGGACGCCCTGTCCCGCACCATCCGCGCCGGCTATATGCTCACCGAGGGCCGCAAAATCCAGAAGATCCCCGAGGATGCCCCTGTCATCCGCTGGAAGGAATTTATGGATATGTCCCGCTACTGCTTCTACAAGAACTACCGGGTGGAGCGGGGCTTTGACGATCCCGCCGTCATCCTCTATTCCGGCGGCACAACCGGCACGACGAAGGGCATCGTCCTGACCAACGGCAACTTCAACGCCCTGGGCCAGCAGATCATCGCCACCAACCCCATGTTCCGCCCCGGCGACAAGATGTTGGCGGCCATGCCCCTGTTCCACGGCTTCGGCCTGGGCGTGTGCGTCCATTCCATGCTCTCCAACGGCGGACGCTGCATCCTCATCCCCCGGTTCACCGCCAAGAGCTACGCCAAGCAGATCGTCAAGTACCGCTGCAACTTCATCGCCGGTGTCCCCACGCTGTACGAGGCGCTGCTGCGCCTGCCCAGCATGGGCAGCGCGGATCTGAGCAGCCTCAAGGGCGTGTTCTCCGGCGGCGACAGTCTGTCCATCGAGCTGAAGAAGAAGTTCGATAAGTTCCTCTACGACCACCACGCCGTCATCCAGGTGCGGGAGGGTTACGGCACGACGGAGACGGTGACGGCCTGCTGCCTGACCCCCACTAATATCTATAAGGAAGGCTCTATCGGCCTGCCCTTCCCTGACACGTTCATCAAGATCGTCAAGCCCGACACCGACGAGGAGCTGCCCTACGGCGAGGAGGGCGAGATTCTGCTGGCCGGCCCGACGGTGATGAAGGAGTACATGAACAATCCGGAGGAGACGGCCAAGACGCTGCGTAAGCACGACGACGGCCTGACCTGGGTCTACACCGGCGACCTGGGCAGCATGGACGAGCAGGGCTTCATCTACTTCAAGGGCCGCGCCAAGCGCATGATCATCACCTCCGGCTACAACGTCTACCCCGGCCAGCTGGAGAACATCCTGGATGCCCACGAGAAGGTGCAGATGAGCTGCGTCATCGGCGTGCCCGATCCCTACAAGATGCAGAAGGTCAAGGCCTTCGTCATGGTCAAGCCCGGCGTTCCTGCCGACGACAACACCCGGCAGGAGCTGCTGGACTACTGCCGCAAGCACGTGGCCAAATACGCCATGCCCTACGACATCGAGTTCCGTGACGAGCTGCCCAAGACCCTGGTGGGCAAGGTGGCCTACCGCGTCCTGGAGGACGAGGAGAAGGCCAGGCAGGCCGCTGCCGCGCAGGAGCAGGCGTGACCATACCCTAAATTCACAGATAAAGGAGGCGGCCAACCATGGACGCGGAGCTGAAACGCCACTATACCCTCATCGTGGACTTCCTGGGCCATATCCTCGGCCCGGATTACGAGATCGCCCTCCACGAGCTGAAGGACGATTCCAACGAGATCGTCGCCATCGCCAACGGCGCACTGACGGGCCGCCATCTCGGCTCACCACTCAGCAACAAAATGCTGGAATACGTGGCGGGCAATCTGTACGAGACGCAGAACTATGTGCTGAACTTCGAGTCCGTGTCCGCCACGGGCAAGACCATGTGCTGCAACTCCATGTTCATCAAGGGCCGCGCCGGTGAGCTGTCCGGCCTGCTGTGCATCAATTTCGATGCCAGCCGGTACGAGGAGCTGTCCCGCCGCGTCATGGAGCTGTGCGGCGGCGGCCTGAAGCGGGGCGTGCCCAGCGGCACGCGGCTCATCGCCGACGGCAACGACCCGGTGGAAACGCCGGTACGCAGCGCCTATCCCACCTCCATCGCCGGCGCGACCGCCAGCATCGTCTCCCAGGTGGTGGCCAACTACCCCGTGGAGGTGGATCGCCTGACCCAGGACGAGAAGATGGAGATCATGGACATCCTGAACCGCAAGGGCGTGTTTCTGCTGAAGGGCTCTGTCAGTCACGTGGCCCAGACGCTCCACAGCTCCGAGGCCAGCATCTATCGCTACCTGGGCAAGCTGAACAACAAATAACCGCAGAAAGAACCGCCCTCCGGCGGTTCTTTTTTGCGCCCGCTGACAAAGCGAATATTCCGCATATACGAATATTTATTCATATATACAAAACTGATATTAGCGATTTTGACGGCAAATAGGCCGACATTTCCTGCAATCCGTTGCCGTATTCCACAAAACATGAAATTACAAAGAAAAAATATGCAAAACGGGGTTGACATTTATACACCATGGGTGTATAGTAGCCACTGTCAGGAGGGAACACCTCCGAACCACAAAGTCTATATCCCGTGAGAGCGGTATAGAACCATAAGAAATGCGAAAGGAAGTACGAACATGAAAAAGTTTTTTGCGATGATGCTGGCGCTGGTCATGGCACTGAGCCTGGTGGCCTGCGGCAAGCAGAATGACACACCCAATACCGACGGCGACAACAGCGCCGAGCCCGCCAAGACCACCCTGGTGGTGGGCGTCTCCGCCGACTATGCCCCCTTTGAGTTCATGTATCCCGATGAGAGCGGTGAGCTGGTCTACGGCGGCATCGACATCTCCGTGGCCCAGTACGTGGCCGACGAGCTGGGCCTGACCCTGCAGGTGGAGAACATGAGCTTCGACAACCTGCTGACCTCCCTGGACAAGGGTGATTTCGACATGGTGCTGTCCGCCATGGAGGCCACTCCCGACCGGCTGGAGAACGCCGACTTCTCCAGCGGCTATTACAGCGATACGCCTCCCGCCATCCTGGTGAAGGCCGACGTGGCTGACCAGTACAAGACGCTGGCCGACTTCAACGGCAAGTCCGTGGGCGCGCAGACCGCCACCACCAAGCTGGACATGGTCAACACCATCGAGGGCGTGACCCCCGTGGCCCTGTCCTCTGTGCTGGACCTGGTGAACGAGTTGGTGTATGACAAGGTGGACGCCATCCTGGTGGACGGCGGTGTGGCGGAGCAGTACGCCGCTGCCAACCCCGACCTGGTCATCGCTGACGCCTCCTCCGAGCTGCCCGCCGCCGAGCCCTACTGCATCGCCGTGGCCAAGGGTGACCCCAAGGGCCTGCTGGACGGCATCAACGCCGCCCTGGCCAAGATGGCCTCCGAGAACAAGATCGAGACCTTCATCGCCGATGCTGACGCCCTGGCCGATGTGGCTGTGGAAGTTTCCGCCGACTAATTTTCTCCCTTACATAAAACGCCAGTGCAAAGCCGCCCCGCGACTTTGCACTTCGCGTGTCTCCGCACCGAGTTTACACGAGAAAGGACTGACCGCGTATGTGGTGGAGCAGCCTGTTTACGGATATGCGCCCCTCCGACTTCTTCAACTTCTCCTTCCTGCCAAAATATGGCGTGGCCTTCGTCCGCGGCATCGAGTACACGCTGCTGCTGGCGGTGGTGTCCGTGCTGCTGGCGGTGATCCCCGCCCTGCTGCTGGCCATGATGCGTTTGAGTAAGGTCAAGCCCGTCAAGTGGTTTGCCGGGGCGTACATCGCCGTGTTCCGCTCCACCCCCATGCTGGTGCAGCTGTCCATTATCTACTTCGGCCTGTTCTACGCCATATCCCTGCCCCGGATCAGCCTGTTCGGCTTCGTGGACATCAGCCGGTTCGTCCCCGGCGTGGTGGCCCTGGCGCTGAACAGCTCCGCCTATGTGGCGGAGATATTCCGGGCCGGTATCCTGGCCGTGGACAAGGGACAGACGGAGGCGGCCCGCTCCCTGGGCCTCAGCAGCTGGCAGTCCATGCGTTTGGTGGTGCTGCCCCAGGCCATCAAGAACGTGCTGCCCGCCCTGGCCAACGAGATCGTCACCATGGTCAAGGAGAGCTCCATCTGCTCCATGCTGGGCATGGCGGAGATCATGTTCGCCGCCAAGACCATCGCCGGCTCTACCGGCATCTCACTGGCACCCTACACGCTGGCCGCGCTGGTCTATTTCTGCATCAACTATCCCGCCTCCAAAGCCATCGAGGCCATAGAAAGGAGAATGCGCCGTGGCGACAAGCAGTAAAGTCCTCGTCTCCGTGCAGCATCTGGTCAAGGAGTACAACCACGGCGCTGTCCACGCGCTGAACGATTGCAGCCTGGACATCCGCAGGGGCGAGGTGGTGGCCATCATCGGCCCGTCCGGCAGCGGCAAATCCACGCTGCTGCGCAGCCTGAACCTGCTGGAGGAGCCCACCTCCGGCGCGATCTACTTCGACGGTGTGGACCTGGCCAGCAAGCAGGTGAACATCGACCAGCACCGTCAGAAGATGGGCATGGTGTTCCAGCACTTCAACCTGTTCCCCCACAAGACCGTCCTGCAAAACATCACCCTCGCCCCGGTGACGCTGAAGAAAAAGACCCCCGCCGAGGCGGAGGCCCAGGCCCGGGCGCTGCTGGAGCGCATCGGCCTTGCCGACAAGGCCGCGGAGTACCCCAATATGCTCTCCGGCGGCCAAAAGCAGCGTATCGCCATCGTCCGGGCGCTGGCCATGAACCCGGAGGTCATGCTCTTTGACGAGCCCACCTCCGCCCTCGACCCGGAGATGGTGGGCGAGGTGCTGGATCTGATGCGTGACCTGGCCAAGGACGGCATGACCATGGCCGTCGTCACCCACGAGATGGGCTTCGCCCGCGAGGTGGCCGACCGGGTGGTGTTCATGGCCGACGGCAAGATCCTGGAGGAGGGCACGCCCGCCGACATCTTCGACCATCCCCACGATCCCCGCTTGCAGGACTTCCTCAGCAAGGTGCTGTAAGCGGCACAAAATGCATAAAAAAAGACCGCCTTCCGGCGGTCTTTTTTTATAGTGCAGGGAGCGGACAGGGGCGGAATCCCAAAGCCGTCCTATTGCCTCGTCAAGACGTATACGTGTGCTGCACCGTCTCGCCTCGTTCGGTGTCCGGGTTGTAGACCCGGCCCTCCAGCGTGACGGAGGTCACGGTGTCCACATCCACCAGCCGGTTGAAGATGTATACCGCGTGAGCGAAGGGGGCGGTCTCGCCGTCGCCGTAGATATAGCCCAGCACCCAGTTCATCAGGTTCTGGCTCTCGCTGGTCACCACATAGGAGGTGCCGTCGGCATAGTGCAGCGTCAGCTCCTGCGCGTTCAGCTCCCGGTCAGGGGAGGCGTTGCCCATGGTGATGCCCACGGCGGAGATGCGGGCCACCTCGCCATCGGCGGCGGTCAGCGTCCGGACAGGGGCGTAGATGCGGGGCTGAATGGCCACGGCGTGGGGTTCCCGGCCCTCGCTGTCGCCGTCGTAAACGGTAAAGTAGAAGTTGTCGCCCTTCTGGTACGTCTCACCGGCGGCAAAGTAGGCCACCACATCCAGATGGGTGGCGGTGCTGGTGGTCTTATCTACATGGAACTTCACATTGACCATGCCGCCCTGCTGGAAATCCGGGGAGTGCAGATACATACTGGGATTCAGAGGCAGACTGTACACCTCGCCGTAGCCTGCGTCCTCGTAGGATACGCCTTCGGGATCGTCCACGGTGTAGGTCAGGATGCCGCAGCCGCTCTCGTCGACAAGGAACGTCTCCAGCGTGATAGTGGTGCTGCCTACGGTGAGCTCGGCATCCAGCTTGGACAGGTAATCGCCCACCAGACGCTGCACGGTATCCCGGTCACCGGGGATGCGCTCCATGTCCGGCAGAGTGATGAGCTCACCGGAGTTGCCCTCTACCGTGGGGGTGGAGGCGTCCATATCGTCGGTAAAGGCGTGATAGGTGGTATCGTCCACCTTGTCGGCAGGGGACACGTTGGCCTTGATCAGTGTTACCACACCGGCGGCCATGGCCACGGTGAGGGTCAGCGCGGCGGCGATGGCGATCACAGCGCCGCGGCCTAAAATGCGGCGGGTCTTTTTCTCGTTCTGCATAGTTCTTTTGACCTCCGAAATTGTATCCGGGGAGGCGTGCAGGGCGGAGAAGGTTTTTTCAAAAAGCTCGTGTTGGGTCATACTGCGACACCTCCGATAAAATGTTTTTCAGCTTGGCCCTGGCGCGGGAGAGCCGGGTACGTACCGTTTCCTCCGGCACGTTCAGCAGCGCGGCGATCTCCTTTTGTCGGTAGCCATCGTAATAGTACAGCAGCACCGGCAGGCGGTAGCGCCTGTCCAGCGACATCACCGCGTCAAACAGCTCCCGGCATTGGGGCTGCTCGAACACCAGCGTGTTCTCGTAGTCGGCGATGTCCTCCGCCCTGTGCCACGGGGCGCGGAGCACGTTTTTGCAGCGGTTGACCGTAACGCGGATGAGCCAGTTTTTCACATGGGCGTCGCTTTCGAACGCCTTGTCCTCTTTGTATAGCTGTATCAACACGTCTTGGGTCACATCGTCCGCGTCGTCCCGGCAGCGCAGATAGCTGTACGCCACCCGGAACACCGTGTCCATATACCGCTGGGCCAGCGGGGTGAACTGTTCTTCTGTCATAGGGTCGTCTCCTTTGTAGGGGTGAAAGGCCTTTCACCTATCATACACCCGGGAAATGGGAAATGTTTCATTTCGGAAAAAATATCCGCGCCTCGCCCCTGCGCACGGTCTGCCAAAGCGTGTGCCCTGCCCGGCAGGACACAAAAATGGCCCGGCAGCGTTGCTGCCGGGCTGCATACTCTCTATTCAGCTCTTGCCGTGAATCTCACCGCCGCACCGGGGGCAGGTGATGACGATGCGCCCCTTGCCTCTCGGCACGCGGCACACCGTGCCGCACCGGGGGCAGGTGAAATAGCGGTGCTCCTTGTCCATCCGCTGCTGCCGGCTTCCGACGATGCGGCGGCTGACGGGATTCCAGACCTTCTCCATGAAGCGTGCGTTCTCGCTCCGCCGTTTCTCCAGATTGCGGGAAAACATACGGTACAGCGCCAAAAACACGATGACCGTGGACACAAAGGCCAAAATGCTGTATACCACGGACTGCCTGTCCCGCAGGAACAGATTGATAACGTCCAGCAGCAGCGCCGTCCAGATCATGGTCAGGCACAGGCGATCCACGCCGTTGCGGCCATACATGAAGCGCGACAGCGCGTTGCCGATGCGTTGGAAGAAGTTCATAAAAACAAAGCCCCGCTTCCCGGAAATTACTCTAACACTGACAAGTTATTTTACAGGAAAAGTCAGAAAAGGTAAAGGGCTTTTGCGGAAAATTCACAAAATGGACAAAATTTCACCGCCTCACCCCGCTGTTGCAATAGGCCGCGGAGTTTGGTATAATATCTCAGATATAGTGCCGCCGCCGTTTTGACAGGTGAGAGGCGGCACGGTACGGACGGAACGCGGGCTGCCGGTATATGCTGCCGCGCCGCTCTCGCCTGCCGCTACCATTCTATGCGGGCCGCGCCGCCGCGGTGCAGCCGGGAAAGGAAGAACCCCATGATCAAGATCGCCCCCTCCATTCTCTCCGCCGATTTTGCCTACCTGGGCCGTGACATCGAGAAGATCGCCACCGCTGACTACGTCCATGTGGACGTGATGGACGGCCTGTTCGTGCCCAACATCTCCATCGGCATCCCGGTGGTGAAGTGCATCCGCCCCACCACGTCCCTGCCACTGGATGTCCACCTGATGATCGACCGCCCGGTGCGCTACGTGGAGCAGTTCTGCGACGCAGGCGCGGACATCGTCACCTGCCACGTGGAGGCGGACACGGAGGAGAACATCCTGGCCGCCATCGACAAGATCCACGCCAAGGGCAAAAAGGCCGGCGTGGTGGTCAAGCCCAAGACCCCCGCCAGCGCCGTACTGCCCTTCATCGACAGGGTGGAGCTGATTTTGGTAATGACCGTCGAGCCGGGCTTCGGCGGGCAGAAGTTCATGGCGGACATGATGCCCAAGGTGCAGACCATCCGGGGCTACATCAACGCGCTGAACCCCGCCTGTGAGCTGGAGGTGGACGGCGGCGTGGACGCGCAGACCTGCAAGCTGTGCATCGCCGCCGGGGCAAACGTACTGGTGGCGGGCAGCGCCGTATATAAGGCGGCGGACATCCCCGCCCGCATCGCCGAGCTGAGAGGATAAAGACGTATGGAGTATTTTCCCGCACCGCTGGAAAAATTAGTAGAGCAGTTCGCCAAGCTGCCGGGCGTAGGCTATAAGTCCGCCCAGCGGCTGGCCTTTCACGTCCTGAGCCTGCCGGAGCAGGAGGCTCAGGCCTTCGCCGACGCCATCACCGAGGCCAAGCGCAGCGTCACGCTGTGCCCCGTGTGTCAGAACCTGACCGCCGGCGGCCTGTGTCCCATCTGCGCCGATGGGAAGCGGGACGAGACCACCATCTGCGTGGTGGCCGATCCCCGCGATGTCATCGCCATGGAGCGCAGCCGGGAGTACCGCGGACGCTATCACGTGCTCCACGGCGTGCTGTCGCCCATGAACCATGTCGGGCCGGACGACCTGCACATCAAGTCACTGCTGGACCGTGTGGCCCAGGGCGGCATCGAGGAGGTCATCATGGCCACCAACCCGGACACGGAGGGCGAGGCCACGGCGCTGTACCTGGCCCGTTTGCTGAAGCCCTTCGGCACGAAGGTCACGCGGCTGGCCTACGGCATCCCCGTGGGCGGCCATCTGGAGTTTGCCGACGATGCCACGCTGATGCGTGCGCTGGAAGGGCGGCGTGAGCTATGAGAAGGTTCGTCTGCCTGCTGCTGGCCACCCTGCTGGCGCTGTCGCTGTGCGGCTGCGGCGGGACGCAGGAGTCCCGGCTGGAGCTGTTCGCCATGGACACCTACATGGTCATCACCGCCGAGGGCGGCGACACCGAGGAAGCGGTAAAGTCGGTATCCCGGGAGATCAGCCGATTGGAGAACGCTCTCAGCCGCACCATTGACACCAGCAGCGTCAGCCGCCTGAACGATGAGGGCGGCGCACGGCTGGACGAGGAGACGGCATCACTGCTGGCCGCGGCGCTGACATACAGCGCCGACACAAACGGCGCGTTCGATGTGACCATCGCGCCGCTGGTAGAGCTGTGGGGCATCACGTCCGACGACCCCCGCGTGCCCTCTCGGGAGGAGATCGACGCACTGCTGCCGCTGGTGGGCAGTGAGCACATCTACCTGGACGGGCGGGAGGCCACGCTGGACGAGGGCTGCGCCATCGACCTGGGCGGCATCGCCAAGGGCTTCGCCTCCGACAAGGCGGCGGACATCCTCAGCAGAAGCGGCGCTGACCGTGCCTGCGCCAATCTGGGCGGCAACGTGTATGTATACAGCCGGGAGGGCCATGATGCCTGGAACGTGGCCATCCAAGACCCCCAGGGCAAGGACGACTACGTGTGCATCCTGTCGCTGACGGATCACTTTGTCGTCACCTCCGGCGGCTATCAGCGGTATTTCACCGGGCCGGACGGCACGGTGTACCAGCACATCCTCGACCCCAAGACCGGCTATCCCGTTCAGGGCGACCTGCTCAGCGCGTCCGTCATCCTGCCCCGCAGCGGCGATGAACTGGCCGGAACGCGGGCGGATGCCTACTCCACGGCGCTGTACGTCATGGGCGAGAGCGGCGCGGCGGACTTTTGGCGCGCACACAGGGACTTTGACATGGTGCTGGTGACAACGGACGGACGGGTGGTCTACACCCCCGGCCTTGCCTCGGTATTCCATGAAGCGGAGGGCGTAAGCTATGTCTGTGAGCAGCTGGCAGACTGAGACAAAATTCAACCGCCGTGACGCGCTGGTGGCGCTGGCGGTGGCGCTTTTGGCGGCGGTGACGGCGCTGCTGTTCTACCTGCCCAGGACTCAAAGCGGACACCTGACCGCCGTCATCACCCAGCACGGTCAGGTGGTGCGCCGCGTGGCGCTGTCGGGCATGGATAAGGAGCAGGTGATCGAGCTGGACGATGGCACGTACCACCTCACCGTCCGCGTCAGCGCAGACGGCGCATACGTGTCCCACAGCGACTGCCCCACCCAGGACTGTGTCCACACCGGGGTCATCCGCCGGGCAGGACAGTCCATCGTGTGCCTTCCGGCCCAGGTGGTGGTGTACCTGGAGGGTACGCCTGCCGCCGGTCAGCCGGACGTGATCGTGGGGTGACGGGCATGAAGTGGACGACGAAGAACATGGCGCTGTGCGCCGTGCTGGCGGCGCTGGCCCTGGGCCTGAGCACGCTGGAGAACCTGTTCCCGGTCACGGCCCTCGTGCCCGTGCCGGGTGTGAAGCTGGGCCTGGCCAACATCGTCACGGTGTTCGCCCTGTACCGGCTGGGCGCGCCGGAGGCGCTGGCCATCCTGCTGGTGCGCTGCGCGCTGGGCGGCCTGTTCGCCGGGAACGTGTCGGCGCTGCTGTTCAGCGCGCTGGGCGGCCTGTGCGCCATGGGTGTGATGATCCTGCTGCGGCGCTGGCGGAGGCTGTCGGTGTACGGCGTGTCCATCGGCGGCGCGGCGGCCCATAACATAGGACAGATGGCGGCGGCGGTCATCACCTTAGGCAGCACCATGGTGCTGGGCTATCTGCCGTTTTTGCTGGCGGTGTCCCTGTTCACAGGGACGCTGACCGGGTTCGTGACAGCGCTGCTGCTGCGGGCCACATCGCATATCCGATTTCGATGAGAGGGTGGTTTTGCTATGGATAAGAAGGATCAGATCATTTTGCAGCAGCTGGACGTGATCCGCTCCATGACGGAGAACAACATGAAGCGCATGAACAGCGACTTTTGGGGCACACCCTTTGAAGCCGTGGGCAAAGCCCCGGTAACGCCCGCCGCATCCGGCAGGGGGGAGGACGTGAAGAAGAACACCCCTCCCACCGCCACGGCCAAGCCCGGCGACGAAAAGCCCGCCGAGGAGGAGCTGCCGCCGCCGGAGAAGATGGAGGATCTGCTGGCGGAGCTGGACAGCTACATCGGCCTGGGCGCGGTGAAGGAGGAGGTCCACAACCTCATCAACATGGTGCAGGTCTACAAGCTGCGCCGGGAGCACGACCTGCCCACCACCGATATGTCCCTGCACATGGTGTTCACCGGCAACCCCGGCACGGGCAAGACCATGATGGCCCGAATGATGGCCCGCATCTACCGCAGCCTGGGCATCCTGTCCAAGGGCCAGCTGGTGGAGGTGGACCGCAGCGGCCTGGTGGCCGGCTACGTGGGACAGACCGCCCTCAAGACCCAAAAGGTCATCGAGAAGGCCATGGGCGGCGTGCTGTTCGTGGACGAGGCCTACGCCCTCAACGGCAAGTCGGAGAACGACTTCGGCCAGGAGGCCATCGACACCCTGCTCAAGGCCATGGAGGATCACCGTGACGACCTGGTGGTCATCGTGGCGGGCTACACCGACCTGATGGACAAGTTCATCCACTCCAACCCCGGCCTGGAGAGCCGCTTCAACCGCTTCCTGCTGTTCGAGGACTACTCCCTGGACGAGCTGATGGCCATCTTCAAGATGCGCTGCGGCAAGGGCTACATCCTCTCCCCGGAGGCCGAGCCGCTGGTGCGTGACTACATCGCCGAGGAGAGCGCCGACGGCGACGGCTTCGGCAACGCCCGCGGCGTGCGGAACATCTTCGAGCATATTTTGGTGGCGCAGAACAACCGGCTGGCCAAGCTGGACACTGTCACCCGTGACGACCTGATGACGCTGCTGCCGGAGGACGTGATGCACGCCCGCGGCCAGCTGGACGAGTAAAAGGCATATACAAAGGCCGACCGGCTCTGTGAGCCGGTCGGCCTTAAAAAAGGAGTAAGTGAAGTATCAGATTCAGCCCTCGATCAGCCTTGCGGCATAGAGGTACGTCCGGGCGTAGTAGCTCTCGGACAGGGAGCTGATGATCACGCCGCTGGACGTGCTGGCGTGGATGAACTGTCCGCCGCCCAGATAGATGCCCACGTGGCCGATGCCGCTGCCGCCGGTGGCGAAGAACACCAGGTCGCCGGGCGCACGCTCCGCCGAGGACACGCCCCGGCACATATAATACTGGCTGGTCGCGCCGTGGGGCAGACTCACGCCGAACGCGCCGAACACCGCCATGGTGAAGCCGGAGCAGTCCGTGCCGTTATGGCTTGAGCCGCCGTAGCGGTAGGGCGTGCCCAAATACGTATACGCCTCGGCGATGATGTCCTCGATCAGCGTAGACGTGGCGCTTGTGCCCTCGTAGTCGGCGTAATGCACCGGCTCGCAGTACTCCGCCAGCACAAAGCCCGTGTCCGTGCCGTAGGATACCTCGTACCACTCATCGTCATACACGTCCAGCAGCTTGGCCGCCTTGCCGTCAAAGATGATCCGCAGCCGGTCGGCCTCGGTGCTGGGTTCTTCCCGCAGAGAGATGTAGCTGTCGCAATGCACCAGCACGCCGTCGTATGTCTCCAAAAAGAGCTGCTTCTGCAGCGCCTCCGTCTCCCGCAGCAGCGCCTGGGCGGACAGCTCCGTCAGGGACAGCTCCTCGCCGCTCTCGTCCAGCAGCCCGGCCTCCTGGGCCAGCTGCAAGCCGTCGGCGGCCTGTAAGGACGTAGCGCTGGCGGCGGCCAGGCCGTTGGAGGCCAGCGTCTCCACAGCGGCGGCATACGTCTCGCTGTCGTGGGTGGCGGGGACGGTCTCCGCCGCACCGGCGCTGACAGCGCCGGAGAAAAGCAGCAGCGCGGACATGCCCGCCGCCGCGAGGTTCTTCAAATACATGGATATTACCTGCCGTTTCGCGTTGGATTTGAGCCGGCGGCTCACGGGGGCGTAAGACCCCACGCGACCTATCATAGCACAAGTCTATCGAAAAAGCTACAAAAAAATTACAAAATGGAAACAAAATTTTCAAAGCGGTAATAAATTCAAGAGAAACTTGCATGATTTGCCTATCCTGTGCTACAATACCTGTAAAAAATGCGGAGGTGACGCATATCGAACCGATCCAATACGAGCAGCGGGGCTACCTGAACGAGCCCTTCCGCCTGTTCTACCTGGCCGACGACCACGCCGGCGACATCGAGTACCATTACCATACCTTCCACAAGATCATCCTCCTGCTGGCGGGCCGCGCCGGCTACGCCGTGGAGGGCGAGCACTACGACCTGAACCCCGGCGACTTCGTGCTGGTGGGCCGGGGCAGCATCCACCGCCCGGTGGTGGCGGACGGCGACTACTACGAGCGCATGATCCTCTATATCTCTCCCGCCTGCCTGGAGGCCCTGGCCGTGGACGATTGCGACCCCTCCGAGTGCTTCCGTCTGGCCCAGCAGTCCTTCCAGTATGTCTACCGTGACGGGCCGGACAGCCGCGTCCGCCAGCTGTTCCAGTCCCTCCACCAGACCATCGTCCGGGGCGGCTACGGCGCGTCCCTGCTGACCCAGGCCCAGTTCACCGAGCTGCTGGTGGAGGTGAACCGCCTCTGCCGCGCCGGCCACGGCGTAGGCGCAGCCGGCGGCGACAACAAGGTGGTGTCCCTGCTCCAGTACCTGAACCTCCACCTGTCCGAGCCGCTGTCCATCGACGACCTGTCCGCCCGGTTCTATATCAGCAAGTACCACATGATGCGCCGCTTCCGTCAGGAGACGGGCTACTCCATCCACGGCTACCTGTCGGAGAAGCGCCTGCTGCTGGCCCAGCAGCTTCTGAGCCGCGGCGCAGCCCCCTCGGAGGTGTTCACCCAGGTGGGGTATCAGGACTACTCCACCTTCTCCCGCGCCTATAAAAAGCAGTTTGGCCGCGGCCCGTCCGCCGATGTCCGGCGATAAACGCACGATTTGCAAATAAACACGCAATTTTTCTGATTTACTTCGCCAAAATTGCCCATATAATAGTGACCGTAAGCTCTGTATAAGAAGCGAGGAGGAAGCTATGAAGAAATTTTTGAAGAACTACTGGTTCATTCTGTGTATGCTCACCGGCATCGTGGCCGGCTGCCTGGTGGGTGCGTTCGCCCCGGCCTTCGGCGGTAAGATCGAATTTTTGGGAACGCTGTTCATCAACATGATGTTCTGTGTGGTCGTGCCGATGGTGTTCTGCTCCATCGCCTCCGCCATCGCCAACATGAAGAGCGTCAAGCGCGCCGGTAAGATCATGGGCGTCACCATCGCCACCTTCCTTGTCACCGCCGCCATCGCCGGCGTGCTGATGTATATCGTCTGCCGCATCTTCCCCCTGGTGGACGGCAGCTACACCATCGTCGAGGGCGAGGTGGGCGAGGCCCTGGGCTTCGGCGACATGATCGTCAACTTCTTTACCAAGCCCGACTTCGCGGAGCTTCTCAGCCGCCGGGCCATCCTGCCCCTTATCGTGGCGGCGGTGCTGTTCGGCTTCGGCATCCAGATGAGCGGCGGCCCGGCCACCAAAACGGCCCAGTTCCTGGAGGACATCACCAACTGCATCATGAAGACCGTCAAGCTGGTCACCTACTACGCGCCCATCGGCTTCTTCGGCTTCTTCGCCAGCCTGGTGGCCACCTACGGCCCGACCCTTATCGGCGACTACAGCCGCACCCTTATCATCTATTATATTATGAGCTTCGCCTATATGTTCATCTTCTTCCCGCTGTACGCCCGGTTCGGCGGCGGCGCGGGCGGCGCGAAGGTCATGTTCTCCAAGCTGTTCCGCCCGGCGGCGGTGTCCTTCGGCACGTGCTCCTCTGTGGCCACCATCCCCACCAACATGGAGGTGGCGGAGGAGACCGGCATCAGCAAGGATGTCAGCGACATCGTCCTCCCCCTGGGCGCGACCATGCATATGGACGGCTCTGCCATGTCCGCCATCATCAAGGTGGCGTTCCTGTTCGGCGTGTTCGGCATGGACTTCTCCACGGATAAGGCCATCCTGGCCATCATCGTGGCGGTGTTCTCCTCCGTGGCCATGAGCGGCATCCCCGGCGGCGGCGGCACGGGCGAGCTGGTGGTCTGCACCATCTTCTTCCCCGACCAACTGGCCATCGCCTACCCCATCGCCCTGGCCATCGGCAACCTGGTCGATCCCCCGGCCACCATGGTCAACGCCGCCGGCGACTACGTGGTGTCCTTCATCGTCTCCCGCTACGTGGACGGCAAGGACTGGCTGCAAAAGAAGCTCCACGCCGCCAAGGACTGAATAAAAGTATCGAACAACGGCGGGCGCATCGCGTCCGCCGCTGTTTCCGCAAGGGGCGGACAGAGCCGTCCGCCCCTACGCACCATCTATCGGAGGCGTATGCACTATTTTCTGTCATTCCGAGCCAGTGCTCACACTGGCGTGGGAATCCGTTCCCTGTCCCCTGCCTCCCTCTGTGAGGGAGGTGGCAACGCGAAGCGTTGGCGGAGGGAGAGACGAACAGCGGCGGACGAAAAAAATAATTTCACAAGGTGGTTTACTTTCGCGGACTAAAATGGTAGTATAGTAGCAGCAGCCCGCAAAACGGGCGGAAAGAAGGAGAAAGCGATCATGGCATTACGAGCGGCAAAATCCAAGATCGGGAAGAAAGAGAAAAGCGACCGGCTGTATAGGGCCATCCTGATGCTGGAGACGGAGGAGGAGTGCTATAACTTCTTCCAGGACCTGTGTACCGTGTCCGAGCTCCGCAGCATGGAGCAGCGCTACGAGGTGGCCACCCTGCTGAACGACGGCCTCATCTACAACGACATCCTGGAGCGCACCGGCGCGTCCAGCGCCACCATCAGCCGCGTGAACCGAAGCCTCATCTATGGCAACGGCGGCTACGAGAGCGTGCTGGAGAAGATGAAGGAGCGGGAAGAAAAGGCGGAAGAGGACGACGAGGCATGAGCTGCTACGAAGCGCTGGCCGGGTCGTATGATGCCCTGACCACCGATGTGGACTACGAAAAGCGGGGGGACTTTCTGGAAAAGCTCCTCCGCCGCAGCTCCATTCCCGTCAAGCTGGTGCTGGACCTGGCCTGCGGCACGGGCACGATGACCTGGCTTCTGACCCGGCGGGGCTACGAGGTCATCGGCGTGGACGGCTCGGAGGAGATGCTGGCGGCGGCCATGAGCAAAAGCGGACAGGTGGCGGGCGTGCCGCCTGTCTTTCTGCACCAGTCTATGCCCCGGCTGGACCTGTACGGCACGGTGGATGCCGCCGTCTGCTGTCTGGACAGCCTGAATTACCTCACCGACCCCAAGGACGTGCAGCGCACCCTCCAGCGCCTGCACCTGTTCGTCGCCCCCGGCGGGATGCTGGTGTTCGACGTGAACACCGTGGCCAAGCTGTCCTCGCTGGACGGTCAGGTGTTCCTGGACGAGACGGAGGACACCCTCTGCCTGTGGCGCACCGAGTACAGCCGCGGCCTTTGCAGCTATTACATGGACCTGTTCTTCCGTCGTGAGGACGGCGCGTGGGACAGGCAGACGGAGCTGCACCGCCAGCGTGCCTATACCGTGGCCCAGCTCACCGACTGGCTCACCGAGGCCGGCTTCGGCGACATCCGTGTCTACGGCGATATGCGCCTGCGCCGTCCCCGTGACGACGAGCAGCGGATCTATTTCAGCTGCGTGAGAAAATAGCGGAGCAGACGGATTCCCACGCCAGTGCAAGCACTGGCTCGGAATGACAGAGAAGAAAAACAGCACAGAACCGCAAAGCAAAATCAGCAAAAGAGGTAGTATAACTATGGCAGATCGTATCGTAAGAGCCATTTCCGCCGACGGCCTGGTGCAGGCGGCGGCCATTTGCAGCCGCGACCTCACCGAGCGCGCCCGTCAGATACACAAAACCCTCCCCGTGGCCACGGCGGCCCTGGGCCGCGCCCTGGCGGCGGCCTCCATGATGGGCAACGCCCTGAAAAGCGACGGCGCCAGCCTGACGCTGCAATTCAAGGGCGGCGGTCCGCTGGGCACGGTGCTGGCCGTCAGCGACAACGAGGGCTGCGTCCGCGGCTACGTCACCAATCCCCACACCGACCTGCCCCTCCGCCCGGACGGCAAGCTGGACGTAGGCGGCGCAGTGGGCCATGACGGCACGCTCACCGTCATCAAGGACCTGCACATGAAAGAGCCCTACGTGGGCACGATCGACCTGCTGGGCGGCGAGATCGCCGAGGATGTGGCGAGCTACTTCGTGGAGTCCGAGCAGATCCCCACCGCCTGCGCCCTGGGCGTGCTGGTGGACCGGGATCAGAGCGTCAAGTCCGCCGGCGGCTACCTTATCCAGCTCATGCCCGGCGCGGGGGAGGACACCATCGCCAAGGTGGAGGGCGGCGTTATGGCCGCCGGCCCTGTCTCCGCCATCCTGGAGCAGAATGACGACCCGGAAGCGCTGCTGCGTACCGTCATGAGCGATTTTGACCTGAAGATTTTGGAGACGTGCCCCGTCTCCTACAAGTGCTACTGCTCCCGTCAGCGGGTGGAGCGCGCCCTCATCTCTTTGGGCAAGCCCGAGCTGGAGCAGATGCTGGCCGAGCAGGGCGGCTGTCAGCTTACCTGCCAGTTCTGCGACGCGGTGTACGACTTCTCCGCCGACGACCTCCGCGCCCTTATCGCCGGCCTGTAACAAAAAAACGGGAAATTTTCCAAAGTTTCTGTTGACAGATGCGGTTGGTTTTAGTATAATCAATCCTGTCGTTTGAAGCGACAGGTACGGGAGCATAGCTCAGCTGGTTAGAGCACCTGCCTTACAAGCAGGGGGTCACTGGTTCGAGTCCAGTTGTTCCCACCATCCAAATGGCCAAGTAGTTCAGTTGGTTAGAACGCCAGCCTGTCACGCTGGAGGTCGAGGGTTCGAGCCCCTTCTTGGTCGCCATATGCCTCTGTAGCTCAGTTGGTAGAGCAGCGGACTGAAAATCCGCGTGTCGTTGGTTCGACTCCGACCGGAGGCACCAAGGTGCCGCAATAGCGGCGCCGTTTGCGGGCGTAGCTCATCTGGTAGAGCGCGACCTTGCCAAGGTCGAGGTAGCGAGTTCGAGCCTCGTCGCCCGCTCCAAAAACAAAACCCCATCCGAAGGGATGGGGTTTTGTTTTTGGAATGCCGCGGGCAGGTTTGAACTCACTGCCTCGACCTGCGCGAAGCGCGTCAAATTCAGAGGTGAGGCAGGGTTCCTGCGAATGGTTATGCCATTCGCGGGATGCCGGGAAGCGAGTTCGAGCCTCGTCGCCCGCTCCAAAAAAATACGACCACCCTTTGGGTGGTCGTATTTTTTTGGAGCGACGATTTTGCTGCGCAAAATCGGTCGCCTGCGGGCGGGTGATTGAACGCGAGTGGGGAAACCCGCAAAGGTTTCCCCCCTCACACTCCCCCTTCCTTGCGATATGCGAGGGTGCGAACAACAAAACCTGAGGGTAGTCACAAAAACAAAACCCCATCCGAAGGGATGGGGTTTTGTTTTTGGAATGCCGCGGGCAGGTTTGAACTCACTGCCTCGACCTGCGCGAAGCGCGTCAAATTCAGAGGTGAGGCAGGGTTCCTGCGAATGGCTATGCCATTCGCGGGATGCCGGGAAGCGAGTTCAAACCAACGCATGATACGCCCTCCCGGCAAGCGGCAGGAGTGGCACACGTGCCGCTCCTGCCGCTTGTTATCTTTGAGTATCATTCACCGCCGTTTTCTGCGTATCCACAGCGCTATCAGCACCACCGGGAGCGCCGCCAGCGCCCACCCGGTCGAACCGCGCTTTTCAGGCGTTCCGGGCGCTTCCTCCGCCTCCCATCCGGCGTAGAGCGTCATGTTGGCCGTCACGGTGTCCGCGTCAAAATCCCACAGCCGCGTCAGCGCCGGGTCTGTGTACCAGCCGGTCAGGCGATACCCCTCCCGCACCGGGTCGTCAGGGCGGGCCAGGCGCTGTCCCCGCGTCACCGTCTGCGACGGCAGTGAACTGCCTCCGGCGCTCTCGAACGTCACGCTGCACGTCTCGCTGACCACCACCGTCACATCGCAGGCCGCCGCGTCATACGCACTTCGCCCGTCCTGCCGCGACACCAGGTAATTCCGATTGTGCAGCACGGACGCGCCGCTCTGCCCCACCACTTGAAACTGCACCACAGCCACGACGGTATTCGCCTGCCACGCCGCTCCGCCATTGAAGTCGGCGAAGGCTAAATAGCAGGCGCGGACGCCTCCGGCCTCCGCCGCGTCCGCTATCCGCACGCCCTCGGCGGTCAGGCTGTTCTCCGGCAGAAGCTGCAAAAACAGCGGGTCGTACACCACCTCGTCCTGCATGGCGTACATGGTGTACGGATCGTCACTGTCCGTGCGCTCCAGCCGCAGCAGCAGGGCGATAACGTCTCCGGGCTGCGCCTGCACCTCCGTCTTGCCGTTGGCTGACAGCGAAAAGCGGAAGGACGGCATCTCCTCCGCCTGTGCTGCCGGCGTCAGCAGCAACAGCAGCGCCGCCAGCAGCAGCGCGGTCATCCACTTTTTACCGTGTCTGCCCTGAACCACAGGCGTACCTCCTCACAAAACCGTCTCGAACGTCTGCCGGGCGGCGGCGGCCAGGTGGGCGCAGTCCTCCGTGCCCATGGTCTCCCACGCAGAGTGCATGGCCAGCTGAGCCAGGCCGATGTCCACCGTGCTCACCGGCACCAGCGTGTTGGCGATGCTGCCCAGGGTAGAGCCGCCGGGCAGGTCGGAGCGGTTGGCCATGACCTGGGTGGGCACATCGGCGGCCTTGCAGATGCTGCGGAACAGGGCGCAGGAGCGGCCATCCGTGGCGTAGCGCTGGTTGGCGTTGAACTTGATGACCACGCCGCCGTTCATGCGGGGGCAGTTGTCGCCATCACTGTACTCCGGGTGGTTGGGATGGATGGCGTGGGCGTTGTCGGCGGAGAGCAGGAAGCTGCGGGCCAGCATGGTGCGGAACGTCTCCTCGTCATGGCCCAGGGCGAAGGTGATGCGGCGCAGCGTGTCCCGCAGGAAGGCGGAGGCCGCGCCCTGCTTCGTTTCAGAGCCTACCTCCTCGTTGTCGAAAATGCACAGCACGGGCAGCGCGCCGGTGTCGCGGGCGGCGAGGAAACCCTCTAGACAGCCCCAGACGCAGGCCAGGTCGTCCAGCCGGGGGGAGAGGACATACTCGTTGTGCGCGCCCAAAGTGACGCCCTGACCGCGGCAGTAGAGGAACAGGTCGCTGCCCAGCACATCCTCGGGGCTGACCCCGGCGGCCTCCGCCGCCATGGGCAGGATAGCGGCGGCGGGATCATCGCTGCTGAACAGGGGGATGGTGTCCACGTTGGCCATGTATTTCATGCCGTCGTTGGCGTTTCGGTTCATGTGGATAGCCACGCTGGGGATCACCAGCAGGTTGCGGTCGATGTTCACCAGCTTCTCGTCCAGCCCGCCGTCTCGGCGGACGAACAGCCTGCCGGCCACGGAGAGAGGCCGGTCGAACCAGGTGGACATTAGCATCCCGCCATACTTCTCGGTGTGCAGGCGGACGTAGCCGCTGCTCCGCAGCTCGGCGCGCTCCTTCAGCTTGAAAGTGGGGGAGTCGCTGTGAGCGGCGGCCATCATGAAGCCGCCCCGCAGCTCCTGCGGCACGCGGAAGGCGATGATGCTGGAGCCGCCGCGGATGACGAAGCGTCGGTCGCCGGGGTGCAGCGTCCAGCGTTCGCCCTCGGACAGCGGCGTGTACCCGGCGGCGGTGAGGCGGGCGGCAGTGTTGGCGATGGCGTGGAAACAGGTGGGGCTGGCGGAAATAAAATCCAGCATGGGCAGGGCAGAAGCCGGTGTTGTCGTCATAGTGAATAACCTCCTCGTCCTTGAGCAGTGGACAACTTGAATTGTGAGTATTGTACCATAAAGTAAAGTGAAGAGATGTGATATGCTGTTTTCTTCGATGAAATGGTTTCACGAAACGAGAATACGGTACTTTTTCGTTGCCTGATTTTGCCTCATTATACCATGAAAGAGCGTGGCTGGCAAGCGCCTGCGGATGGTCAAAACGGCGGTAATTTGGCAAAAGTACTAAAAGTGGTGAAAAGTATGCAGGATGTTCTTGCTTATTCATAAGAAATCAGGTACAATAGGCCGTAAGAATACTCTGCTCCGGCAGACGAGGAGGGACGGGCGGCATTAGCCCGTTGCGGCAATGAGCGAACGCTACGAAAACGAAAGAACGGAATTGGACGTTGTCTCCCCTCTGTGGACACGTGACTTCACGATCATCACGCTGGGCAGCGTGGTGTCCATGCTGGGAAACAGTATGTCCGGCTTTGCGCTGAGTCTGCTGGTGCTGGACTACACACAGTCCGGGATGCTGTACGCCATCTACATCGCCGCCTTCACCGTGCCGCAGATCGTGATGCCCATTTTCTCCGGCGCGATATTGGACCGCTTCTCCCGCAAGAGGATGATCTACACCCTGGACTTTATCTCGTCGGGGGTATTCCTGACGGCGGCGCTGATCCTCAGCCGGGGCTGGTTCAGCTTCTCGGTGCTGGTGGTGGGCTGCCTGATCATCGGCTCTATCAACAGCATCTACATGGTGGCCTATCAGAGCTTCTACCCCATGCTCATCACGCCGGGGAACTATTCCAAGGCGTATTCCATCGCCAGCGTGCTGGAAACGCTGTCGGCGGTGATGATTCCCGTGGCCACCTTTGCCTACAACAAGGTCGGCATCACGCCGCTGCTGGCGGCCAACGCCGTGTGCTTCCTTGTCGCCGCCATCGCCGAAACGCAGATCAAGGCGGAGGAGAGCTACATCCAGCAGCGGAAGCAGGCTGTGGCGGAGCGGCAGAGCTCCGGGCGTCAGCTGCTGCTGGACATCAGAGAGGGCTTCCAGTACCTGCTGGGCGAGAAGGGTTTGCTGGCGGTGGCGGTGTATTTTACCTTCAGCGCACTGGCCAGCGGTGCGTCCCAGGTCATCACGCTGCCCTATTTCAAGGGCGCATTTGAAAACGGCGAGTACATATATTCTATGGTGTGGGGGACGCTGCTGGTGGGCCGTGCGCTGGGCGGACTGTTCCACTACAAGATGCAGATACCCCGGAAATACAAATACACCATCGCCCTCACCGTATACATCACCATCTCCGTGCTGGAGGGCACTTACCTCTACACGCCTGTGCCGGTGATGATGCTGATGCTCTTTTTCGTCGGTGTGCTGGGCGTGACCAGCTATACCATCCGCATTTCCGCCACCCAAAGCTACGTCCCCCACGAGAAAAAGGGCCGGTTCAACGGCGCGTTCAATATGCTCAACACCGTGGGAAGCCTGACGGGCCAGCTGACGGCGGGCGCACTGACCGCGGTGCTCATGCCCCGGACGGTGCTGCTGGGCTTCATGCTGCTGACGGCTGTGGCGGCGGTCATATTCATCGGCGGCAATCGCACGGCGGTCAGCGCCATCTACAACCGGCAGCAGTAGGAAAAGCGGCATCCGCCGCGTGACACAAGGAGGAACTTATCATGAAATTCTCGGAGATGCCCTACAAGCGCCCCGACACGGAGGCTCTCAAGCAGCAGTGGACGGCGCTGACGCAGCGCCTGGAGCACGCCGCCACCTACGAGGAGGCTCGTGCGGCCTTTTTGGAGCAGCAGGCCCTGTCCCGCTCCGCGGAGACCCAGGCCACGCTGGCCTCCGTCCGCCACTCCATCGACACCCGCGATGCCTTCTATGACGGCGAGGAGAAGTTCTGGAACGTCTTTGCGCCGGAGCTGGAGGAGTACGAGCAGGCGTGGAAGGCGGCCATGCTGGCCTCCCCGTTCCGCAAGGATTTCGCCGCAGAATACGGCGAGCTGATGTTCCTCAACGCGGAGATCGATCGCAAGAGCTTCGCGCCGGAGATCATCCCGGAGATGCAGCAGGAGAACGACCTGGTCCAGGCGTATGAGAAGCTCATCGCCTCGGCGCAGATCCCCTTCGAGGGGAAGACCTACACCCTGTCCCAGCTGCAGCCCATGAAGACCGACCCGGATGACGACCGCCGCTTGGCGGCGTGGAAGGCGGACTCCCGGTGGTCCATGGAGCACGCGGAGGAGCTGGACACCCTGTACGACAAGCTGGTGCATCTGCGCGATGCCATGGGCAGAAAGCTGGGCTACGATGGCTACACCACCCTGGGCTACTACCGCATGAAGCGCAACTGCTACACCAAGGACGACGTGGAGAAGTTCCGCGCCGCCGTGCGGAAGTACCTCGTGCCGGTGGCGGAGAAGATCTACCGCAAGCAGGCGGAGCGGTTGGGCAAGAGCTATCCCCTGAGCTTCGCGGATGCGGCGCTGGAGTTCCGCTCCGGCAACCCCCGGCCCGTGGGCACGCCGGACGACATCCTGGCCCAGGGCATGAAGTTCTACGGTGAGCTGTCGCCGGAGACGAAGGAGTTCTTCCGCACCATGCTGGACGACGAGCTGCTGGACGTGCTGAGCACCGAGGGCAAGCGGGCCGGCGGCTACTGCACCGGCCTGGGCGACTATGAAGTGCCCTTCATCTTCGCCAACTTCAACGGCACGCAGCACGATGTGGAGGTGGTCACCCACGAGGCCGGCCACGCCTTCGCCTGCTGGATGAACCGCAAGCGCGTGCCCGACAGCTATATCTGGCCCAGCCTGGAGGCCTGCGAGGTACACTCCATGAGCATGGAGTTCTTCGCCTGGCCGTGGGCCGAGGGCTTCTTCGGCCCGGATACCCGCAAGTTCCTGTATAGCCACCTGGCCGGTGCGCTGACGTTTATTCCCTACGGCACGATGGTGGACCACTTCCAGCACATCGTGTACGAAAAGCCGGACATGACCCCGGCGGAGCGCAACGATGCCTGGAAGGAGCTGACCGCCGTCTACACGCCCTGGCTGAAGATGGACGACAGCGACCTGCCCTTCTACACCGAGGGCCGCCGCTGGCAGCGGCAGAGCCATATCTACGTCAACCCGTTCTACTACATCGACTACTGCCTGGCGCAGACCGTGTCGCTGGAGTTTTGGGCCATGATCCAAAAGGACAAGGACGATGCCTGGCAGCACTATATGGCCTACACCCGGCAGGGCGGCAGCCGCACGTTCACCGAGCTGCTGCAAAATGCCGGGCTGGAGAGCCCCTTCGACGAGAGCTGCCTGCGGGGCGTATGCGCCGCGGCGGAGCAGTGGCTGGACAGCTTTGACATGACCGGCATCCTGTAATGGCGGAGGAAAAGAAGCGGCGGGGTCGCCGCGACCACCTGAACGATTTCTACCGCGATGTATCCGGCAACTACGTCTATACCGGCGTGTGCTACGGGCACACCGGCGGCGTTCGCGCCAACACCGCGCTGCTGCGGCGCTTGCGGCTGATGGCGGCGGTGATGGCGGCGGCGGTGTTGGCCGGCGGCTGTATCTCCGCGCCGGGCGTGGGGCGGTGCTTCTACGTGCTGCTGCCTTACGCGGCGCAGATCGGCGTCACCGGCAGCATCGTGTGGGCCGTGGCCCGCTGGCAGGTGCGGGAATACCCCCTGCGGGAATACATATACCGCGCCACGGTACAGGCTCTGCCGGGACGCTGCCTGGCGCAGGCCGTTTTGGCCGGTGTGGGACTGGCGGCGGAGACGCTGTACCTGCTGCTGTCCGGCAGCGATGGCCGCGGCGCGGCGGCGGCCATATACCTGCTGCTGCAAGCCTGCGTCCTCGTGCTGGCGCTGTTGACCCGGCGCGCTGTGGCGGCCAGCGACTGGCAGATGGAGAAGCACGGCGGCCTGACAGCAGAATAAGACCACGTCAGCCGCGCTGAAAGCGGCTGACCCAAAAGGGAATATTCCCTTTTTTCTGCACGTTTTACGTGCAGATGTACCCTATGTGTGCGCCGCGGGCAGTCTGCCCGTTGATGCAAATATATAAAAGGAGTATGATTATGAAAAAAGCAATCGCACTGATCCTCTCTCTGGTCATGTGTGTCAGCCTGTTCACCGCTTGCGGCAAGCAGGGCAGCACCGATGATCAGGGGACAGGTACGACCGCTAAGACACTTGTGGTCGGCACACAGAACTTCGACGGCAAGTTCTCCCCCTTCTTCTACACCAACAGCTACGAAAATGATGTGATGAACATGGTTTTCGATGCCCTGCTGCTCACCGACCGTGAGGGCTCCGTGGTGCTGAAGGGCGCTGACGGCGAGGTTCGCCCCTACAACGGCACGGACTATACTTACAAGGGCGTTGCCAACTGTGACATCGTCGAGAACGAGGACGGCACGGTGGATTACAACATCACCATGAAGCAGGGCATCAAGTTCTCCGATGGTGAGGAGATGACCATCGACGACGTGATCTTCTCTTACTACGTCCTGCTCGACCCCACCTATGACGGCGTGTCCACCCTGTACTCCATCCCCATCAAGGGCCTGGAGGCTTACCGCACCGGCATGGAGTCCCGCATGAACCTGATCCTGGCTGCCGGTCCTGACGGCTACACCGCCACCGACTACTTCACCGAGGATCAGTACAACACCTTCTGGGCCGCCTTCAACGCCGCCGGCGTGAAGTTCGCTCAGGAGATCCTGGACTACGTGGTGGCCGAGGGCTATGCCGCCGCCACCGATTCCGTGGCCGCGCAGGCTGGCAACTGGGGCTTCGAGCTGGCTGAGGACGCCACTGTCGAGGACCTCTGGGCCGCCATCGTGGAGGCCCGTGGCTATGATCTCTCCGACGAGGGCATCAACGCCGAGACCGCCGGCACCAGCATCTCCGCCCTCCTCGAGGCCGAGATCGGCGACAGCTTCTCCGACTACACCATCGGTGTGCAGACCGGCGAGTCCGCCCCCAACGTCTCCGGTATCGTCAAGACCGGCGACTACTCCATGACCGTTACCCTGACCGAGGTCAGCGCCACCGCCATCTATCAGATCCCCGTCGTCATCTGCCCTGTGCACTATTACGGCGAGATGGATAAGTACGATTACGACAACAACAAGTTCGGCTTTGACAAGGGCGACCTGTCCCACGTCAAGTCCGTGACCTCCGCTCCTATCGGCTCCGGCCCGTTCACCTTCAAGAGCTATGCCAACGGCGCTGTCACTCTGGAGAAGAACCCCGGTTACTGGAAGGGTGAGCCCAAGATCGACACCGTGATCTGGCGCGAGATGCTGGATGTGGATAAGATCCCCGGCGTTGTGTCCGGCACCATCGATATCACCGATCCTTCCTATTCCGCCAAAGCTGCCGAGCAGATCAAGAGCGCCAACTCCAACGGCGAGATCAGCGGCGACGTCATCCAGACCGACCTGGTGGCCAACCTGGGCTACGGCTATGTGGGCTTTAACGCCAACCGCGTGAAGGTCGGCACCGGCAACGGCGGCGACGAGGCCTCCAAGAACCTGCGCAAGGCCATTGCTACCGTTATCGCCGTGTACCGTGACGTGGCTGTGGACTCCTACTACGGTGAGTTCGCCAACGTCATCAACTACCCCATCTCCGACACCTCCTGGGCCGCTCCCCGTGTTACGGACGAGGGCTATAAGATCGCCTTCTCCGTGGATGTGGACGGCAATGACATCTACACCGACGGTATGTCCGCCGAGGATAAGTACGCCGCTGCCAAGCAGGCCGCTCTGGGCTACTTCGAGGCTGCCGGCTACACCGTCACCGACGGCAAGATCACCGCGGCTCCCGCGGATGCCCGCATGGACGCTGAGGTCATGGTCGGCGGCAGCGGCACGGGCGACCACCCCACCTTCATGGCTCTGACCCTGGCCTCCGAGGCTCTTAAGGAGATCGGCTTCAACCTGATCGTCTCCGATATGTCCAACTTCGCCGAGATGACCAACGCCATCAACGCCGGTACTGCGGATATGTTCGCAATGGCGTGGCAGGCCACTCCCGACCCCGATATGTTCCAGATCTATCACAGCCAGGGCGGTTCTAACGAGAAGTCCTACTGGATCAAGGATGCCGAGCTGGATGACCTGATCATGCAGGCCCGTCAGTCCACCGATCAGACCTATCGTAAGACCCTGTACAAGGAGTGCCTGGACATCGTGGCCGACTGGGCGGTGGAGATCCCTGTCTACCAGCGTCAGAACTGCATCATTCTGTCCTCTCAGCGGGTGAACCTGGATACCGTCACTCCCGACATCACCACCTATTGGAACTGGTACAACGATCTGGAGCTGCTGGAAGTCAAGTAACTCTTTGATCTGTACCCCACGCAAAGACTTAAGCAACGGCTATCCTGCGGCTGAAAAGCCGCAGGATAGCCTATCCCGGACGCATTTGCGTATGAGCCAGGCGGTTCGACGTCCGCGCCGGAACGACTGCCTGATCCGCAAAGATCAAGCAAAACGCAGTACATAGCAACGCCGTACTCAGCAACGCAGAAACCACATCAAGGGAGGGCAGCCCGCTCCTGGCGCGGAGCGGTGCTGACCAAAAAACGGAGGGATCGTATGCGCAAATTCTTAGTCAAACGCACGCTGCTATCAATTCTGATCTTATTTTTCGTCACATTCATCATCTATGTGCTGATGCGCTGTCTGCCGGCCTCCTACGTGGAGACCATGGCGCAGCAGCTGTCCCAGGCTCCCGGCTCTAAGCCCTATGAGGAGTGGCTGGCCCAGCTGAACGCACAGTATGGCCTAGATCTCGACCTGATTCCGGGCTTCTTCGTCCAGCTGAAGAACCTGATCACCGGCAACTTCGGCGACAGCTGGAAGTACACCGTGCCCGTGCTGCAGAAGTTCAACGAGGTCATCTGGGTGTCCTTCATCATGGGCGCGATCTCCCTGGTGTTCGAGCTGCTCATCGCCGTGCCCCTGGGCATCGTGGCCGCCACCAAGCAGTACAGCGTCACCGACTATACCGTCACCACTGTGGCGCTGCTGGGTATGTCTCTGCCCACGTTCTTCTTTGCCACCCTGCTGAAGCTGGTGTTCTCCGTCAAGCTGGGCTGGTTCGACCTGGTGGGCCTGACGGGCCGTGACTTCAACTCCCTCAGCGCCTTCGGCCAGTTGCTGGATATGGGCAAGCACCTGGTGCTGCCTATCGTCACGCTGGTGTTCATCTCCATCGGCCCGTGGATGCGCTACGTCCGCACCAATATGCTGGAGGTGCTGAACGCCGACTACATCCGCACCGCCCGCGCCAAGGGTCTGCCGGAGAAGAAGGTCATTTACCACCACGCCTTCCGCAACACCCTCATCCCGCTGGTCACGTTCATCGGCGGCAGCCTCCCCGGCCTGTTCGCCGGTGCGCTGATCACCGAGACGCTGTTCGCCATCCCCGGCATCGGCTACATCTCCTACAACGCCATGGTGGCCGGCGACATCCCGTTCTCCATGTTCTATATGACGTTCCTGGCCATCCTGACGCTGCTGGGCAACCTCATCTCCGACATTCTGTACGCCGTGGTCGATCCGCGGGTACGCATCGCTTGAGAAGGGAGGACGTGAAGCATGAGTTATTTCGACGATAAGAAGGATAAAGATTTGTCCGTTCCCGGCCATGGGCAGGGAATGCCGGGCAACGATGCCCGCCGCCGTTCCTATGAACTCAATGAGGAATACGCGGGCAAGGACAACACGCCCTCTGAGGACAACAAGCCTCACGAGGATTACTCCCTCAGCGACGACCGCCGTGTCAAGGTGCTGTCTCCCGGTACGCTGGTGGCCAAGCGGTTCTTCCGCAACCGGCTGGCGGTGGTGGGCCTGACCATCCTGGCCGTCATGTTCATCTTCTCCTTCATCGGTGGTCTGGTCAGCCCCTACGGGCAGGACCAGGTGTTCTACCGCGATGACATTCAGATGAAGGAATACGCCGCCCTGTCCGAAAACACCGAGTACCGTTTCCTGACGGCGGACGGGCAGGAGTTCGGCGCTGTTTTACAGGCGCAGATGACGCTGCACATGGGCAAGGACGAGTCCTTCACCTATAAGGGCGTTACTTACACCGTCACGGAGGAGGGCGAGAGCCTGTACTCCGCCTCCCGGGGCGACACTCTGCTGGCCGTGGCCTATAAGGACATCGTCAACCCCAGCGTCACCGGCGAGAAGTTCAGCTTTGCCTTTACCTTCAATGCCATGAAGGCCCACGCCAACGGCGAGACGGAGTTCACCGCCGACGGCAAGACCTACGCGCTGGACGACGGCAGCGTCATGTTGGACGGCGAGGAGATCGCCTATATCAGCCGCTATGTCATCCAGTCCAAGGTGGCCGGCACGGTGATCCCCAAGGAGTTCAAGGAGCGGGTCATTGAGGCCGCCGACAAGGGCGAGACGGAGATCGAGTACGTCAACGAAAACGGCGAGACCCGCGAGATACAGCTGGAGTACGACCCCGCCAAGTACCAGTGGTCTATTAAAGAGGGCACGGCCACCCGCGTGTTCGATGATTATTCCTTCCCCACCAGTGAACACTGGCTGGGCACGGATAAGAACGGCATGGATATGCTGACCCGCCTGATGTACGGTGGCCGCGTGTCCCTGTGCATCGGCTTCATCGTCGTGTTCATCTCCGCCACGCTGGGCGTGATTTTGGGCGGCGTGTCCGGCTATTTCGGCGGCTGGGTGGATAACCTGATCATGCGTATCGTGGATATTTTCTACTGCATTCCCTCCACGCCCCTCATCATCATCCTGGGCGCGGCCATGGACGGTATGCGCGTCGATCCGCAGATACGAATGCTGTACCTGATGCTCATCCTGGGCTTCCTGGGCTGGCCCGGCATCGCCCGTTTGGTTCGCGGTCAGATACTGTCCCTGCGTGAGCAGGAGTTCATGACCGCCACCGAGGCCTGCGGCATCAGCGTTTCCCGCCGCATCTTCCGGCATCTCATCCCCAACGTCATCCCCCAGCTCATCGTCAACTGCACCATGAGCCTGGGCTCGACCATCATCACCGAGGCAACGCTGTCCTTCCTGGGCCTGGGCGTCAAGTTCCCCTTCGCCTCCTGGGGCAATATCATGAACGATGTTTCCAACTCCTACGTGCTGACGGAATACTGGTTCATCTGGATCCCCGCCGGCATCTGCCTGATGCTGACAGTGCTGGGCTTCAACTTCGTGGGCGACGGTCTGCGTGATGCGTTCGACCCGAAGATGAAGCGCTGAGAAAGGAGAGGATCGGAATGGCAACGAAGCGAAACGACGGCTATATGTCCGCCCGTGAATCCCGCCGTATTTCCAAGGAAAACCGCAGGATCACCAACGAGCTGGAGAAAAAGCGCAAGCGGAAAAACGTGCCGGAGGCGGAGTACCTCACCCAGATGCACGACCCCAACAACGCCGTGGAGTTCGATAACCTCCACACCTACTTCTTCACCGACACCGGCGTGGTCAAATCCGTGGACGGCGTCAGCTTCTCCGTGCCCATCGGCAAGACCGTGGGCGTGGTGGGCGAGTCCGGCTGCGGCAAGTCCGTTACCAGCCTGTCCCTGATGCAGCTGCTCCAGCGGCCACAGGGTCAGGTGGTGGAGGGCGAGATACGCCTGAACCTGGGCAATAAGGTCTATGATGTGACAAAAACGCCGGACGAGGTCATGCAGCACCTGCGGGGCAACGCGGTGTCCATGATCTTCCAAGAGCCTATGACCGCCCTGAACCCGGTGTTCCGCATCGGCGACCAGCTGAACGAGGTCATCGCCCTCCACGACGACAAGGGCAGCACCGAGGAGCAGATCAAGGAGCGCTCCATCAAGCTGCTGGAGATGGTGGGCATCGCCAACAGCGAGGGCGTGTATAAGAACTTCCCCCACGAGCTGTCCGGCGGTATGCGCCAGCGCGTCATGATCGCCATGGCCCTGGCGTGCAGCCCCCGGCTCATCATCGCCGATGAGCCTACCACGGCGCTGGATGTGACCATCCAGGCGCAGATACTGGATCTGCTGCGCCACCTGAAGGATAAGATCAATTCCTCCATCATGTTCATCACCCACGACCTGGGCGTCATCGCCGAGATGGCGGACTACGTGGTGGTCATGTACGCCGGGCGTATCGTGGAGCAGGGTACGGTGGACGAGATATTCTCCCACCCGGCCCACCCCTACACCATCGGCCTGATGGCCTCCAAGCCCGTGGTGGGCCGCCAGGTGGATAAGCTCTACTCCATCCCCGGCAAAGTCCCCAACCCCATCAATATGCCGGATTACTGCTACTTCAAGGATCGCTGCGAGATGTGCGTGGGGCGCTGCGGCGGCGAGTATCCCGGCGAGGTCAGCATTTCTCCCACCCACAGGGTGTCCTGCTACCGCTACTACGACGGCAAGCGGCCCGATTTGGAGGAGCAGGTGGAAGAAGAGATGACCGACAGCGGAAAGGAGGGTGAATAAGATGCCGTTTTGGAAAGCAGGTAAGAACGACGATCAGGTTCTTGACGACATTAAGGAAACTCAAAAGCAGAACGCCGATGAGTTCGTCAAGGAGCAGGCCCACGCCAAGGACGCGAAGAAGTCCTCCCTCATCATCGACAACGATTTCACCCCCGTGGAGTATGATCCCCAGTACATTTTGCAGGTCAACCACCTGAAAAAGTATTTTCCCATCAAGGGCGGCATGGTGTCCAAGACCGTGGGCTACGTCAAGGCCGTGGACGGCGTGACGTTCAACCTCAAGCGCGGCACGACCATGGGCCTGGTAGGTGAGTCCGGCTGCGGCAAAACCACCACCGGGCGCACCATCCTGCGCCTGTATGACGAGAAGTCCGGCGGTCAGGTGCTGTTCAACGGCAAGGAGGTCTACGATCTGTCTCCCAAGGAGATGCGCGCCATGCGTACCAAGATGCAGATCATCTTCCAGGACCCGTTCTCCTCCCTGTCCCCCCGTATGCCGGTGGGCGAGATCATCGGCGAGGCCGTGCGTGAGCACAACCTTGTGCCCAAGGCGGAGTTTGATGACTATATCGACACCGTCATGGAAAACTGCGGCCTGCAGCACTTCCACCGTGATCGCTATCCCCACGAGTTCTCCGGCGGCCAGCGGCAGCGTATCTGCATCGCCCGGGCGCTGGCGCTGAACCCTGAGTTCATCGTCTGCGACGAACCGGTGTCTGCGCTGGATGTGTCCATTCAGGCGCAGATCATCAACCTGCTGAAGGACATTCAGGAGAAGTATAACCTGACGTATTTGTTCATCAGCCACGACCTGTCCGTGGTGGAGCATATCTCCGACACGGTGGGCGTCATGTACCTGGGCAACCTGGTGGAGTACGGCGCGACGGAGGACATCTTCCGCAACCCGCTGCACCCCTATACCAAGGCGCTGTTCTCCGCCATCCCCATCCCCGACCCCAAGGTGAAGATGAACCGCATCGTGCTGGAGGGCAGCATCCCCTCCCCGGCCAATCCCCCCAAGGGCTGCAAGTTCCATACCCGCTGCGCCAACTGCATGGCCTGCTGCAAGGAGGAAGTGCCGGTGCAGCGCGAGTTAGAGCCGGGTCACTTTGTGGCCTGCCATCTGTACGATAAGTGATGGCCAAAAAGCGGACGTATCAGGACGATGATGGACGTACCATCGCCGATATGAGCGGCGTCGAGCCGTCTCCCATGCTGTTTCCCCGGTTTCCGGGGCGAAAGAAGGAGCAGTCCCGCGGCCCGGAGACCCCGGCGCAGGATCGCCCCTGGGAGACTGCGCCCCAGTACACGGACGAGGAGCGGCGGGCGGCCATGGGCGGCGCGCTGAAGGCGGCCATGCTGCTGGCGGGCGTGTTCATCGCCGCCGGCGCGCTGGTGATTTTGGGAATGCAGCTCCTGTGGAGCTGACAGATAGGCACGGCATGGCGAAGCCATGCCGTGCCGTTTTCGCAGGGAGGAACGTTTATGAGCAAGTATGTGCTGATCCCGGACTCCTTCAAGGGGACGCTGTCCTCGCTGGAGGTCTGCCGCATCGTGGCGGAGGAGATCCGCGCCCAAGAGCCGGATGCGGAGATATGCGCCATCCCGGTGGCGGACGGCGGCGAGGGCACGGTGGATGCGTTCCTGGCGGCGGTGGGTGGTCAGCGGGTGCGCGTGGCCTGCCACGGCCCTTACGGTGAGCCCTTGTCCGCCGAGTACGGCCTGCTGCCCGATGGTACGGCGGTGGTGGAAATGGCCGCGGCGGCGGGGCTGCCCCTGGTGGGGGAGCACCGAAACGCGGAGCGCACCACCACTTACGGCGTGGGGGAGCTGATCTGCCACGCGGCCCGCCACGGCGCACAGCGTATCGTGCTGGCACTGGGCGGCAGCGCCACCAACGATGGCGGCTGCGGCGCGGCAGCCGCCGCGGGCGTGCGGTTTTTGGATGAAAACGGTGCGGCCTTCGTCCCGGTGGGGGCAACGCTGAAGGACATCGCGCATATAGACCTGACCGGCCTGGACGAGGCGGTAAGGTGCACCCCTTTCACCACCATGTGCGACATCGACAACCCGCTGTGCGGCCCGGCAGGCGCCAGCGCGGTGTTCGGCCCGCAGAAGGGGGCTGACCCTGCCATGGTGCGGCGGCTGGACGCGGGACTGCGCCATTTGGCGGAGGTGCTCCTCCGCTGCACAGGCCGGGACGTGCTGACGCTGCCCGGCGGCGGAGCGGCAGGCGGCTTTGGCGCAGGCGCGGCGGTGTTTTTCAACAGCCCGTTACGTATGGGCATTGAGGCGGTGCTGGAGCTGACGGATTTTGATGCCAAGGCGGCGGATGCTGACCTCATCATCACCGGCGAGGGCCGGCTGGACAGTCAGAGCCTGCGCGGCAAGGTGGTGGTAGGCGTGGCCCGCAGGGCCAAAGCGCTGGGCGTGCCGGCGGCGGCGCTGGTGGGCGGCAGCGAGACGGACATCGGGGCGGCGTATGAGCAAGGGCTTTGCGGTGTGTTCCCGATTCATCCTGCGCCGGGGGCGCTGGAGGAGGTCAAGCCTCTCAGCCGGGAGCACCTGCGCTTCACCGCCGCCAACCTCATCCGCTTTTACAAAGCAGTGCGGCAAAAAAGTCTCCCCGCTCAATGACTGAGCGGGGAGGTTTTATCGATCTTGTCATAACATTATGCTATGAAGGCATAGGGAAGAAAGTCTTCTCAAATAGGGGGCGGTGGGGTATAATTATCTTGAAAAAACGTTATAGAGACCTTATATAACCTTGAAAGAACGCAGGGATTTTGATGGAAAATTTCAGCTATTTTTCATCAACACCTTGAATATAGCGCAGGAAGCTGCGGAGGATGCGGCCCGGCGCTTTGGCGGGGGAGGTGGCCGCGCCGATCTCCCGGTAGGCGGGGGGATGGATGGGCACGAGACGGACATGGTCGGTGCTGCCCTTTAAGACCAGCTCGCTGAGGAGGCTGCACCCCAGACCCTGCTCCACCATTTTAATGACGGCGCTGTCCTCGGTGGCGATGAGGGAGAAGCGGGGCGTGACGCCACTGCGCTCCAAGATACGCAGTACCTCGGTGTCCACGCCGTTGGAGGGAATGAAGAAGGTGCGGCCCTGAAAGGCGGAGATGGAGAACGTTTCGGCGGGAGCTTCCTCCGGCGGCAGCACCGCGTAATAGGGGTCGCGGAACAGCGGGTGGAAATCCAGCCGGGCGGTGAAGCAGTTGCTCAGAAGACCCACATCGATGACGCCGTCCGTCAGCCACTGTTCGATGTCCATGCACGAGCCGTCCTTCACCGTGAACTCCACGTCCGGGTGCTGCTGGCCGAAGCCCTTCAGGATGCGGGGCAGCCAGCTGCGGGAGATGCTGGTGTAAGAGCCGATGCGCAGGATGCGGCGCTCCTCCGGGCGGTGGGCGTTGATGGCCCGCTCCAGGGCGTGGTTATCCCGCAGAAGGCGGTCGATGTAGGGCATCAGCGATTGACCGGCCTCGGTCAGTGTCACGCCGCCGCTGCCGCGGTGCAGCAGCGGGTAGCCGATCTCCTGCTCCAGCCGGTTCAGCATCCCGGTAAGGCCGGGCTGGGAATAGCCCAGCCGGGCGGCGGCGCGGGTGATGCTGCCGGTGTCCACGATGATTTTTAGGGCTTTCAGCTTTTCAACATCCATAGCAAGGTATTATCTCCTTTGGAAGGTTGGGGAGTTCCGCGTCTGCGGGCGCGGGGAACGGATTCCCACGCCAGTGACGTCGGTCACTGGCTCGGAATGACAGGGCAAGGATAAGGCGCAGGTACGGTAGACGGTTGTAGGGGCGGACGGTCTCACGCCGCCGCGGTATGCGCTTATATAACGGGTCACAGACCCTTGGCTCTCCCTTTGGGAGAGCTGTCACCGCAGGTGACTGAGAGGGCCGGTATGGTCATGGTTTGCCCTCTCCGTCCTCGCTGCGCTCGGCCACCTCTCCCAGAGGGAGAGGCAAGGGTTGCTCACACGGCACATCAGAACGTGTGTAGGGGCGGATGCCCACATCCGCCCGAGAGGACAATCCCTCCGGCGGTCTGCGGGCGACACCTTGAAGAAATGGTAACATAGACGGGCTGGTTTGACAAGATTTTTTGAAACAGAAAGGAGAAGCCGGAGCGGCCCGCCGGCGCGTACACACTATGAGCAAACGGATATTGGTCATCAACCCCGGCTCGACCTCCACAAAGATCGCCGTGTTCGAGGGAGAGAGGAAGCTCTTTGATGAGACGCAGCGCTACACCAGCGAGGAGCTGTCCGCGTTCCACTGGGTCATGGAGCAGGTGGATTTCCGCAAGGCCGCCATTGAGAAGGCGCTGGCCGCCCACGGCTTTGACCTGACCACGCTGGACGGTATCTGCGCCCGTGGCGGACAGCTGCCGCCCTGCGAGTCCGGCACGTATCTGGTGGATCAGACCATGGTGGACTATATGTATACCGTGAAGAACGCGGCCCACGCCTCTAACCTGGGGTGCGTGCTGGCGCTCCAGCTGGCCCAGGGGCTGAAGATCCCGGCGTTCATCTGCGACCCGGTGTCGGTGGACGAGATGGTGGACGAGGCCCGGATCACCGGATTGCCGGAGATCCGGCGCACCATGCTGGGCCACGCGCTGAACTGCCGGGCCATGGCGCGGCGCTGCGCCGAGGAGGTGCTGCACAAGCCGCTGGAGGACTGCCGTCTCATCGTGCTGCATCTAGGCGGCGGCAGCTCGGCCCGGCTGTTTATCGGCGGCAAAATGGTGGACGGCGTGCGGGACGACGAGTGGATGTTCGCGCCGGAGCGCATGGGCGGTGTCAGCCTCCAGCCGCTGGTGCACCTGTGCTACTCCGGCAAGTATACGGAGAAGCAGATGATGGACTTCATCCGGGGCAAGGGCGGACTGGTGGCCCATCTGGGCACATCCGGCGCCCGGGAGGTGGAAAAGCGCATCGCAGACGGCGACGATCATGCCAAGCTGGTCTATGATGGGATGCTCTACAGTGCCGCCCGGGCGGTCAGCGGATTGGCGGCAGGCGCGGACGGACAGGTGGACCGCGTGATCCTCACCGGCGGCATGGCTCATTCCCGGTATGTGGTGGACTATCTGACGAGGAAGGTGTCGTTCATCGCCCCCGTGGAGATCATGGCCGGTGAATTTGAGCTGGAGGCCTTGGCAGCCGGTGCTTGCCGTGTGCTGGAGGGTCAGGAACACCTCAAGATATTCGACCGCTACGAGGTGCAAGCGTGAGTGCCGCCGGACTTTCGGCGCTGCTCCGCAGCAGCAACACCGTATTCCTGGGTGAGGCCGGGTGCGGCAAGTCGGAGCTGGCGGTGCATTGGGCGCTGGCGCTGGTATCACAGGGGCGGGAGGTACATTTCTTCGACCTGGATCAGACCAAGCCGCTGATGCGCTCCCGTGACGCGGCAGCGCTGCTGACGGACGCGGGCGTGACCGTACACTTTGAACAGCAGCGGGCCGATGCGCCTACCCAGGTGGGCGGTGTTGTGCCGCTGCTGCTGAACGAGGACAAGGCTGTCATTTTAGACGTGGGCGGCAGCGACACCGGGGCGAAGCTCATCGGAGGCTACGCCCATCTGCTGCAAAACGCCGACGTGTGGTTCGTGGTGAACCCCTACCGGCCCTGGTCAGCCAGCGTGGAGCACATCGACGGCACGCTCAGTGCCGTGCTGCGGGCCTCCCGGCTGAAAATGCCCCGGTTTCTGCTGAACCCGCATTTGGGGCGGGACACCACGGCGGAGGAGTATTTGGCGGGCGTGGAGCAGGGCCTTGCTCTGCTGTCGCCCTATGTGACGGTGGAGGCCGCCGCCGTGCCGGAGGCGCTGTACGCCCAGGTGCGGACGGAGACATCACTGCCCCTGATCCCCATTACGCCCCATATATCCGTCCCGGAGGCGGGACTTGAGTAAGATGAAGGAGGAAAACGAAATGCCGCAAGTCACCATACGCGCAGAGAGCTGCAAGAGCTGCGGCTACTGCGTGAAGTTCTGTCCCAAGGGCGTGCTGGCCGTGGGGCATGAGGTCAACTCCAAGGGCTACCCATACGTGGTGGCCGCACACCCGGAGAGCTGCATCGGCTGCGCCATCTGCGGGCGGATGTGCCCCGACGCGGCCATCGAGGTCTATAAGTAAAAGGAGGGAAGGACATGGCTAGAGTATTCATGAAGGGAACGGAGGCCATCGCCGAGGCGGCGGTGCGCGCCGGCTGCCGGTTCTTCGCCGGGTATCCCATCACGCCGCAGAACGAGATCCCGGAGTATCTGGCGCGGCGGCTGCCGGAGGTGGGCGGCGTGTTCGTACAGGGAGAGAGCGAGGTGGCGTCCATCAACATGGTGTACGGCGCTGCCGGTACAGGCACACGGGCCATGACCAGCTCCAGCTCCTGCGGCATCAGCCTGATGAGCGAGGGCATCAGCTTCTGCGCCAGCGCACGGCTGCCTATGGTGTACGTCAACGTGCAGCGGGGCGGCCCGGCCATCGGCACGATACAGCCCGCCCAGCAGGACTATACCCAGGCCACCAAGGCCAGCGGCAACGGCGGCTTCCGCATGATGGTGCTGTCTCCGGCCACGGTGCAGGAGGCGGTGGACATGACCTACGCGGCCTTTGACTACGCCCAGCGGGATCGAAACCCGGTGCTGATCCTCACCGACGGCGTGATGGGGACGATCATGGAGCCGGTGGAGTTGCCGGAGATGCGCTCTGACCAGGAGGTCAGGGCACTGAAGGACGCGCTGCGGGCGACCTCTGCCGTGGGGCACGACTCCGAAAGAGAGCCGCGGGGCATCGTGGCGGCGGGCCGGTGGGCCACCAAGGAGCAGGAGCAGTGCTGCCGGGACGCGGAGGCGCTGTACGAGAGCTGGAGGAAGGACGTGCAGGTGGAGACGATGTTCCTGGAGGACGCGGAGCTGGTGCTGACGGGCTACGGCATCTGCGGGCGCATCGCACGGAGCGCGGTGAAGCGGCTGCGGGCAGAGGGGTATAAGGTGGGCCTGATCCGGCCCAAGACCGTCAGTCCCTTCCCCTATGACACCTACGCCGGGCTGGATTTCGGCAGGGTGAAGGCTATTCTGGACGTGGAGATGTCCATTCCCGCGCAGATGGTGCGGGACGTGGAGCTGGCGGTGATGGAGCGCTGCGCTATCCATACCTGCCTCCACGCGGGCGGCGAGATCATGGGCCGGGACGAGGTCATCAGCGCGGCGAAGGCGCTGCTGGCGGAGAAGGAGGTGCGGTGATGGAAAAGGTATACGCGAGGACGAAGGGCATCAGGGCCGACATGGTGTCCGGCTTCTGCCCGGGCTGTATGCACTCCACCGTGGTGAAGCTCATCGGCGAGGTACTGGAGGAGATGGGGATGCTGGACAGGGCCGTCTGCGCCATCGGCGTGGGCTGCTGCGGCCTGCACATGGATTATTTTACCTACGACTATCTGCTGGCCGCCCACGGGCGGGCCTGCGCCGTGGCCACCGGCGCGAAGCGGAGCAACCCGGAGTCGCTGGTGTTTACGTATCAGGGCGACGGCGATCTGGCGTCTATCGGACTGGCGGAGACCATGAGTGCCGCCAACCGGGGCGAGAATTTCTCGGTGATCTTCGTGAACAACGGCATCTACGGCATGACCGGCGGGCAGTTAGCGCCCACCACGCTGGTGGGGATGAAGGCCACCACCGCGCCGAAGGGGCGCGATCCCAAGGAGCATGGCTATCCCATGCACGTGTGCGAGATACTGAACCAGCTGACCGCGCCCTACTATCTGGAGCGCACGAGCTGCAACAATCCGGCCAATGTGGCAAAGACGAAGGCGGCCATACGGAAGGCGTTCCAGAACCAGCTGGACGGTAAGGGGTTCTCGCTGGTGGAGATCGTTACCAGCTGCCCCACCAACTGGGGACTTGACCCGCTGGAGTCGCTGGACTTCCTGGAGGAGAAGATGCTGAAGGAGTTCCCGCTGGGCGTGATCCGGGACAAGAGCAGGGAGGAGGCGTGACATGGAGAGAAATCTGATGGTGGCCGGGTTCGGCGGGCAGGGCGTGATGACGCTGGGGAAGTTCCTGGCGGAGGCGGCCTGCGACAGCACGGACAAGAACGTGACGTTTTTCCCGTCCTACGGCGCGGAGCAGCGGGGCGGCACGGCCAACTGCTATGTGGTCATCTCCGATGACGACATCGGCGCGCCGCTGGGGGATCACATGGATGATCTTATCGTGATGAACGACCCCAGCCTGAGCAAGTTCCTCTATAAGCTCGTGCCCGGCGGGACGCTGTTTATCAACAGCTCTATCGTCAAGAGCGCGGTGAGCCGGGAGGACGTGAAGGTGGTACGCGTGCCGGTGACGGAGATGGCGCTGGACATGGGCAGCGCCAAGGTGCTGAACATCATCATGCTGGGCGCGTATGTGGGGTACACCCAGGTCGTGCCGGAGGACGTGGTGTGGCAGACCATCGAGCACAAGCTGGGCAGGAAGCCCAAGCTGCTGCCGCTGAACAAGCGGGCCTTTGAGGCGGGACTGGACATCGGCAGAGCGGCACGGTGAATAGGAGACGGAAGCACCCTCCGGGTGCTTCCGTCTTGAAGTTTTCGACAGATCGTGCTATACTATGCACAACCCTTTTGGACACCGCAAGGGGAGCTGTTTGGTGGAGGGCCTTGCGGGGGATCATGGCCGCCCGGCGGGGCGGAGTTGATGATATTGGTGAAATGTAGAACGGGGCTGACAAAGGCGGAAAAAACGATGGACGACAAATTAACTGCAATTTCTCTGTTTTCAGGAGCGGGCGGCATGGACATCGGCGTTCAGCAGGCCGGGTTCAATATACTGTCTTGTCTTGAGCTTGACAAGAATTGCTGTGAAACATTGCGAGAGAACATTTCAAGAGAGAGAAGAAAAACAGTTGTTTATGAGGGCGATATAAAAGCGTTCACACCCCAGCAAATACTTGAAGATTTAGGATACAATCCCGGCGAAGTGGATTTGTTGTTTGGTGGGCCACCTTGTCAAGCCTTCTCACAAATAGGAAAACAGCAATCATTACTTGATGAACGAGGCTTATTGCTGTTTCAAATGGTTCGCTATGCAAAGGTTATACAGCCCCGTGCTATTATGATAGAGCAAGTAAAGGGCTTGCTTACTGCGAAAGATTTATCAGGAACGCGAGGCGGTGTCTTTGACCAATTTATAAAGGAACTGGAAGAGTTAAACTATGTACCCAAATGGAGGGTTATGCTTGCGGCTGATTATGGTGTTCCGCAGTTAAGGGAAAGGGTTTTCATAGTTGCAACAAAGAAACCAAATGGTTTTCAGTTTCCAAACCCAACACATTCCAAACCATCGGAAGCTATGAACTGGTTTAATCTTCCGCCATATAGAACTGTGGGTGACGTTATACATGGGCTTGGAGAACCTGTAGCAAAATCTGACACTTCTGAAATACCAGATAATAGCCATTATGATGTGACTCCACGGCGTGACCGGGAACGTATTCATGGCGTTCCAGAAGGCAAAAGCCTTTCATCGCAGACACATCTGCCAAAGGAACAAATAGGCGGGTTAACAAAGAAAGATACAACAAAATTTTTGCGCCTTGACCGTAGCAAGCCGTCAAACACCTTGCGGGGCGGTGAGATATTCTATCACCCTTTAGAAGATAGATATATGACCCCGCGTGAATATATGCGCATTCATGGTTATCCTGACAGTTATGTTTTAAGAGGGCCTATCCGTGGCAGGACGGGAACAGTAAAGGATTTGGATCAACACAGGCAAGTAGGAAATTCTGTTCCCCCGCCTTTAGCTAAGGCTATAGCGGAGAAAGTAAAGGAGGTTATTCTATGCCAAAAATCTACGAACTGCTCGGATACCCTGTAGATGACAACAGCTCCGCTGTTGTTGAGTCAAGAAAACAAGCGTATTGCCCCTTTATTTCTGATTTGTGTGATGGCGGTGGAAACCGCTTTATGTCTGATATTGATTTAAGAGAGCATGACGAACTTAAAGAATGTTTCCCTGGACTAACCTGCGTTCCGTCCGGCGTATGCTCTATCCAAGTATCTGATGATATGCCGCCATGGATTATATGCCCCCGGCGCTTGCTATATATGGGTAAAAAAGCAGATGACCGTATTTTGAAGGGCGAAACGCAGACAAGGCTTATAGAAAAGTGCGGTTTTCCTAAAGGTACGGAAATAGGTATATGGGCGGAAGCTAAAGTCAAGTATGCTGGCGAAAGCGACGATGAAGATACATCCGCTTTTGACTATACTTTCGATTATGTGTTAATGCCTTTAGGCAAGGTGAAACAGGCACAGGCGGTTGCCGATTCAGGTTTGGAATGGAGTATATTACAAAGGAATCTGCGCGACAGCGGTCATACATTCGCACTTCATGACGGAGAAATATACGTTGAAGATTTTCCAGTCGGTGCTCCTGTAATAGTGGAAGTTATGACTTCCAGTACATCCGGCGGCAATAAGAGAAAAAGAAGTTGCATCCCGCAGGCATTTGAGGACTGTATGTTAGGAAAGCCGCATTTAGCCCCAGGTATAAACTATCGCCAGGTATGGGCAAGAATGGCAAGCCAACTGATTGTGAAATCACAAGCAGCTATTGCGTGGAACGGTAAAACTATATGGGTGTTGCAGGATTTGCTTGCAGACTATATTTCCTCAAGCACAGCGCTTGACCTACATAAATTTGTTGCAGGGAACACTGACGAAGTGAACATTCTTGCTTTCTCATACGGCGATAACTACAAACACACGAAAAGGAGCGAGATTGTTCCCTTAAATAACTCTGTACTCTACGCAGGACCTATTCGGGCAAATAATGATGGCGACCCGCAACCTTGTTTTCAGGACATAGTTTTAGCTTCTATTTGCCCGCCGCGTAATGTACTTGTGGCAGCATTGAGCAAAAAGACCATGGCAAACAGAATGGTCGTGTGAAATCTAATATTGATCACAACCTATTAGAATCGATTCGCAAACTTGAGTGGCGGACGGGTGGGAAAAGCGGCAGAAATCCTTTGTTTCGGGGTTTCTGCCGCTTTGAATATGTTTCTTTCCGGGAGTCGCCTATACGCTGCTCTCTTTTTGGAATTGATGCCGCGGGCGGGGATGGGGAATTGCAATCGGGCGGCGGGTTTGGTATACTAGGGGGGTATACGAGAGAGGAGCGTGACCGCGATGGACGAGATCACTAAGATCATGCAAACCACACTGGGCGGATACAGCCTGAGCCATATTTTGTCGGCGCTTTTGACGCTGCTGGTCTGCCTGTTGGCCGTCCGGCTGCTGCTGAAGCTGGTGAAGAAGCTGCTGGAGCGCAGCAAACGGCTGAACGGACGGCTGCAGCAGATCGTGCTGACCGCCGTGAAGGTGGTGCTCTATGTTCTGACGGGCATTATCACGGCGGGAGCGCTGGGGCTGAACACGTCGTCCCTGACGGCGCTGGTGTCGGTGCTGACGCTGGGCGTGACGCTGGCGGCGGAGGATATTTTGGGCAACTTGGCGGGGGGACTGGTGATCCTGTCGTCCCATCCATTCAACATCGGGGACGAGATCGAGGTGTCCGGCACGGTGGGCGTGGTGCGGGAGATCACGCTGAACCATACCCGGATCGAGACGTTTGACGGGCAATTCGTCATGCAGCCCAACAAGGAGCTGTCGTCCTCGCGGATCATCAACTACACCGCCATGGGCCGCCGCCGGGTGGTACGCAAGGTGACGGCCTCCTATGACGCGCCCACGGAGACGGTGAAGGCCGCGTGCCTGGAGGCGGTGGGGGCCACGCCCGGCGTGCTGGCAGATCCCGCGCCGGCGGTGTATCTGACCGATTACGGCAGCAGCGCCATTGAGTACAGTGTGCGGTGCTGGACGGAGACGAAGGACTACTGGACGGCGTATTTTGCGCTGAACGAGAAGCTGCGCGACGCCTTTGATGCCCACGGCGTGGAGATGACGTATGACCATTTGAACGTGCATTTGATGGAGAAGTAAAGGCGCGTGGGGAGAGAAGTGACTATTTTCGTGCCGCAAGGCGGCACAAAAACAACGACATTATTTCAGGCTGTCGAAAAAAGCCTGTCATTTCCACGCCAGTCCGCAGACTGGCGTGGCAATCCGTTCTCAAAACACATGATTTTTGCGCTTTAGCATAGATTTGCAGCTAAAAGATTACGGATTCCCACGTCGCTTCGCGCCGCGAAGCAAGTACCCTTGGGGTGCTCCGCGGAATGACAAGATGGGTTTATCGACAAGCTGCGTCACGGCCAAAGGCCGTGACACCTCAGCTTCGCTTCGCTACGCACAACCCAGTGTGAGCACTGGCTCGGAATGACACCGCTGCGCGGTGTGCGGGGCGATGAGGGCATCGCCCCCTACCACAAGCTGGGATTCTGGCTGCCTTACAGAGCTGTACGCCGACTATGATATGGCGCGTTTTGCTATGCTGAAGGGCATCCGCGAAGAACAGGCAGAAGGCTGCGTAAAGGATTGGGCAGAGAAGGATGCTCTGGAGGAGGGATACTGCACAGATTTTTATGAGGCGTGGCATCGAGATGAATACTCTGAAAAACACTTTACCGCATCCATTGAAAAGCTGTCCCTTACATTGCCACAAAGAATTATAGAAGCGGAATGAAATTATGATTGAAATTATTATAATTTGGAGTATAATAATTGTAAGGGTGGTGATCGCATGCATGTATTTGTTGATCGGCAGCAGGAGATGGAGACGCTGCAAAGTGAGTATGAGCGGAACGGCAGCGCACTTGTCGTACTGTATGGACGCCGGCGAGTGGGAAAGACTACGCTGATATCCGAGTTTATTCGGGATAAAAACGCCCTGTTTTTCCTTGCAAGTGAAGAGTCCGAAGCGCAAAACCGAGCGGCATTCAAAGAGAAAGCGGCAGAATTTATTGATAGCGATCTTCTGCGTAATGCGGATGTCAAAAGCTGGGACGTGATATTCAAATCAATCATGGATGCCAAGCATGACAGCAAGCCCGTTATCGTACTGGATGAATTTCAGCATCTAGGCAAAGCGGAGCCTGCATTTCCTTCCATTTTCCAGCGGATATGGGAAGAAATACTAAAGAAGCAGTCTGTTATGGTTATCCTTTGCGGTTCCCTGATCTCCATGATGGAGTCTCAGACACTGGCCTACGGCAGCCCTTTATACGGAAGGCGAACCGCGCAGATCCGGCTCAAGCAGATCCCGTTCGCCTATTACCATGAGTTTTTCCCTGGCAAAACCCGCAGAGAACTCATTGAGCTATACTCTGTTACAGGCGGTGTCCCCAAGTATATCGAGTTATTTTCGGAGAGTAGCGATATCTATCGTGCTATCCAAAAATGCGTACTGAACCGCTCCGGCTATCTCTATGATGAACCGCATTTTCTGCTGCAGCAGGAGGTCAGTGAAGTCGGCAGTTACTTTTCCATTATCAAGGCGATTGCGGCTGGAAACCACAAGCTTTCCGCGATTGCCGCTGTTTTGGAGGTCAAGTCAACGAACCTGACCAAGTACCTGAAGACCTTGATGGATCTGGATATTCTGGAACGAAGGGTGCCTGTCACAGAGGAAAATCCCGAAAAGAGCAAGCGAGGCCTTTACAAGATCAAGGATAACTATCTGCGGTTTTGGTTCGCATTTATCTATCCCAATATGAGCTTTATCGAAAGCGGGCATAGCGGTATCGTGATGGATAAGATCCGCAAGGGCCTCACTACCAGCCACATTGGCTTCGTATATGAGGACATCTGCCAGGAGCGGATGTGGGAATTGAATGTCAATAACGCATGGCCGTTCCAGTTCTCCAAGCTGGGTGGGTATTGGGATGCCAAGAATGAGATCGACATTGCAGCTCTTGATCCGGAGGGCAAGAACCTGATTTTGGGAGAGTGCAAGTACCGGAAAGAGCCAGTTGGTCTTAATGTCCTTCATGCGTTGGAAGCTAAGGCCTGCGATGTCGCATGGGAGCGGGATCGGCGAAAAGTGTGGTACGTCCTGTTCAGCATCTCCGGCTTCTCGGATGAGCTACGCAATCATGCCGCAACACGGGACGATCTTCTTTTGATTGACGATGGAGAAAGATAGCTGATCGACCAGCCGGTTCAATATCTTCAATACGCTCCAAAATCCTTTGAGGGAATTAAAGAAGTCCTGACAAATATGTATAAAACAGACGTGGAGATTTCCACGTCTGTTTTTCTATTCGGTAACAAGGGAAAACTACGGTAGATACGATAAACGGCAAACAGGATCAGCAGAATGCTGGCGATGCCGGCGGCATGGAACAGGATCAGCAGGGCCAGAGGGAGGGGCGCTTCAGCCACTCCCGGGGCGTCTGGATGATGGTCAGCGCGGACATTCCCAGCAGCGCCGCGATCAGGGCGAACCACATCATATGTGTCACATCTCTTTCTTTGTTTACTGTCCGGCGTCATTGTCCGCGGTGGCCGGCTGGCCCTTCCGGCGGTCGTTTTTCGCGTAATAGCCCAGCTTGTCTTGATACATCTGGCGGTCGATGCGGTTCATGAAGTCGGCAATGGTCTCGGTGTGCAGGTCGGCGATGGCGTAGCCCATGGAGGCGGAGAGACGGTAGGGCTTGTCGTGCGTCCCGTTGACCTCCTCAAAATTCTCCTTTGCCCGTGCGATAAGGCTTTGGACAAGCTGCTCGTCCGCGGTGTTCAGTATGACGACGAATTCATCACCGGCGTACCTTGTCACCACTCCATATTCGCCGAAGGCATTTTTGAGCAGACCGGCGGCAAGGATCAGCGCGGTGTCGCCCTCAGCATGCCCGTAGGTATCGTTGATCGCCTTGAAGCCGTTCAGGTCGATCATAATGCCGCAGACCCATGTGTCCTTCCTCTTGTACGCCCGCTTCTGCAAAAACTCCAGATACACGCGGTTGTACAGCCCAGTAAGGTAATCCAGAAAGATCGTCTCGTTTTTCAGCGCCGTCATAATACCCGCAATGGCCACAGCGATGGACGTCCACGTGATGGCGACCTCCATAAAAACCGCCTGCACCACCACCCCGATCAGCACCGGGACGAAAAAGACCTGCACCGGGAACAGCTTCAGCGTGCCGGTCTTTCTGCGGCACTTGGCGTACAGATACAGGCTGTCCGCCATGTACAGGAAGGCAAAGAGCAGGAACACGCCGTAGGCGGGGCCCCGCTCATACAGCTCGTCCTTGTAGCAGAACACCAGCGGATAGAAGATATTGATGACCAGCAGGACACCGGCGGCAATGCCGCCTACCCGGTACACCCTTTTGCGCGTCTCCGTGAAGGGGATGTTCATGTGCATGGTAAGGAAGCGCGCCCATGTATAGCCGATCAGCACATTTCCCAGAAAGAGCCACGAGCCGCTGAGGAACACCACGATCCGCAGCACCGTGCCGGCGCTGCCGTCCAGATAAAATACGCAGCAGTCCGCCACATTGGAGACGGCGGTGATGGCCATCATCCGTGCGACGATCCTGATGTCCCGGTCATGGCTCATCCGCTGCCAGTTGCTGAGATACAGCGTGCCCAGCAGCAGTAAGCTTACGATGTCCGCTGTGAATACAGAGAACGAAAGATTCTCATTCAAAGCAAGTTCTCCTTTTTAACCCCATTTTTTCAAACAAATTCACACGCCTGCCGCCGATGAAGAACCCGGCAGCGGCAGGCGTGCCGCCCCGTCAGGACTTGCCGGACGAGGATGCATTCTGGACATACGCGATGATCTGAAGCACCCGATAGACCAGTTCCAGCAGCGAGATGACCATGTTGTTGATGTACTCGATGTTGTACAGGCGGAACAGCTTCTTGCACATGGCCAGCTCCTCGTCGGTGGCCATGCCATTTTCCTTCATGATATCGTAGGCGCGCTGCTGCGCCTTCTTCTCGGTTTTCAGCACCTGAATGGACATAATGAAGGACAGCAGGTAGAAGACGAGGGCGATGGCAGTCAGGAGGATGGTGTACATCCCGTTGGTGGTTTTGAATATGTACAGATCCAGCAGCGCGCCGATGATGACCATGGGGACGAAGGCCAGCGGCCCGATGTAGATGACGGGCGTCAGGCGGACGCGGGTCTGCATATCCGGGTCATTCTCCTTGTCCAGAACGGCAAGAGCGGATTTCTGCGCCGCCATGGCAAGGGATGTGACGCTCTGCTTCTTCCATGTAAGCCGCCTCAGCCGCACCTTCTTGAAATAATGGCTGTAGCTGTTGCCCAGCAGAATGGAGCCTGTCTTGGAGACCTTGATCCTCTGCAGGCCATTCTGATCGAGGATGTCTCTAGCCACCTGCTCGCCGGTCATGCCGCAGCTGCTTTGCTTCCGATTGTACCGGGTGTAGCGGATGGCCAAATAGATGGACACGAAAAGGGCGAATATGGATGCTGCCAGCAAAAGCGCGCCCACCACGCCCATGGCAAGGATAACGGCATCCGAGACGCCGTCCAAACTGCCGTCCGCCGCCAAGCGGACCGCATTCAAAAATTCTGACATGATACTGTTCTCCTGTTTGTATTTTTGCGCGAAGCGGCTGAGAGGGCCTCCTGCGCCATTTTTCGCTGTCGTTTTTCGGTAAGAGCAACATTACTATACCCGCCCGACTGCAACAAGAGCGCAACAAACGCTTACCGCCGCGATGTGCCGCGCCGGTAAGCGTTTGTTTTTTGGCTTATGCGTTCCTATCCAGAGACGATGGACGCGGCGGTCAACTCCGCCCATGAGTACTGAGACATATACTCGCCCTGATAGCGGTTGACGGCGTAGGGGATGTGGCGCAGGAAGTCGTAATAGTCGCAGTCTACGGCATCGGCATCGATGGCGATGGCATTGCGCGTTTTCAGGAGGATACCCTCCGCCCCCACATCGCACAGGGTTTTCCGCAGGTCGCTGATGAGATTGCGGAGGTTGCTCTGGCGGGACAGGGTGTCCGGCCCCTCCTCCCAGAGGACGGCGGACAGCTCGCCCATGGTCACGCCGGCGCCCTTGCGGTCTACCAGATAGGCCAGCAGTTCCTTGGCCTTGCCCCGATGGAAGGTCAGTGCCTTGCCGTCGGCAAAAGCGTCGAAATTTCCGAAGCACTGGAAGCGGATGCGGTGCTTGGGCTCTGGCACGATGGGCGTGCGCAGTTGTTGCAGTGCCTGTGCCACGGTGCCGGGGGTGGGAGGCTTGAGCAGATAGTCGCTGGCGTAGACGCGGAAGGCATCCAGCGCGTACTCGGAGTAGCCGGTGACAAAGACGATATTAGTGCTGCCGTGCAACTCCTTGATGCGGCGGGCCAGCTCAAGGCCGCTGATGCCCCGCATTCGGATGTCCAGAAACGCCACGTCGCAGATATGACTGCGGAGAAAATCCATGGCCTCGGCAGGGTCCCGGAAGCCGTGGACAGCGGCGCCCGGAACGGCCTTTACAATGGAGGATACCAGCGCTTCCAGCGCCAGACGTTCGTCGTCAACGGCGATAATCCGCATAGCTTATGCTCCTTTCGGAATATGGATGATGGCGGCAGTCCCTTGACCGGGGGCACTTCGTATGTCCAGCGTGCCTCCGCACAGGATGTGCAGGCGGCTGCGGACGGCGGATATGCCCACATGGGTATGTCCGTCAGCGGGGATGACATCGGGGTCAAAGCCCGCGCCGTTGTCCGCTACGCGCACCTCGTAGTACTCGGGCAGCTCCTGGGTGGAAATGGTCACGCATCCGCCGGAAGGCAAAACGCCTATGCCGTGGTTCACGGCGTTTTCCACCAGCGGCTCAATGGTCAGCGGCGGCAGCAGGAAGCCGCTGACCTTGATGTCATAGGCCACCTCCAGCGCCTCCTCATAGCGCAGCTTCTCCAGCGAAAGATAGGCCTGGGTGTGGCGCAGCTCGTCGGAGAAGGAGATAAGGCCCTCCTTTTTGAGGGAGTCCAGATTGCCCCGCAGATAGCGGGAGAAATCGCTGACGGCGGTCTTGGCGGTTTCCGGACGGGTGTCGCAGAGACAGTAGATGGCAGTAAGCGCGTTGTAGAGGAAGTGGGGCTGGATCTGGGAAAGCATCAGCGCATTGCGGCTTTCGGACAGAGACAGTTCCTGCTCCACCAGTTTTTTCTCTGCCTGGGCGGTGCGGCGTACCTGCGCTGTATAGATCACCGTGCAGGCCAACAGCAGAACTGTCACATCCGCTGCCAGGTAGACGGGGGTGATGGCCCAGAAAAGCTGGAGCGGGACGCTGACCACTACGATCAAGCCGTAGGAAGCGAATACCCATGTATCCCGCCGCCCCAGTATCCGGCGGTGCTGAAAGGCCAGCAGTGCCGTGGAAGCGGGCAGTTGCACAGTGAACAGCAGATACAGCCAGTACAGCGAGCCGGTAAAGTCCGCCCCGGAGGCGTCATAGCCAATGTACATTTCATTGAAGGCGGACAGCAGGCATGTCAGCACCGCTGCTGCAGACATCCCGGTGATGTACCAAACCGGGCGGCGGGATATGTACTGCCGCTCCGAAATATACGCCGTCAGGCACCATGCGTACAGCGCCTGGGCGGAGATGAGCAAGAGATCCGTAAGAAAGGTCAGCACCTTGATCAACGGCACTCGCTCAGGAGACGGCTCTGCCAGCAGGATCCAGATAGGCGCGTCCAGCAGCAATGACAGGGCATGGGCGCACAGCAATGCCACAAGGAAGGCGTCCACGGTAGAGTGCTGTTTCTGGATAAGAGGACGGATCAGCAGCATGACCACCGTGATGAACGCAGCGAACAGTTCCAGCGCGGCACTGACGTAGTAGTATGTGAATAGTGACATGGGGAGACACCTTTCTGCCTGTTGCACTTTTGTTGCGCTTAGAAGCGTACTATGGTACACGCAAAGTTTGGCTGAAAAACAGATTCTTTGTATATTGTAGCATAAAAACGGGGAAATGCAATGAAACGAGTGTACAATCTTTTTCCCGCCGCAGAAGAGAAGGGAGCCGGAAGCTGATGAATATTCTTGTGGTTGGCAGCAATGAGGTGCGTTTGACGGCACTGGAGGGCATCCTGAAGGGATTGTTTCCCGGCGCGGTGATCACCCGCGCCACAGATCCATTGATGGCGGGGAAATGCGCATTTCACAACAAGGTGGATCTGCTACTGGCGGAGGTAGAGATGAAGCGCATGAACGGCGTGCAGCTGATCCGCTTTGTCCGGCAGGAGCAGCCCGCTGTACGCGCCTATCTGATGGGATCGGCGGATGCCCTGCGAGGCCTGCCGCCGCACATACAGAGCGAGACGGCGGGACTGATCCCGTTCCCGCTTACCGCTGCGGCGGTGGAGGCGGCGCTGAAGGACGCTACAGCAAAGGGTAAGGAGGAATGATCCCAATGACGATGATAACTGTAATGCAGATCGGGGCACTGACATTTATGACGCTGCTGCCGGTGGCGCTGTCCGTGATCCTGTACATGGCGGAGCGGCAGGCGTGGACGAAAAAGCTGCCCTATGGCGTGAAACAGGCCATCATCGGCGTATTGTTCGGCATTATTGCGGTGCTGGCCACCGAGGCGGGCATCCCCGTCAACGGGGCGGTGCTGAACGTGCGCAATGCCGCGCCCCTCACTGCCGGATTGCTGTTCGGCGGCCCGGCGGGCGTCATCGCCGGTGTCATCGGCGGCGTGTACCGCTGGTTCGCCACCTATTGGGGCGCAGGAGCCTTCAGTCAGGTGGCCTGCACCATCGGCACGGTGCTGGCCGGTCTGTTCGGCGCCGGCTGCCGCCGCTTCATGTTCGACAACAAGAAACCCAGCTGGTTCTATGGCTTGGCCATCGGCATGACCACTGAGGTGCTGCACATGCTACTGGTGTTCCTGACCAACATGAGCGACATCTACGCCGCCTTCCAGGTGGTGGAAAAGTGCGCCGCCCCTATGATCTTGTGCAACGGCGTATCCGTGATGCTGTCCCTACTGCTGGTGGCCATGATCGGTAAGGAGCGGGTCATACGCCGCAAGGGTGCCTACCAACTGTCGCAGATGTTCCAGTTCCTGCTGCTGATCTGCGTCATCGCGGCTTTCGCCGTCACCTGCATCTTTACCGACGCCCTGCAGACTCGCATCGCCTACGCCAACGCCGACCAGTTGCTGGCTTTGAATCTGGATGATGTAGAGAAGGATGTCCGGGATGTGTCCGACGACAACCTGCTGAGCATCGCGCAGACCGTGGCCGGGAAGGTCACGGCGGACAGCACCCGTGACGAGCTAAACGCCCTGGCGGAGCGCTACGGCGTGGTGGGCATCAACATCGTGGACGAGAACGGCATCATCGCCGAGAGCACGCTGGCGGACTTCGTGGGCTTTGATATGGCCTCCGGCCCCCAGTCGGCGGAGTTTCTGTGCCTGCTGGATGGGGAGAGCACTTATGTCCAGAGCTACCAGCCCCTGTCCGCCGACAGCAGCATCTCCCGGAAATACGCTGGTGTGGCCATGTCGGAGGGCGGCTTCGTCCAAGTGGGCTACGATGCAGACCAGTTCCAGAGTGCCATCGCCGATCAGATCCGTCTGGCGGTGAAGAACCGCCACATCGGGCGCGCCGGTGGTATCATCGTCTGCGACAGTGACCTGACCATCGTCAGCGACAACGGCGGCCACGCCGGGCGCAGCGCATTTTCCGTCAGCAGCGCAGCGGCCAGCATGGAGGTACAGCCGGATACCCGCTTCCAGGCCAAGATCAACAACACGGATTCCTACTGTATGCTGCGGATGACGGAGGGTTTCTACCTCGTCGCCACCATTCCGGTGACGGAGGCCATGTTCTCCCGCAATATCGCCATCGCCATCCAGATCTTCATGGAGGTGGTGGTGTTCGCGGCGCTGTTCACCCACATCTACTTCCTTATCAAGCGGCTGATCGTGGACAACATCCACAAGATCAACGGCTCTCTGTCCCAGATCACCGACGGCGACCTCAGCGTACACGTCAACGTCCGGGAAAATCAGGAGTTTGCGTCTCTGTCCGACGACATCAACGCCACGGTGGACACCCTGAAGCACTACATCGAGGAGGCGGAGCAGCGCATCGACCGGGAGCTGGAATTTGCCCGGCAGATCCAGCGCTCCAGTCTGCCGTCGGTATTCCCGCCGTACCCGGAGCGGAAGGACTTTGACATCTACGCCTCCATGGATGCGGCCAAGGAGGTGGGCGGCGATTTCTACGACTTCTATCTGGCGGACGCCGACCATCTGTATTTTCTGGTGGCGGACGTGTCCGGCAAGGGCATCCCCGGCGCACTGTTCATGATGCGGGCCAAGACGCTGCTGCGGAATCTGGCCGAGAGCGGACGGGACATCGCCGAGGTGTTTACCGAGGCCAACAGCGGCCTGTGCGAGAACAACGACGCGGAGATGTTCGTCACCGCGTGGCTGGGCTCGCTGGATCTGCGCAGCGGCCTGCTGGAGTACGTCAACGCGGGACACAACCCGCCGCTGCTGCGGGAGAAGAACGGCGCTTTCGCCTATCTGCGTACCAGACCCAACTTCATTCTGGCCGGAATGGAGGAGACCCGCTACCGCAAGCAGCAGGTGCAGCTGACTCCCGGCGCGCAGGTGTTCGTCTACACCGACGGCGTTACCGAGGCGGCCGACACCGCCAACACCCTGTACGGCGAGGAGCGGCTGGAGCAGGTGCTTAACGAGAAAGACGGCACGCCGCAGGAGCTGTGTACCCGCGTCCGCGCCGATATCGATGATTTTGCGCAGGGCGCGGAGCAGTCCGACGACATTACTATGCTGTGCGTTACATGGTACGGCGCGGAGGCGGAACGGCGGTGAAGGGTGCAGGGAGGACACTGACGGTCGCAGAGGGCGCGGCAATGATCAGCGGCACCGGTATCGGCAGCGGTGTCATGGCGATCCCCTGTCTGATCAAGAGCGCGGGAGTGATAGGCGGACTGCTGGCTTTTGCCGCGGCCTTCGCACTGAGTGCCGTCATGCACTGCCTGACGGCAGACATGGTGATCAACTCCGGCGAGTATGAGATCCCCCGCATTTTCAGCTGCCTGCTGCCGCCGGGGAAACGGAAGCGTCGGGCGGAACTGCTGTTCTTTGTCCTGACAGCACTTATGCTGACGGCCAACATCTCCGCGTACATACTGGGCGGCGCAGAGGTTCTGTGCGCCCTGCTGCCTGTCCCCGTGACAGCGGGAAAGCTGCTGTTTTTTGCCGCTGCCGCCCTTCCTGTAATGCTGGGGCTGCGCGCTGTCGGAATAAGTGAAAAATGGCTTGTGGCTGCTATCGGCGTACTGCTGGCCGTCATAACTGCATTTGCCCTTACAAAAGCGGAGGGCGCGCTTCCCCGGTGCGGCAGCCTGCGCGCCGCACTGGGCGCATTCAGTATGCTCACGTTCTCGCTGACGGCGCTGTTCGCTGTGCCGGAGCTGGCGCGGGGTATGCACAACGATGCCTGCCGGATAAAAAGAGCCATTTTGGGAGGGCTTTTTGCCAATCTGATGGTCTGCCTGCTGATCTGCGTGTCCGCCATTGCTGCGTCTGAGGAGGTCACGGAGATGGCAGGCGTAGGACTGCGCAATGCCCTCGGACCGGTGGCGGGTGTTTGTGCCGACCTGTTTATTCTGCTGGCTCTGCTCACGTCATTTTTTGTGCTGGCCTTTTCACTGACGGGTATCATTTCCGGGCAATTCCACATGAAACGGCGTACAAGCCTTGCGGCGGTCACGCTGCCGGCATTGTTGGCAGCGTTTATTCCGTCGTCGTCCTTCGTGGATATGGCGAAGGTCGCCGGAGGCATCGTATCGCTTCTTATTTCTATACTGTTGGTCCCGGCCTATTGCAGATCGGTGCAGCTGACGGGCTGCTCTGCGGTAACGGGGCGCTGGGGACAGAGCCGGGCGCTTTTGATCTGCGCGATCGTCGGAAGTCTTTTGGTGATCGTCGGTATTTTTTGTTGAGGTGACCACATGCTGGTAAAAGAGAAACAATTTGAGATCGTCAAAGCAGTGCCCGGCGACAGCGAGGACATACGAAGAATGTTTGAGAGCATTCGCTTCCATACCGCCATCGATCTGCAGTTCCGCCGCGGTAATGATCCGTACCGTTCCTTTCAGGAGGAGGATGACGGCGCGGTGGTATTGCTGCTGAAGGACAGGCTCGCCGACAGGACGGTCGGTATGGGCGCAGCGTCCTTCCATCGCGTGTATCTGGGCGGCGAAATGTGCCGCGGCGCGTATCTGAACGGATTGAAGCTGCTGCCGGAATACCACAAGCGGCTGCGCGTTTTGCCGGAGGCGTTTCGCCGTCTTCGGCAGGAAATACAGGGCGAAGCGGATATATGCTATGCCGCCGTGCTGCGGCACAACATGTCGGTGCAGCATCTGTTTGAAAAGCCGCACCGTTCCCTTCCCCGGTTTGAAAAGCAGGGGCTGTACACCTCGTTTCTGATCTCTCCCAGCAGGAAAAGCGGGCTGCCGCTGGAAAAGGGCGGCGCGGCGGAGCTGGATGCCTTTTACGCTCGCTGGCTGCCGATGTACGACCTTGCGCCCCTGAACCGAAATATGGCGGGACTTACCGATGAGGATTTCATTGTTTGGCGGGAAGGCGGCCGTATTCTGGCGGCCTGTGCGCTGCTAGATGATCGCAGAAACAAAAACTATTACCTATGCGGGTACAGTGGCGCGTTCAGGATTCTGCCCGTACTACCCACGCGACTGTTGGGATATCCGGCGGTTCCCAAGACAGGACAGACGGTGGACAGCGTCAGCCTGTCCATGCTGCTGTTCGACCCGGCGGTAGACACGGCAGGGCGGGCACATTTCATCCGATCGGCTTCGTCCTTTGCCCGGGGACACGAGGTCGTTATGGTGGGGCTTGCGGAAAACAATCCCACCTATCAGGCGTTTCGCAGACTGCGGCATGTGCCGTTCAGCAGCATTCTGTACACCGTGGATATGGGCGGCGAGATGAAGCTCGGTGCTCGTCCTATCTATCTGGATGTGGCATATATGTAAGAAGCAAATGCGGGAGCGGGTAAAAACAGAAACGAAAGAGAGTTCCAACGCATGAAGTGGTTTGGGTTGACACTGCTGTGCATCCTTTGCTGGAGCGCAACAGATCTGTTTTATAAAAAAGGATCAGAACTGACGGATAAGCTGTCCCACCTGAAGATCATGGTATGGCTGGGCATCATCATGGCGATTGCAGCCGTGCTTCTGCTGCCGCTGTCGGAAATGCAGATGTCTCCGATAGGGTTGATCATATACTACAGGGAGTACATCCCCATGGCGGTACTGTATGTGGCGGCACTGATGTGCGGAACGGTCGGTGCTCGGTATCTGGACGCATCCGTGGCTTCGCCCCTGGAGAATGTGGATGGTGCGGTGGCAGCGGTGATATTGCTGGTGTACTTTGCCGCTACCGGACGGTTGGGCGAGGGGGCACGCATCACGCCGTGGAATGTGAGCAGTATCTTTTTTGTGACGGCGGGAGTGATACTGCTGGGTGTGCAGGAGCATCGCATAGCAAGCAGCGAACGGAATGTACCGGAGATACAGAGAAAGCATCCGCTGGGTGCACTGGCGTTCATATTTCCCATCCTCTATACATTAGTGGACGCAGGATCGATGGTGTTTGACAGCATTGTGCTGGCTGGCGGGGATGAGGCGTTTATGGGGCAGTTCGATCTGCTAATCTGCGAGAGCTCATTCTTTGCGCTGGCAGGGGTCCTATCGTGGCTGTATATGCTGGCGGTGAAGAAGACCGCGTACAACCCGTTCGGAAAAGGTGAGCTTGTCAAGTGCGGCGCGGCACTGACGGAAACAACGGGAAATGTGTTCTATGCCGCGGCGACAGTCGCCAGCCCGCTTCTGACGCCTGTCGTGACCACCGGCTACTGCGTGCTGACCATCCTGGGTGCGCGGCTTTTCCTGAAGGAAAGGCTGACGGGCAAGCAGTATCTGTGTCTTGCGCTGGTGCTGACGGGCATCGCGTTGTCCGCCCTGTCGGAGATTGCTGCAGGATGAGATCCGCGCCTCCGCTTCCGCCGGGATGATATTCTCGTGACGGTGGACTGCACACAGGCGAGGCGGCTACTATTTATCAGAGAGGAAAGAACATGGTAGACAATGTATTATTTAAGCATTTTAAGGCCATCGGCGACATCAAGTCCGTCATCAACGGCGCGTCCGATATCGAGGATGCCCTGCGCAAGTGCGTACACATTATCCGGGAGGTCAGCGGCGCTGAGACCGCCGTCATCTGGTACTTCGACAAGGACGGCGACAAGCTGCTGCACCCCACCTATGCCAAGGGCGCGCATACCTTCGTCGAGGGGGCGGTCGCTTCGGGAGAGGGCCTCGTGGGGCAGGTGTTCAGCACCGGCGAGGCGCTGTTTCTGCCCGAGGGCGACCCGGCGGAGCATATCCGATCCTTGATCTGCGTGCCGCTGGAAAATCGGTACGAGACGCTGGGCTGCATCCAGTTCATTGACAGGGCGGACGGCGGCGCGTTCTCCCGTGAGGACGCCGACGTGTGCGAGATCATGGGCATGCTGGCGGCCACCGCCATCGACGAGAGCGGCCTGGACGTGGGCGTCAGCCAGAACCGGCCAGTGATATTGTCCCTGCGGAAGGTCATCAAGGAGTTCAAAAACGGCGACACCATCTCCCGCGTGCTCAAGGGCATCGATCTGGATGTGTACGAGGGCGAGCTGCTGGTGGTGCTGGGCGAATCCGGCTGCGGTAAGTCCACCATGCTGAATATCATCGGCGGCATGGACCATCTGACCGACGGCGAATTCCGCTTTCGCGGCGAGGACTATTCCCACGCGCCGGAGGACGTCCTGACCGAGTATCGCCGCCAGCACATCGGCTTTATTTTCCAATCCTATAACCTGATGCCCAACCTGACGGCACTGCAGAACCTGCAGTTCATCGCCGAGTTGAAGGAGGACTCCGGCGACCCGGAGGAGGCACTGGAATGGGTGGGTCTCAGTTCCCGCCGCAACAGCTATCCCTCCCAAATGAGCGGCGGCCAGCAGCAGAGGGTGTCCATCGCCCGCGCACTGGTAAAGCGCCCCGGCCTCATCCTTGCCGACGAGCCCACGGCGGCGCTGGACTACACCACTGGAATCGAGGTGCTGACGCTGATCGAAAAGGTCGTGTCCGGCGGCACCAGCATAGTCATGGTCACCCACAACGAGGAGATCACCCGGATGGCGGATCGTGTGATCCGCATGCGCGGCGGCTATATCGACGAGGTGATGGTAAACCGCCATCCAGTCAAGGCCGCCGAGCTGGTCTGGTAAAGGGGGCGCTATGAAAAAGACGCGGTGGATCGTCCTGCTTCGGGACATCCGTAAAACATGGGTATCCTTTCTCTCCATCATCGTATTCGTGTCGCTGGGCGTGGCGATTTTTCTGGGCATCAAGTGGAACGAGCCGGCGCTGAGCCGAGCCATGGACCGCTATTTGGACGAGCACCGGTACCACGATCTGCAGCTGGTGTTTCCCTACGGCTTCACGGAGGACGACGCGGCGGCTGTGGCCGCGCTGGACGGCGTGTCCGCCGTGGAGGGCGCCTACAACGCCTACGGCATCGCCCAGGTGGGCGGCGACCGCTGCATATTGAATATTCAGTCTCTTACCGACACCATGGATCACACCGAGGTGCTGGAGGGTGAGCTGCCCGCCGCGGCGGACGAGGTGGCGGTGGAGCGGCTGCTGGCCGAGGCGCTGGAACTGCACCTTGGGGACACCCTCCCCATCGGCGCTCTGCGAGGTGGAAAGCCCTGCCTGAAAAACAGCGAATTTACCATCACCGCCATCGTGGAGCACCCCTCCTTCACCCGCGCGGAGACGGACTACTCCCGCGGCTTCACCGACATCGGCGACGGTTCGGCAGACGGCTATGTCCTCGTCGCCAAGACCGCCTTTGACACGGAAATGTATGACGGCTGCTTTTCTCAGCTGCTGATACGCGGAACGGGGCTGGATGCACTGAACTCTCTGGGCAGCGTGTACCAGCAGCAGGCGGGCGCCCTGAAGGAAAAGCTGGAAGCACTGGGCGCGCAACGGGCTGCCCTGCGCAGTGACGATCTGTATGACCGTGCCGGCGAGCAGATCGCCGATGCGGAGCAGGAACTGGCGGACGGTCAGCAGGAACTGGAGAGTGGGAAGCAGGAATACGCCGACGGTGAGAAGAGACTGGACGCTGCCAAAGTGCAGATTGCCGATGGTGAAAAGCAGATCGCGGAAAACGAAAAGAAACTGGCCGACGGCAAGCAGCAGTACGCGGACGGGCTGGCGGCGTATGCCGACGGCGCGGCGCAGCTGCGGGCGGGCCGGGCCGCACTGACGGCGGAATTGGAGGAAAACGGCTATCCCACCGATATTGACGCGGCAGAAACGCAGTTGAAGGCGGATAAGGAGAAGGCTATCGCTGCCAAAGACCTGCTGACCCGCATACAGAGGCAGGTGGAGATATACAATGAGCAGCCTGATGCCATTAACGAGAAGGAAGTGGCGCAGATCCTGTTTGACACCTTCGAATTGCTGGGCATTCCCGCAGAGCAATGCGTAGTCGATACGGCGGAGGATTTCCAAAATACCATTGACAAAGCCAAGGCGTATTTGGGCAACTACGGCAGTGACGACGCAGTGACCAAAGCAGTCAACAGACTGCTGCCGTGGCTGGGACTTAGCGCCGGCAAGGAGGGTGTGGACAAGCTGACCGCACGGCTTGATGCGGTCAAGGCACGCACGGACGACTACATAAAAGACCCTGCAGAGGAGTTTGGTAAGGGTATACGGCTTGCGCTCATCGTGATGATCGTAACGGACACAGAGCCTGATCTGTTCGGCGCACCGGGAATGCTGGTTGCAGCACTGACCGAGGTAGATACGTTTATCACGCAGCTGGACAAGGGGCTTAAGGGCATCGCCGACTACCGCGCCGGCGCAGCGGCGCTGTCCGCCGCTTCGGCACGACTGGCGGAGGTCAGCCGTCAGATCGAGGAGGGCGAGCAGCAGCTGGCGGACGCGAAGAAAAAGCTGGCGCAGGCGAAGCGTGACTACGCCGCCGGCACACAGAAGCTGGCGCAGGCGCGGCAGGATATCGCCGACGGTGAGCAGACGCTGGCGGAGAACACTCGGCTGCTGGCCGATGCCAAGGCGGAGCTGGAGGACTTCGTCCGCTATGAACAATGGACGGTACAGATCCGCACGGACAATCCCAGCGTTGCCACAGCGAAGTTCTACGCCCAGTCCAGCCGTAGACTGTGCTATTCCATGGCACTGCTGTTTGTGTTCGTGGGGCTGATGGTGTGCTTCACCTCCATCACCCGCAGCATCAACGAGTCTCAAACCATTGCCGGCGTACAGAAGGCGCTGGGCTTCCGGAGCCGTGAGATACTGGCGCACTACATGGCCTACTCCCTCCTCGCCGCCGCCATCGGCGTGCTGGTGGGCTATGCCCTCGGCTTTTTCGGCATCGAATCCGTGGTCAACGACGCTTACGCCAAGCTGTATGTCATCGGCGCCATTACTAATGTGTATGTCGTGCCGGAGGCACTGGTCATCGCCGTGGTGGAGTTGGCACTTATCGCTCTGGCCACATGGCTGCCCTGCCGCAAGCTGCTGCGACGTCCCGCCGTAGAGCTGCTGAAGGGAGAGAACTACGCCGGCGGGCGCACCCGCTTCTATGAAAAGTGGCGCGTCTGGCAGCGCATGAGCCTTTACACCCAGACCACCGTCAATAACCTGATGAACGACGGCACGCGGATCATCGCCACGCTGGTAGGCATTACGGGCTGTACGGCGCTGATCGTCATGTCTCTGTCGTTGCGATCCTCCATTTTGAGCACCCCTGTCCGCCATTTTGAGCGCATCTGGATCTACGACGCCAGCCTTGTCAGCGACACCGCCGTTCCCGGCGGCCATCAGGCGCTGGAACAGGTGCTGGACGAGTCCGGCGTGGACTACACCTCCGTGCGGCGGGAGGCCGTCTATATCCGTGACGAAACCGGCACCCTCAATAAGGCAGATCTCATCGTCCCGGAGGATGCCGAGGATCTGCGGGCGTTCATCCATCTGGACGATTACAGAACGGGGCGGCCCCTGTCCCTGACGGATGACGGCGTCATCGTCAGCTACACCTACGCCAAGCACTACGGCCTGAAGGCCGGAGACACTCTGCACCTGCTGGACACGGCTGGCCGCAGCCATGACTGCCTGGTATCCGGCATTAGCCAGCACTATCTGTCCTCCATGCAGGTGGTCATGACCCCCTCCTGTTACCAGCACCTGATGGGCTGGGCGGCGCAGAGCAACACCCTGTACCTCCGCTACGGCGCCGCGGACAGAAACGCCGTAGCGCAGAAACTACAGACCACCGAGGGCTACTTTTCCCTGACGGACGAGAGTGCCAAGTGGATCGCCAAGTTCCAGGAGTTCTCCGGCTCCGTCATGCTTGTGGTTTACATCGGGCTGTCTCTGTCCGTCACCATGGCACTGCTGGTGCTGCTGAACCTGAACATCGTCTGCGTCAACGAAAAGACCAACGAACTGGTGGTCATGCGCATCAACGGCTTCTCCATCCGCGCCGTCAAGGCGTACCTCTACCGCGACAACATTGTGCTGACGGCTTTGGGCATACTGGGCGGCGTGGGCATCGGTTTGGCTCTGGGCAGGTGTGTGTTGGAGATCCTGCAGAAGAGCGGCGACAATTTCTACACCACGCCCGATCTGACTGACTGCCTGATTGGGGCAGGGCTGGCGGCACTCTTCTCGCTGGCCACCAACCTCATCGCCCTGCGGCGGGTGAACACCCTGTCCGTTTCCGACCTGAGTCGCGTGTAGGAAACGCAAAAAACCACCGGGGAGCCGTCTGTCGGCGGAAATCAGAAAGAGTACACCGCCGGGTTCCTCCGTTGAGTGCTTCT